>CAITHQ010000028.1 GCA_903892305.1 uncultured Alphaproteobacteria bacterium
CGAATAGGACGCAAGGGCGAAGGCACCCTGGCGGGCCGTTGGAGCAGACCCAGGTCTTCCAATCGCCTCGCCACGCATTTGGTCAGCTAACAAGTTAGGACGGGTGGTAAAACTCGACTCACCCTGGATCGATACCGGGGTCGGGCTGCCAGCCGAAGCCCTTGCGCCGATCGCCACGGAGCCAAGGCTGGCTAGGATGTTCGGTGGCCTAAATGCGACAGCGATGATGACGGCTGCCAAGACGACGGCCACTTGGCCAAGGGTAAAGACAGAGACCAAGGTTGAAGCGCTAATCGCAGTGTTGGCGTTGAGACTGTTGGTCTGGGTCTGTTGAACCAAGGTCACAAGCCAAGGCGTCATTGCGGAAACCTCTAAGAAGACAAGGGTCCAGATCAAAAGGGTGGACACCGCTGTGGCGAGCAAGGCCCGGACCCAGCCGACCGCCAGTTCCCGCGTCGAGTCAAAGAGAAAGAGCGCAACAAACAGGGGCCCGATCGCCGTCAAAACGCCAACAAGAAGGGCACAGGCGGCCAGCATGCCTGTGGTTACGATCAATACGGTGTCGGCTGCAGCCGCCAAGGCCTGGGCCGCAGCCATAAACCGCGCGGCACCTGGCAGCTTCACCCCCGCGGCAAAAGCTGATGAGGCGGCTGTCAGCTGATCATAGAGGACCTGTAACTGACCCACAGGATCGCTCACCCCGCCTTGCCCACCGACCGAGGGCGATGAAATCAGGGCCGCCAATTGGCTCGGTGCCCTGGCTGCGACATCAAACACCAGGGTCTGAAAGAGGTTCCAGCTGGTGACCATGGCTAGAATAGCACCGACCTTTAAGGCCATACGTGGGCCGTCTGAAAGTCGAGCACCGTCAGGCGCCAGTAGTAGCCGATAGCCAACCGCGGCCACATAGATGGTCAGGGCAATGGTGAGGCCGGTCTGAAAACTGGCAGATCCAGCAAGGGCTACGTAACCCCGCTGTGCAAAGTCCTGGGTATTGCAATCCACTGCTCCAAGAACGGCGCGGATCGAGCCGGTTTCCGGCGACATTTGGCAGGCGCTGGTCATGCATTCGCGCCAGACATGAAGGGTTCAAGCCAATCAGCTGGATCATCCCCAAGCTTCGCCCTCAGGGCGTCCAATCGTCTGATGCTGCGCTCAGTTCCTGCAAGGACCCGAAGCTCGCCGGTCATGCCGCTAAGGTCTAGCCGCGCCACCACGCTCGTCTCCGCCTGCTTGACCAGGAAACACCTTGAGGTGTCCGGCAGGGTCTGGACCAGGGTAAGTTCATGCTCGGTCAGTCCAAAACCATCCACATAATCCACGGCCCGGGCACGCGGATTGGGGAAGAAGATTTGCGTTGCGGATTGCTCGACAATGGCTGACGCGATCCGGCTTTCCAGAGCATCTGACGCGCTTTGCGTACAGAATCCGACAAGACCGTTGCGCTTACGGATCGTCTTTTCCCAGTCCTTGATCCGCCGGGCGAAGACATCGTCGTCCAGAGCTTTCCAACCCTCGTCCACTAGGATCATGGCCGGAGATCCGTCCAGCCTCTGCTCTACGCGGTGGAATAGGTACATCATGGCCGGGGTGCGGATCGTCGGAAAATCGAGCAGCCGGGTCATGTCGAAGCCGACAATACGCGCCTGATCATCGATGAGATCGACGTCATTATCGAACAGCCAGGCATGCTCTCCGCCTTCGCACCAAGCCGCGAGGCGGGAGGCCAAGTCCCCAGCTGCGGGTCGGCGACCACCCCTGAAGAGATCACGCAGGTACTTCAACCGCCGAAGGGCAGGAGGCTGGGCGAAACTGGCGTCTATGGCATCGGCAATTGTCTCTCGGTCCTGAGCGTCAAGCACAGCGCCGTCGCTCATAAGAAGGGTCCCGAGCCACTCGGCAATAAAGGCGCGGTTTTCCCCAGTATCGGTCAGGGCCAGAGGATTAAACCCCGAAGGCGTTCCTGGGGCTAAGACATCATAACGCCCGCCAATGGCGCGGATGAAGGCTTCAGCACCGCGGTCTTTGTCGAAATAGGCGACGCGCGGCTTGAACCTTTGGGCCTGGGCCGTCAGGAAGGTGAGCAGGGCGGTCTTGCCCGAGCCGGAAGGCCCAATAACCGAGAAATTCCCAAGGTCGCCGTTGTGGAAGTTAAACGCATAGGGCCCGAAGGACGTGGTCTCCAGCATGGCGACAGGTGCCCCCCAGTGCAGATTTTGGGTCTGTCCTTGTGGCTGATTGTGTAGGCTTGCTAGGCTGGCGAAATTGGCGACCGACACCAGGGCGCGCCGGGCTATGAAGGCGAAATTGGCAGGGAATTGCGCCCAGAAGGCTGGTTCAAGATTGACATCCTCGCGCACGGAAATGGCACCGGCTTCGCCCAGGGCTGACTGAATTTCCGCAACGCCTTGGTCAAGCCCATCCAAGGTTTCCGCCTTGGCTAGTATGCTGAGATGATGCTCGCCATATACGGCACGTCCGGCCCCGACCTCGTCCTTAGCTGCGGCCAGTTCCGATCTTAGGCTGACGGCGTCGTCTTCCGCTGCGCGCAAGCGACGCAGGGCCAGGCCCATGCGGTCCAAGGAAACCTGCCGGTCAACAAAACCAAAGCTTTCGGTGAGCACCATTTCGTGGGGCAGGCGCAGGACGCCATCGAGCATGCCGGGGCTGGACCTGGCCGGATAGTCCTTCATGGAGACCATAGCGCCAAAGCGGGTTGGCCAGGGGCCGCCAGGGCCAAACTCCATGGCGTCGAGGCCAAAGCTTAAGCGGCGTCCAGCTAGGGATCTGCCAAGGTCGCCGGTGGGTGCCAGGACCCTGCTGGGCTCTCCATTCACCAGATTGGCGAGAAACTCCGCAGGCTCTGAGCAGAGGCCGCCCCGCCCATTATAAAGGGCCAAGGTGCGCGGGCCATAATGGGCTAGGGCTGCCTGGAAGGTCTCGCGCAGGGCATGAAGCTGGCGGACCTGCCGTTCCTGGGTTTCGATGCCGGCCTTGCCCTGCCCAAACAGTCCGCTGAGCCATCCTGCTGTCCCCTGCAGGGGGCGACTGACCAGGGTCAGATAGATGTCGTTGACGTAAAGGCGTCGCGTTTCGAGCTGTTCCTGCCAGGCGGCGTCCAGGGCCGCGCAGAATGCCTGTTCCGGCGGGGCATGGCGCAAGGGCTCCACTCGCCGCCGGATCACATGGTGATAAATCACCAGCCGTGATGATGCCGCCCCGCGCAGAAGAGTCTCCCGAACCGCCTTACGATAGTTCAACTCATCATCGTCGGAGGTCTCAGCTGGAAACCCCTGCAGCTTGATAACCTGGAGCAGTAAGCCGTCCCGTGTCCGCAGGGTCTGAGGGTCAAGATGCCCGGCATAGGGCAAGCGATCCCCGATCTGCACCTCCTTCGGTGCGAGAACCTTGGCGGCTCTTGTGGTGAACACCTCTCCCATCAGGGGTGATAGGCGTTCGCGCCCCAGAACCGATGGTTCGGGATGCGGGGGCAGCGGCTGAGTTTGGCAATCCAGAGGTCAAAAAACCTGGGCTCGTTGATACAGCCCACATAGCCAATGCCGTGGAGCACAAAAGCCAGCAGGAACACCCAAAACGACCGGGTGATTAGAAAGCCCTCGAGGGTGACAATCAGGTTGAAGACTGCCCAGGTATAGGTCACCCCCCAAATCATCTGGGGGCGGGTGAGGGCGCTGAAAATGGGGTCGGACTTTAGGCCAGCCATGATCTAGTGCAATCCGCCAGCTAGGGATCGGATGCCTGCCACAATGGCAGCAGCGCCAAAGATGATAAAGCAGCCGATCACCACGGTCAGGCCCCGCCGCCACTCAATACGGCCGGTCAACATCATGAACCCAACCACAGCCACGGCGATCACGGCGGCGGTGGTGGCCAGATTGCCAAGCAAGGTTCCCTGTACCCAGCCTAGGGCGGCCACCAGGGGGGAGGACCCTGCCGGGTCGGTGGTGACGGTCTGAGCCGACGCCGAGGTGGCAAGGGCGGACATGGCCAATGCGAGGGAGGCTCTGCGGGTCATGGTCGGTTCCGGGCAATGACGGTTGAGGCCTCAGACGCCGCCAATCGCGCAAGTATGGCGGCCACATAGGCTTTGGTTTCTCGATAGGGCGGCACCCCGCCATATTTCTGGACGGCACCGGGCCCTGCATTATAGGCCGCGAGGGTCAGCACAAGGTCATTATCAAACCGACCGAGCAACTGTTTCAGATAGACCGCGCCGCCGCGAATATTGTCCTTAAGATCGGCGGACTGGACCCCAAGCTGGGACGCAGTGCCGGGCATGAGCTGCATGACCCCCCGCGCGCCCTTCGGCGAAACGGCCGCCTGATTAAGCCGCGACTCCTGCCAAGCTACAGCCTCAATCAATCGATCGCTGATCTGCAGGCTGTCTGAAGTTTCGCGGATGGCCTGGGCGACCTGAATTCGGTCTGGGGATCGCCCTTCTACAGGGGCTGAAACCTGTTGGTCGAGGGATATGCGCCCTGACGCCGTGGTCACCACAGGACCAGACACCACCTCGGTCGCACCCTCTGGGTTGATGACCAGGACCTGAGCCTGAGCAAACGACGTCATGGCAAGCAAAATGCCAAAACTCATAAATGACGGGTGAAGGCACCTTAGCCCCTGTCTGGCCATCAATGCATCAGCCATTCCTAACACCTAATTGACTCACTTGCCCTTGAGCTAAAGCCATGGGCCCGATCAAGCCGATATGCCATTCAAATCATCCCGCCTGTTAAGATGCAAGCGCTTGACCTGCAGGAAATTCAAAGGCGGCGAAAATTCCACAATTCATTGAAATTATTGGCCTAAATCTACCGAATTCAAGTCGAGCCTTGATCTAGAAGATGTATAGGCTGCAAAGCCATTCTCAAATCTGAAAACAATTGGTTTCGATAGCTTAGGGATATTTGCGTCCCTAACTACAGGGATAGTCCTGGCCAATTCGGGCGCGGGCTGAGCATGCGGCACCCAAGTCCTCTTATATTTACATGTTGCTTGGGGGCTTCTGAATTTTCAGCGTGGGGCCTGGTGCCGGCTACAGGAATCGAACCCGTGACCTTCGGTTTACAAAACCGCTGCTCTACCAGCTGAGCTAAGCCGGCCCCATGGGCGGTCGAATGCCATGACCCGGCGCGGAGGGCAAGGCGCGAGGTGTTGATCTAGGCTTGGAAGGTGACAGGACCTGTGATCCTCTGAGGAAAATCGTAAGGAGGACCGCCATGACGTTCGAAGACTATCGCAAGCTGGACGCCGTCGGACTGGCGGCTCTGGTGGCCAGAGGCGAGGTGAGCCCGGTCGAACTGCTCGACACCGCCGTGGCGCGGATGGCGGCGGTAAATCCGGCATTGAATGCCGTGACCAGCGACCTGACGGATATGGCGCGTAAGGCCCTGGCGGAACAGGCCACCGCAGGCCCCTTGGCTGGGGTGCCCTTTCTGCTCAAGGACCTGGGTGCCGCCCTGGCCGGTACGGTCACCAGCAGTGGCTCGGCCCTGCTGAAGGACGTGGTTTCGCCTACGGACAGTGCACTCACAAGCGCCTACAAGGCCGCGGGTCTGGTGATCTTCGGCAAGACCAATACGCCAGAGTTTGGTCTGGTGCCGGTGACGGAGCCGACCCATCTGGGGATTTGCCGCAATCCCTGGGATGTCTCGCGCACCCCTGGCGGCTCGTCCGGCGGGGCGGCTTCGGCGGTGGCGGCGGGCATTCTGCCAGCAGCCCACGCCAGCGACGGCGGTGGCTCGATCCGCACGCCAGCTTCGGCATGTGGTTTGTTTGGCATGAAGCCCTCCCGGGGACGGGTGTCCTTTGCGCCTGCGGGTGAAGGCTGGGGGGGTGCCTCCATCCAGCACGCCGTGACCCGCTCGGTCCGCGATAGCGCCGTCCTTCTGGATATTTCCTGCCAGCCCCAGGCGGGGGATCCCTATTATTTGAGCCCACCGAGCCGGGCCTTCGCTGAGGAGGCCAAGCGGGCCCCAGGCACCCTGCGCATCGGGTTTACCACGGTGGCCCTGGCATCGCCTGGCCTTGACCCGGAGTGCAAAGCCGCCGTGCTCGACGCCGCAAAGCTTTGCGAGTCCCTGGGCCACAGGGTCGAGGAGGTGACCCTGCCTGGCGATTTGGCGGCCATGCAGTTGGCGGCCGGCAATGTGATTGCCGCCTCAGTGACCGCCAATGTTGACGCTGAGGCCGACCGCCGTGGTCGCCCGGTGGCGGATCATGAGCTCGAGCCCCTCACCTGGGGCATGTATCGGCGGGGCAAGGGGGTGTCCGGTTCTGACTATGTGCGCGGTCTGGCGGCCATTCACGCCTATGGCCGGGCGGTGGCGCGGCTCTTTCAGGATTATGACGTTCTGCTGCTCTCGACCCTGGGCTGCCCAGCCATTCCCATCGGCCATCTGACCGAGGATGTGTCTCTGTTTGTGGAGCGCCTGTTCCACTTCATGCCCAACACCCAGGCCTTCAACAATACCGGCCAGCCGGCCATGACGGTGCCCTTGAGCTGGAGCGCCAGCGGCTTGCCTATTGGCATGCAGTTTGTCGGGCGGATGGCCGATGAGGCGACCCTGTTCCGTCTGGCGGGTCAGCTGGAACAGGCAAGGCCGTGGTTTGACCGGACGGCCCCGCTCTAGACCGCGTTGTCGGCGACCTTGCGTCTTTGCTGGACCAGATAGGCCGCGATGACCCCCGTGGCCACCAGGCCGATCAGCAGGGTGGAAACGGCGTTGATTTCCGGGTTTACCCCTAGCCTGACCTGACTGTAGATCCGCATGGGCAGGGTGGTTGAGCCGGGGCCGGAGGTGAAGCTGGCTATCACCAGATCATCCAGAGACAGGGTGAAGGCCAACATCCAGGCCGCGACGACGGCGGGGGCGATATTGGGCAGGGTGACTTCGAAAAAGGCCTGAAGGGGCGTGCGGCCGAGGTCCCGGGCTGCCTCTTCCAGGGACTTATCAAAACTGACCAGTCGGGCCTGGATGACCACGGCGGCATAGCACAGGGTCATGGTCGCATGGCTGGCAGTGACGGTCCAAATGCCACGGGGCGCACCGATGGCGACAAACAGCAGGAGCAGAGAGAGGCCTAAAATGACCTCGGGCATGACCAGGGGCGCGTAGATCATGCCTGAAAACAGTAGCCGGCCACGAAAGCCGCCGACCTTGGACAAGGCCAGGGCTGCCAGGGTTCCCAGCCCCGTCGCCAGTGTGGCTGAGACCAAGCCAACCCTTAGGGTGACGCCGATGGCATCCAGCATTTGCTGGTCCTGGAACAGTGCCGCGTACCACCGTGTGGAGAAGCCGCCCCAGACGGTGACCAGCTTGCTGGCATTAAATGAGAACACCACCAGCAGAAGGATCGGCAGGTACAGGAAGGCCATGCCCAGCACGACTGAGGCAATATTGAAGGGTGATGGACCGCGTCTCATTGGGCATCCAACAGCTTGGCTTGCTGGCGCTGATAGATAAGAATCGGCGCGATCAGGGTCGCTAGCAGGATGATGGCCACGGCAGAAGCCGCGGGCCAGTCGCGGTTGGCAAAGAATTCGGTCCAAATGGTCTTGCCCAGCATCAGGGTCGAGGATCCACCCAGCAGGTCTGGGATGACGAATTCTCCGACCATCGGAATAAAACACAGCAGGGCACCGGCTGCGATGCCGGGAAGTGACAAGGGAAATGTCACCCGCCAGAAGGCCTCAAATTGGGTGCAGCCAAGGTCAGAGGCGGCTTCCAGAAGGCTTTCATCCTGGCGCTCTAAAACGCTGTAAAGGGGCAGGACCATGAAGGGCAGATAGGCATAAACCAGCCCAATGATCACCGACGGGTCATTGTCCATTAGGGCAACCGGCGGCAGGCCCAGCCAGCCCAAGGCGGCGTTCAGAAGGCCCTCGGGCTTGAGGATGGCGATCCAGGCGTAGATGCGGATCAGGAAGCTGGTCCAGAAGGGCAGGACAACCATCATCAGCAGGGCTTGGCGCACCTTGGGCGGGTATCGGGCCATGCCATAGGCCATAGGATAGCCGACGAGCAGCAATATGCCGGTGCCTATGGCGGCAAACTTCAGGCTCGACAGATAGGCCGCCGCATAGACGCCGTCCTCGACCATGTGCCGATAGGCGTCGAAATCCAGGCCGTGCAGAAAGGTCGAGACTCCATCGAGACCCTTCGACAGGTCCAGGCGCGGCGCATAGGGCGGCATGGCCAGAGCGATGTCCGATAGGCTCAGCTTGGCCACCAGAACAAAGGGAAACAGGAAGAAGGCCGCCAGCCAAAGAAAGGGTGCCAGGGCGGGCAAACCCCGATGGGGCGGACGCAGCTTACTCAAGAGGTCAGTACGACGGCGGCGTCAGGGCTGAAGGTCAGCCACACCTCATCGTCCCAATCGATTGGCCGCTCGACAATGCGGGCCGAGTTTGCCCGGGCGGCTCGCACGGTCATGCCCCCAGGCACTGTAACCAGATAGGTTGTCCAATCCCCGAGATAGCCGATGTCGGCGACCTTGCCCGCCATGCCATTTGCACCAGCCGGCGGTCTGTCTTGGCTGACCTGGATCTTTTCGGGGCGCACAGCCAGGGTCACATTCACCCCAGGTGCCAGGAGATCGTCTTCCAGGACGGCATAGCCTGCAGGACAGTTTTCACCGGCCAGGGTCATGGTGACGCCGTTTGCGGAGGTCACCTTGGCCTCGAACAAATTCACCTCGCCAATGAAGTCGGCCACATAGCGGCTATTGGGTGTCTCATAGACTTCCGAGGGGCGGCCCACCTGGACGATCTGGCCCTTATCCATGACCGCAACCCGAGTGGACATGACCATGGCTTCTTCCTGGTCATGGGTGACGACCATGAAGGTCATGCCCAGGCGTTCCTGTAGGGCGACCAACTCGAATTGGGTTTCGTCTCGCAGTTTCTTGTCGAGGGCCGCAAGGGGCTCATCGAGGAGCAAGAGGCGAGGGCGGGGCGCTATGGCCCGGGCCAAGGCCACCCTCTGGCGCTGTCCTCCAGACAACTGATCAGGCTTGCGCCGGGCCAGACCCTCCAGCCGGACCAGAGCGAGCATTTCCAAAACCCGGTCTGTGCGCTCATCCTTGGGCAAGTGCTTCAGGCCAAAGGCGATGTTCTGTTCCACATTCAGATGGGGAAACAGGGCGTAGGACTGGAACATCATATTGACCGGCCGCTTGTGGGCGGGCTTGGCCAATATGTCTTCGCCTTCCAGGGTGATGCGGCCTTCATTGGGCGTCTCAAACCCGGCCAACATGCGCATGAGGGTGGTCTTGCCGCAGCCTGATGGGCCTAGCAGGGCGAAGAACTCTTTTTCGTAAATGTCCAACGAGACACCATTGACCGCCACGTCGTCGCCAAACCGCTTAACCACACCCTCAAACCGAATGAGGGGTTTAGCGACGGGGTCTTCCCAGGGGGCGAAGGTGCAGCGAACTGCGCCAATGTTTAGGCGGTTAGACGTGGTCATTGACCTGTTTGCACCCGGACCCATTGACGGTTGACATCCCGCAGCAGGGCCTCGTCCTTGCCGGTGGTGACGAAGAGTCGATTGAAGACCTCGTCTGGCAAATAAACATTGGGGTCATTGCGGACGGACTCGGTCACCAGCGGCGTCGCCGCGGAATTGGCGTTGGCATACTTGGTGAAGGTCGAGGCACGGGCGATGACATCGGGCCGCAGCATATAGTCCAGGAAAGTATAGGCGGCCTCGGTGTTCGGGGCGTCCTTGGGCATGGCGAAGACGTCGAACCAGACCTGGGTGCCTTCTTTGGGCACCGCATAGGCGACCTTGACCTTACCGCCAGCTTCCTCGGCTCTGGCCTTGGCCTGAAGAATGTCGCCGGAATAGCCGATAGCCATGCAGATATCGCCGTTGGCCAGGGCGTCGATGTATTGCGATGAGTGGAACTTCCGAACGAAGGGCCGGGCGGCCGACATCATGTCAGCGGCTGCCTTGTAGTCGTCTACAGACTTAGAGTTCGGATCCTTGCCCATATAGTTGAGGGCGACGGCGAACATATCCTCTGGGGCATCCAGCCAATAAACCCGGCAATCCTGCAATTTCGCCAGAATCTTAGGGTCAAAGGCAATGGCCCAGGAGTCGATCTTGACGCCTGGCAGGCGCTTGGCGAGGGCCTCGGGATTATAGCCAATCCCGATTGTGCCCCACATGTAGGGAATGGTGTATTTCGAACCCGGATCAAAAGGGTCCATGTGGGTCATGATCTTTGGCCAAAGATTGCCCAAGTTCTTCAGCTTGGCCTTGTCCAGGGGGAGGATGGCACCGGCCGTAATATAGCGGGGGATGTTATGGTTTGACGGAACGACAATATCGTAGCCCGTTTGCCCCTGGAGCACCTTGGTTTCCAGAATCTCATTGGAGTCATAGGTGTCATAGACCACCTTGATCCCCGTCTCAGAGGTAAAGTCCGCGAGGATTTTTGGGTCGATATAATCAGACCAATTGTAAAGATGCAGAATTTTCGGTTTGGCAGACGGTGCTTGGCCGCAGCTGGTCAATGCAAGGCTGGCCAGGGCTGCAGCAGCCACGGACAATCGCTTCAGCCAAATTCCCATCAAAACCCCTCCGCTCGTCAGACTCCCCATTATAGTCCGGGGGGGCGGAGGTTAAGTGGGAAATTTCACCTTATGACTCAATCTTCCGCGTCGGATGTAGCGGCCTTGACGGGCATCCAGCCGATGATGGCACCAGCGAGGACGTAGGCTAGGATCTGATAGCCCATATTGATCCCCACTAGCCGCAGGCCCAGACCCACATAAAGATAGTCAATCGCCATGGTCGTGAAGTTGAAGGCCAGCCAGATCAAGGCGGCCGCTACCACTGACTTTAGCCCCGAGACGCCAAGCTTCGGCAGGACGATAGCCAGGCCAAGGGTGAGGATCAGAGTGTTGATGACGCCTAAGCTTTGCGTCATCGCCACATGGCTCAGGTCGGGATCGTGTCCAAAAGACTCCCGATAGGCCGACATCCAGGCACCGCCAACCACGGGGCCGTACCAAAGGTAACCAAGCACTTCCAGGGCGATGACCGCAGTGACGACAGCCAGCCAATTGATACGGCTAAACATTTTCAGATCCTCCCCGATCTGTTTGTAGCTCGGACCCTGACCTATTCCCTTGGGGAAGACCAGGAGAAAGCGGGCTTTGTTCGTTAAGGATGGCGCCCTATAAGCCTGCCTCCTCCTCATTTCGAGACCTGTCATGACCCGCGTGCTCATCACCTCAGCCCTGCCGTACATCAACGGCGTCAAGCACTTGGGGAACCTTGCGGGGTCAATGATGCCCGCCGATGTTTTCGCCCGTTACAAGCGGGCTCGGGGAATCGAGACCCTCTATATCTGCGCCACAGATGAGCATGGTACCCCCGCTGAACTGGCTGCTGCTGCGGCCGGCCAAGATGTGGCGACCTTTTGCGCTGAGCAGCACAAGATCCAGTACGAGCTTGGCCGTCGCTACGGCCTGAGCTGGGATCATTTCGGGCGATCCTCTTCGCCCCAAAACCGGGCCCTGACCCAGAGGTTCGCCCAGACACTCTGGGAGCGTGGCTTTATGGAAGAGCGGGTCACCCAGCAGGTCTATTCCCTGGCCGACAAGCGCTTCCTGCCAGACCGCTATGTGGTGGGGACCTGCCCCCATTGCGCCTATGACGCCGCCCGGGGGGATCAGTGCGATAACTGTACCCGCCAGCTAGATCCCGTGGACCTGATCTCGCCGCGCTCGTCGGTCTCGGGTTCAACGGAGATCGAAATCCGCGACGCCAAGCACCTGTTCCTCAAGCAGACCGCCTTTTCGCCGCGCTTGCAGGACATCATCAATGACAAGAAGGGTGAATGGCCGGTCTTAGTGACCTCCATCGCTCAGAAGTGGCTGGATGAGGGGCTGCAGGATCGTGGGATTACCCGCGACCTGGAGTGGGGCGTGCCGGTCAATGCCGCCGACTGGGGCCCCAATCCCCATGGGGTGAAGCCAGACGCCAAGGGGCTCGAAGGCAAGGTCTTCTATGTTTGGTTCGACGCCCCCATCGAATATATTGGTGCCACCTGGGAATGGGCCGACGCAAAGGCACCGAGTGGCAAGGCCGCCGCCAGCGATTGGGAAAGCTGGTGGCGGGGACCGGAGTCTTCGGACGTCACCTATGTGGAGTTCATGGGTAAGGACAATGTGCCCTTTCACACGGTGGGTTTCCCCTGCACCCTGATCGGGGTCAATGAAACCCAGACCGCCGATGGCACCTGGCAACTGGCGGACAATGCGCCATGGAAGCTGGTGGACACGCTCAAGGGCTTCAACTGGTTGGACTATTATGGTGGCCGGTTCTCAACCACCCACAAGCGCGGCATCTTTATGGATACGGCGCTGGACTTGCTCCCTGCCGACTATTGGCGCTGGTGGCTGACCGCCAATACGCCTGAGAGCAGCGATGCCACCTTCACCTGGGAGCAGTTCCAGGCCCAGGTGAATGCCGACCTGGCCGATGTGCTGGGTAATTTCGTCAACCGCATTCTGAAGTTCACCGAGACGCGCTTCGAGGGCGTGGTGCCAGGGGAAGGCGAGGATGGGCCGCTGGAAATCAAGCTTGCCGCTGATGTGGCTGAAAAGCTTGCAGAACTGACCGCAATGCTCGACGCCGCGGAAATGCGCAAGGCCTGCCAGGCCCTACGGCAGCTATGGGTTCTCGGCAATCAGTACCTGACGGAAGCCGCACCCTGGACGGCGGTGAAGACCGATCGGGACCGTGCTGCGGTGGCGGTTCGCACCGGCCTCAATCTGGTGGCCCTGTTCGCCAAGGTCTCAGAGCCCTTCATTCCCTTTGCCGCCCAAGCCATCGCCGACGGGGTGGGGGAGAGCATTCCAGGCCTCTGGCCGACGGCGGACACAGCCCTCAACCTGCTTCCTGCTGGGCGACCGGTGAAGGCCCCCGAGGTCCTGTTCCGAAAGGTCGAGGATGCTCAGGTGGCGGAGTGGGCCGAAAGGTTCGGTGGGGCGACCTGATTTGCCGCCTCATATTCGGCTTCCAGGACCGGGAGGGTGATCACCACCCCGCGGCAGATCAGCACCTGGCCAAAATAGTATAGGCTCCAGACCGCGATGCTGACCCATGCCATGCCGTGGAGAGGGCCGCTGCGGGCGAAGATCAGCAAGTCTGAGATCACAAACATGATGGCACCCAGCCCCACCTGATAGCGTGGGAATCGGCTGGTCCAGGCCGTGGCTGCCATCAGACTGAGCACCAGGGCGTAGACGGCAATGCCGATGGCACTCGTTCTGGCCGAAGGCAGGAGATAGGCGATCAGGACAACAGTCGGAACCAAGGTGATCGCCAAGGCGATCTGGCTGCGCGTTAGGTCTCGCCGCCGGTAGCGTTGATAGAGCCCAATGGCGATCCTATGCCCGACCAGGAAGGCCACGGCACCGGGGATCATTCCCATGATTTCCAGCAGGATATCGCCCAGGGCTCCGAAGGCCATGACTGCGGCAATCTCCCACCCGGCGCGATTGCGGGCCGACATGGCTGCCCAGACCGCCAGCAGGGCCACCCCCGATCCCTTCCAGACCACGCCCGCCAGGGGCGGCAGATTGAGGTCCCAGCTAGCCATATAACTGACGCCGCAGATCACAGAGCTGGCCAGGATGAAGGTCTTGATTGCATCACGCGACATGGACGGGCCTCCGAGTTCGAAGCGCTCAAGATAGATCAATCCGCGCGAGATGGGAGGTTTCCCTTGCAAAACAGTGTTCGGATCGGCGTCATGGTGAGATGGGATCTGCAGAGTCCCGCCGGCTTGCTTGGCCGGACCTAACATAAGGGAGACTTCTTATGAGCGACGGTGCCATCGACATTTCCGCGGAAGCTCGCGCCAGGGCCTACGACCAGCCCCTTGAAACCCTAGATCCCGCGCAACCTGAGCTTTTCACCGAAGACAAGCTCTGGGCCTATTTTGAGCGCCTGCGCAAGGAAGATCCCGTGCACTATGTGGCCGACAGCGCCTATGGCCCCTACTGGTCGGTGACCAAGTGGCACGACATCATGGCGGTGGATACCAACCATGAAGTCTTTTCCTCCGCCGACGGCATCACCCTGGTGTCTCTGGAAGCCAAGGCCGAGAACGCCAATCGCCCCACGCGTCCCAGCTTCATTGCCATGGACCCGCCCAAGCACGATGTGCAGCGCAAGACGGTTAGCCCGGTAGTGGCACCCAATAATCTCCATCGGCTAGAGCCAGTCATTCGGGAGCGGGCCGGCATCATCCTTGATAACCTGCCGATCGGTCAGGAATTTGATTGGGTTGATCTGGTTTCCAAGGAACTGACCGCCATGACCCTGGCGACGATTTTCGACTTCCCCTTCGAGGACCGCCGCAAGCTGACCCACTGGTCGGATGTTTTCACCAACGCCCCAGGCCACGGTCCCGTGACCAGCTGGGAGCAGAAGCGCACCGAAATCACGGAGTGCTTCAATGCCTTTACGGCGCTTTGGAATACACGGCTCAACGAGCCACCTGCCAATGACCTGATTTCCATGCTGGCCCACGGCCCGCAAACCCGTGACATGGACGTCCACGAGTTCCACGGCAATGTCGCCTTGCTGATCATCGGCGGAAACGACACCACCCGGAACACGATTTCTGGCTCAATCTATGCGCTGAACAAGAATCCGGACCAGTACGCCAAGCTGCGCGCTAATCCTGCCCTGATCACCTCAATGGTCTCAGAGACCATCCGCTGGCAGACGCCCTTGGCCCACATGCGCCGCACAGCCACGAGGGACTTCGAGCTGAACGGTAAGATGATCAAAAAGGGCGACAACGTCGTCATGTGGTATGTCTCGGGCAACCGCGATGAAGAGGTTATCGAGAATCCCAATGCCTACATCATCGATCGCGAACGCCCGCGTCACCACATGTCATTCGGCTTTGGCGTCCACCGCTGCGTCGGCAATCGTCTGGCAGAGCTGCAACTGACGATTATGTGGGAAGAGATTATGAAGCGCTTCCCAGAGGTGCGTGTGGTCGCTGAGCCCCAGCGCACACACTCTGTCTTTGTGAAAGGCTACGAATACCTGCCTGTGATCATCCCCACCCGCAACTGACGTTGCGACTTGGGACGAGGGAGAAAAAGCTGATTAGGGTGTCAGCTCTTTCTCCTTATCGGCGTGTTCGCGCAGGTCCGACACCGCGTCAGCGATCATCTTGGCGATGCTTCCACCGTCCTCGTGTGTGGCAATCTCTGCATCCTCTGCTGTAGGGGTGCTGATAGGCGGTTCACCATCGGAGGAGGGGCTTTCAAGGGCCGAGACCTCTTCAGTCGGAGCAATCTCTTCAGAAACTTCGGCGACCTCTGCCACGTCGTCAGCGACGTGTGGCTCGGCCTCTAGAGCGTGTGCATGGTCCTCAAGTACGGCGACCTCTTCAGTCGGTGCCCCCTCTTCAGCGGCCTCGGCGACCTCTGCCACGTCGTCAGCGACATGCGGCTCTGCCTCTAGGGCGTGAGCATGGTCCTCAAGGGCGGCAACTTCTTCCGTCGGTGTACCCTCTTCAGCGGCCTCGGCGACCTCTGCCACGTCGTCAGCGACATGCGGCTCTGCCTCTAGGGCGTGAGCATCGTCCCCAAGGGCGGCAACCTCTTCGGTCGGCGCAACCTCTTCGGCAGCTTCGGCGGCCTCTTCTACTTCATCAGCGACATGAGGCTCAGCCTCTAGAGCGTGTGCATGGTCCTCAAGGGCCACCACCGGTTCAGCATGTGCAACCTCCTCAGGGGCGTCGACAGCCTCAGACGGTTCTTCAACGAGAGGCGGGTGCTCATCGACTACGGCCGTCTCAAAGTCAGCCAAGGGTGCGCCTGAGAAGGAAGAATTGTTCTCGCGCCGGCGGCGTTCTGCATCCCGATGGCTGTCATTACTCCGCCGGGCGGCAAAGGCTAACAAGCCGAGTGCAGCGAGCAGGAAAGCAACCGCCCCCGCAGGCTTCAAGACATCCAAAGACAGATGCGGCATTTGGAATTGGAAGGGTTTCTTAGTCGGCGGAAC
>CAITHQ010000029.1 GCA_903892305.1 uncultured Alphaproteobacteria bacterium
AGAAAACATCCAGGCCCGCACCCGCGGTCTTTCGCTTATGGCCTTATCCAATAAGCTTGGGCTTATGCTGCTAACCACAGGCAATAAGAGCGAGATGGCGGTGGGCTACGCCACCCTCTATGGCGACATGTGCGGCGGCTATAATGTCCTGAAGGACATCTATAAGACCGACGTCTATGGGGTCTGTGAATGGCGTAATGCCAATAACCCCTTTGGGGTCGCCGATGATCCTATCCCTCAGCGTATCCTGACCAAGGCACCATCCGCTGAGCTAAGGCCCGATCAAAAGGACCAGGACAGCCTGCCTGAATACGCCGAACTGGACGCTATCCTCCATGGATTGGTGGAAGAGGAAGCAACCCTAGATGAGATCGTCGCCCGGGGTCATGCCCCTGAAACCGTCGAGCGGGTCCAGCGTCTGCTTTATAATTCAGAGTACAAACGTCGTCAGGCCGCGCCTGGGGTGAAGATTGGACCCAGGGCCTTTGGCCGGGATCGCCGCTATCCCATCGTCAACGGCTTCCGCGACGTGGTCAGCTAGGCTTTGTCGCCAAGTTCTGCATCACTCTCTGGCACCGGCAATGCGGCATAGAGGGCGGGCAATATCTCTGCGACCGTGCGCACAGAGGCCCAGCTCTGCATGAATTCCGGCGGGGTGAGTTTGGCGTCCACCGTGTGCTGGAAGAGGGCGAAGAGTGGCTCCCAAAAGCCATCAACATTGTAAAACACCACTGGCTTGGCATGCAGGTCCAGGCGCCGCCAGGATAGCAGCTCAACGATTTCCTCCAGGGTGCCTATGCCGCCTGGTAGGACGACGAAGGCGTCGGACCGGTCAAACAACTGGATCTTCCGCTCATGCATGGAGTCAACGACGATGGTTTCCACCACGTCCAGACGCTTTTCGCGGACCTTCAGAAAGTGCGGGATAATTCCCAGAACGTCGCCACCGGCCTTGTGGGCGGCGAGGGCGCAGGCTCCCATCAATCCAACGCCCCCGCCGCCATAGATCAGTTTCAAGCTTGCGGCGGCCAGATCACGTCCCAATTGAGCCGCAGCATCCAATAGAGCTGGATCGGCCTCGTTGGAGGCACCACAAAAGACGCAGACCGAAGATAGGGACTTAGGGGATTGCCCCATGGGATGCTCCACGAAATGGTCTAAGAAGGGACGAGCCGCGCCTGATTTGCGGACAAAGCCGTCAGACTCAATTCGCGGGAGTGTCGACCAAACCGTGCGTCAGAAGCAATCACTCTTCATCGGTCTTGGCGCTGTCCTCTTGGTGTCTCTGACGGGATGCGTCCCCGCGGCCAAGTCAGTGCAGAAACCAGCGGCCAGATCGGCCTCTGAAGTCGACTATCAGCCCCCACCGCAGGTGACCTCAGTCCGGAATATCGCAGGGGGTATTGAGGTTTTTGGGACGGCAGCGGCCAAGGCCGCTGTGCGCTTGGCGCGTCCGACAGGCTTGGCTGGGCAAGCTATCGCAGACAAGGACGGCCGTTGGGTCATCCGGCTGCCGGCCTCTGGCCAGACTGAGATCTACGGGGTTTCGGAAACCACCCCAGAGCGGGTCTTGCAGGCTTCAGGCTATCTCTTGGTCACGCAAGGTGGGATGGGCGTTGTCTTGCGTTCAGGCGCTGGCGCCTTGGCCCTGGCACCGTCGATGCCCGCACGGGTTTCGGCCTTTGATGTCGACCGGGAGGGCGGGGCTGTGGTCTCGGGATTTGGTCCTGCCAGCATGAAGTTCAGTGTCTGGGTAGACGGCAATAAACTTGGCGAAGGTCGAGCGGACTCTCAGGGTCGTTTTGCCCTGGCCCTTACAGGTCCCGTCAATGCCGGGCACCATAGCTTGAAGGTCTTTGGTGAATCCATTGACGCCATGCTGAGCATTGAAGCGGCGCGGGCAGCAGCCCTGACGTCCTCACCCTATCGCGCCGTTCAGTATGGGCCAGATCTAAAGGTGGATTGGATGACGCCGGGTGGTGGCGAGCAGACAACCTGGATCTATGGTCAGGGAGGCGCTGCGAAATGAGTTTTCATCACGCAGGGGGGCGGTCAGAAGGCGCTGTCGCCCCAGTGGGCGTAAGGTTCAGCTTCTGGAGCTCCATGGCCGACCTTGGACGGCTCGTTCTCCGTTGCGGCGCGCCTGGCCTTGGTTGGCGCATTCCCTCTGCCTTGATCCTTGTCTTCGCAGGAAAGCTGGCGGGGGTCTGGGCCCCAGTGATGCTGGGCGAAGCCATCAACACCTTGTCACCTTCAGTAAAATCCGCCATCGCCCTTGGGGCTAATTTTGTCGGACTGGCCCTGGCTTTTGCAGCCCTGCGCCTGGTTTCGGCCTGCGCGCCCTTCGCCCGAGAGGCGATCTTCACGCCCGTCTCCCAGGCCACCATGGCCAAGGCAGCGGTGGAGGCCTTTGGCCATACCCTGGGCTTGTCCCTCGACTTCCATCAGAGCAAGCAGACTGGAACCCTGGCGCGGATCATCGACCGGGGATCAAGGTCGACAGACTTCCTAATCCGCAGTGTGGTGTTCAGCCTGGGCCCGACCGCGGTGGAACTGGTCATGGCCATGGCGGTCATGGCCTTAAAGCTGGACTGGCGGTTTGCTGCGACAGCGTTTGTGACCATCGTTATCTACACGGTCCTCACCTTCCGGATCACAGACTGGCGGCTCAGCCACAGGCGCGAGCTGAACGAGGCCGACAGCCGGGCGGCAGGTCTGTCAGTGGATGCCATGATCAATTACGAGGCGATCAAGACCTTCGGGTCCGAAGGCCGCACGGTGGTGCGCTACCAGGACGCCATGGGCCGCTATGTGAAGGCCTCGGTCCAGGCAAATACATCGCTCTCCCTGCTGAACGCGGTCCAGGCGGTGATTCTGAATATCGGTCTGGCTATCATGACCGTGTTGGCTGGGGTTGAGGTTCTGCATGGCCGCATGCGGATTGGCGACGTCACCACCGCCATCCTGCTGCTCACCAGCCTCTATGTGCCGCTGAACATGCTGGGCTTCAACTATCGGGAGATCCGCCAGGCCTTCATCGACATGGAGCAGATGGTGGGGCTCACCGCTGTGGTCCCCGATATCATCGATGCCCCTGACGCAGTCGATCTGCCGCCCTCGAGCGGACAGGGTGCGGCCATCGCCTTTGACCGGGTCGATTTCCAGCATGACGCCCGGTCTACAGGCCTCAAGGAGGTCAGTTTCGATATTCCGCCAGGGACGACGACGGCGATTGTTGGACCTTCTGGGGCTGGAAAAACCACGGCCGTCCGGCTGGCCTTGCGTCTGCTGGATGCCAAGGCCGGTCGCGTCGTCATTGATGGCCTGGATCTAAAAATGGTCCGACAATCGGAACTTCGCAGCGCCATTGCCCTGGTCCCGCAAGATGTGGCGCTTTTTAATGACACCTTGCGCGCCAATATCGCCTTCTCGCGTCCTGATGCCTCTGAGGCGGACATTCTGCGCGCTGCCGATGCCGCGGAGCTGGGGGCTTTCATCGAGAGCCTGCCCCAGGGACTGGCCACAATGGTCGGGGAGCGGGGATTGAAACTCTCGGGGGGTGAGCGCCAGCGTGTTGGCATAGCGCGGGCCCTGATGGCCAATCCCCGTTTCCTTATACTGGACGAAGCCACCAGCGCCCTTGATGGCCCCACGGAAGAGGCCATCCAGCAGACCCTGCGCAAGGTCCGGGCCGGCCGGACAACCCTGGTGATCGCCCACCGCCTCTCGACCATTGTCGATGCCGACCAGATCGTCGTCCTGCGCCGCGGCAAGGTCGTCGAGCGCGGTACTCACGATGACCTGCTGGCCCGGGGCGGGGAATATGCTGCCCTCTGGCGCCGCCAGACCCGGACGGCCTGAGCTAGGTCATCATCTGGAGTTAGTGAACCGCCCCTTCGGGAACCTGCGCCTTGGGGCGCAGGCCCAATGGCCCCCTCAACTGATTTAATAGCCAGCGGAAACGTCGGCCCATGACCTTCGGCGCCGCCAGCAGGACCGGGGTCAGCACTAGGGTCAGTATGGTTGCGAAGGTCAGGCCCCAGACCACGGCGGCTGACAGCTGAACCCACCATTCTGAGCCTGGCGCAGCGTATTCCAGAACAGCACGCCCGAAATCAGGATGGATTTGGAACATTAGGGGCAGCAGACCGACCACGGTCACCAGTGTGGTCAGCATGACGGGCCTGAACCTTTGTGCGGCGGCGCGGACGGCGGCCTCGTCGGCCTCATACCCCTGGTTTCTCAGCTGATAGAACGTGTCGACCAGAACGATATTGTGGCCGACGACGACCCCGGCCAAGGCGACAACGCCAGTACCCAGCATGATCACGGATATGTAGTCGAATGTGTGGAACAGGTTGACTTGCACCCCGAGCAGAACACCGACCGTCGAAAGGATGACAGCTGATAGAGTGACCACCACCCCGTAGAAGCTGTTGAACTGCCATAGCAGGATGATCATCATCATGAAGAGCGAGGCTGCGATGGCGGTCATGAAGAAGACCACCGCCTTCTGTCCTTCCTCGTCCGCACCGGTGAATTTCCAGCGCACCGAGTCAGGCAGTCCCGCCTTTTCAAGCCAGGGCTTAAGCTCCGCGATCTTCTGATTTGCAGCGATACCCGGCAGGGTGTTGGCCTGGATCAAGACTAAGCGTTGGCTGTCTCGACGCTGGATGCTGGTGACCTGCTGGGCGGGAACACTCTTGACGAAATAGCTCAGAGGTACGGGCCCCTGGGCTGTCGGGATCTTCATAGTTTGAAAGGCTGTGGCGTTGCGCCCCTCTGGCGTGAAGCGCACGCGGATGTCCAGTTCATCTTCAGCGTCGTTTGGCCTAAAGCGACCGACCAGGACGCCGCCAGTCAGGTATTGAATCGCCTGGCCCACAGAGACGACATCGACGCCATAGCGTCCGGCGGATTCACGATCTACAGCAAGGGACCACTCAATGCCGGGCGAGGTGCGGTTATCCTCTAACTCAATCAGCTGCGGATCAGACTTTAGCTTGGCTTCGATCAGGTTTGCCGCACGCGTGAGGGCGGCGGGATCTGGGCCTCTAAGCTGAACCTGAATGGCCTTACCCGTTGGTGGGCCACCCTCAGGTTCGCGCACTTCGACAAGGAGTCCGGACATATCGGCCACCCGGCGACGCACCTCTCGGGCGATATCCTTGCCGCGCAGGCCCAGTGCCTTGCGATCTTCGTATTTCAGAAACTCGACCTGAATCCGGCCAATAGTGTCATTGGGAGCCTGATTGCGACCGCCGCCTGGGCTGGCCGAGCCGCTACGGACGTAAAGAGACTGAACGCCCTTGAGTCCAGACAATCGGTTTTCAACCTCCCGCACCAGAAGGTCCTGCGCCGGTGCAGACATATTCCCGCGGCCCTTGACGAAGACCGTGACGAATTCGGGATCCTGATCCAGGAAGAATTCGGTCCTGTGCTTGGTATTACCAAACCAAAAGAAGACCACGAAGATCACGACCAAGGCGCTGGCAATCACCCGCAGGGGATGGGCGCCCAAGAAGCTGATCATACGGGCATACCAGCCCATGAAGCCGGCCATGTCCCGTGGGTCGCCCCGTTCAGACTTTTCGATTTCCGCCAGATGCTCTTCGTCCACGGCCGCATCCCGGGCAAAGATCGAGCCGAGGGCGGGGGTGAAGATCAGGGCGACGAAGATCGAGGCCCCTAGCACGAAGAACAAGGTGAGCGGCAAGAAGCTCATGAACTTTCCGGCGATCGAGTTCCAGAACATGAAGGGCAGGAAGGCGCAGAGCGTGGTCAGGGTGCCATTCAGCACCGGCCAGAACATTCGCTTGCCGGCCGCGGCGAAGGCTTCGCTCTTGTCCAGGCCTTCGGCCATTTTCCGGTCAGCGTATTCCACCACCACAATGCCGCCATCCACGAGTATGCCCACTGCCAAGACCAGGCCGAACATCACCATCTGATTTAGGGTGATGTGAATGGCGTTGAGCATGAGAAAGGCCAGGGTGAAACAGGCAGGAATCGCCAGCCCCACCATCAGCCCCTGTCGAATGCCAAGGCTGGCGACGATGATGATCATTACGAGAATACCGGCCGAGATCAGACCGCCCTCTAGGACGACCAGGGTTCGGCCGATGAAGTCGCTTTCATCAAAGGTGTAGGCAGCATGGACTGTGGGTGGCCATCGCTTCTGCTCGGCTTCAACGGTTTGCCGAACGCGCTTGACCGTATCAAGAATATTGGCACCAGACCGCTTTGACACCTCAAGGGAATATGCAGGCTGGCCGTTGAAGCGGGCAATAAAGCTGGCATCCTTGAAGGTACGACGTACCTGTCCAATGTCGCCGATCGTAATCAGCCGGTCTCCATTGCGCTTGATCGGCAGGGCAAGAATGTCCGCAGGCTTCTCGACCACCCCAGGGATCTTGACCGCGAATTTGCCGCCGCCGGACAGCATGTCGCCGGCCGGGATCAGTTGGTTATTGCGGGCAATTGTCTGAGAGATTTCGCCAGGGGTGACATTGTAAGCCTCCATCCGAAGGGGATCGATAGTGACCTCTAGGAACTCTTCCCGACCGCCAGATTGGTCGGCCGCCAAGACACCGGGAACCGCTTCCAGGCGTTGCTTTAGGTCGCGGCTAATCCGCATGAGCTCACGCTCAGGGGCCTGGCCCGACAGGACAATGCCGATAACGGGATCACCAGAGAAATTCGCTTCCTGAATGATGGGTTCTTCGGCATCGGGCGGAAATCGACCCCGGGCAAGGTCAACCTTAGCGCGGACGTCGCCCAGCACCTTGTCCTGTTTAAAGTCGGCGTCAAACTCGAGAGAGATGATCGCCATGCCCTGGCGGGCGACGGCGTTCATTTCCTTCAGGCCTTCAATACTCTGAAGGTTGGTTTCCAGGGGTTTGACCAGCAGGCGTTCGGCGTCTTCCGGGCTGACCCCAGGATAGGGAACAACCACGGAAATAAAGGGTATCTTGATATCGGGCTTGGACTCCCGGGGCATGTTCATATAGGCGAGCAGGCCAAACAGACCGGCGATCAAGGTAACGCCCAGCACAACCTTGCGCCGTTTGATCGCGCCGTCGATCAAGGGACCCATCATCTGCTTCGTCTCCGGGAGAGCGGATCGAGCCCGCCCTGGATAATTGTGTAATGGCCAGCCTCTGGGTTTACCGAGCTGGACCGACCTGAACTTTTTGACCTTCGCCGACATAGGATTGGCCGACCGTGATCACCCTCACCTTGCTCTTGAGGCCTGAGACATAGATGCCCTTGTCGGTTTCCTCGATGACGGTCACTGGCGCGAAGCCGACAATCTCACCGGGTCCGACAAAGCGGACACCCTGACGCCCAGCGGAATCCAGGACTAGGGCCGATAGGGGAATGCGGTGAGCCGGGCCTGCGCCCGCCGAAATTCTAAGGTCAGCTGAAAGTCCAGCCCGCGCCCTAAGA
This sequence comes from uncultured Alphaproteobacteria bacterium, assembly GCA_903892305.1. Classification (GTDB taxonomy): domain Bacteria; phylum Pseudomonadota; class Alphaproteobacteria; order Caulobacterales; family Caulobacteraceae; genus Phenylobacterium. The sequence goes on from CAITHQ010000029.1 coordinate 7,447, forward strand.
TCACGATTTTCAGCTGTGACTTCCAAATGGTAGGTGCGCGTTTGGGGGTCAGCATCGTGGGCGAGATAACGTACCTGTCCTGATAGGATTTCCCCGGAAATCAGCTTGGCAGTAGCGGGCGCACCGACCGCGAATTTGGAGACATCGGACTCCGAAATGTCGCCCACAATCAAGATTGGGGTAAGCTCGATCACGGTGCCACAGGATTGACCCGGTGCAAGATAGGTCCCGATCTCTGCCTCACGCTTGTCGAACGTCCCGGCAAATGGCGCACGGATATTGGTTTGCTCTAGCGCTATTTCAGCTTGGCGAACTGCGGCTTTGGCTCCGTCGAGCGCGGCCTGATCCTGCAGCAACTGGGTTCTGGAGCGATAGCCCTTAGCGGCCAGCGCCTCTGACGCCTGCTGGGTGAGAATTCTGGACCTAAGCGCGGCTCTTGCCTGATCCAGGCTTGCGGCGCGTGCGTCGACATTCAGGGCGCAGAGCACCTGACCCTTGCCCACCAAATGCCCCTCGACAGCGGGGGTCTGGGAGACAATTCCAGCTGTTTCGGAACGCACAGCCACGGTGCGGGTTGCTTCGGTTCGACCGCGGATCGTCACGGTGTAGGGGTGAATTTCCTCTGGCGTTTCGGCGATCTGGACTGTGGCAGGCGGGCGGCTATCCGTGGCGGTTGCGACCGCTGGTTTGGCCTTGTGACCTTTGACGCCATTCACGACGCTACCGATCGCAAAAAAGGCCACCACAAAGAGGCCCAAAGCGATGGCAAAAACCTGCGATGATTTAAAGCGCATTCAGCCCGTTCCCAACCTAGCGTGACCGCAATTGAATGCTGTGGAATCAGCACCTTCGGCGACCCGTGACCCTAGTCGTCGTCGACGAATGGAACCAGAAGTCCTGCTAAACAAATGAATTCTTAGACAGAATATAGCTCTATATTCACGACAGAGGCGTGTCTGTCGCAGATCGGGCCCTCTTGCATCGAGGCTGGCGCTAGCGCATTTCACCAGCGCGCAATGTGGCGATGGAGGGCCTAGCGATGAAGTATTTGCATACCATGGTGCGGGTGAAGGACCTTGAGGCGTCTTTAGAGTTCTATTGCAGCAAGCTGGGTTTGGTAGAGTCCTCGCGCTCGGAAAGCCCTGCCGGGCGGTTCACCCTGGTTTTTCTCTGCGCCCCTGACGACCTGGAACATGCCAAGCAGGCCCGGGCACCTATGGTCGAGTTGACCTATAACTGGGATACCGAGGACTATCAGGGCGGCCGTAATTTCGGCCACTTGGCCTATGCCGTCGACAATATCTATGAAACCTGCGCCCGGCTTGAAGCCGGTGGCGTGGTGATCAACCGCCCGCCACGGGACGGCCGCATGGCCTTTGTCCGCTCTCCGGACGGTATATCCATTGAACTGCTTCAGGCTGGTCCTGCCCTGGCGCCAGCAGAACCTTGGACCTCAATGCCCAATATCGGTGCCTGGTAGTCCGGGCTTAGGCGGGTAGGGGTGATCTGTTCCCCAGGGGTCAGCCACGCTGTCCGTAGATAGGTAATTGGGGCCGATCGGGACCTTTCCATAGCCGTCAGGGATGTCGAGGATATAGGTCGGCATGCAGAGCCCAGAATAGCGACCGCGCAGGGCTGCAAGTATGGCCTGGCCTTCAGCTATGGTTGTGCGGAAATGCCCTGTGCCGGGGGCATGATCTGGATGGTGCAAATAGTAAGGCTTAATGCGGGTCTCGACGAAGCCGCGCATGAGGGCGCCGAGGGCTTCGGGCGTGTCATTGACGCCCTTTAGCAGGACGGTCTGGCTCAGCATGGGAATGCCAGCATCGATCAATCTTGCACACGCCGTTCGGGCCGCTGGGGTCAGTTCCTTAAGGTGATTGGCGTGCAGGGCCACATATACCGCCTTGTCCGTGGTCCTCAGGGCGGCCACCAAGTCTGTCGTAATCTTGTCCGGATCAACGACAGGAATACGGGTGTGGAATCGCACCACCTTCACATGGTCTATTGCGGTCAGTCGGGTCATGAGATCTGCGATGCGGCGGGGCGACAGAATGAAGGGGTCGCCGCCTGTGACGATGACTTCCCAGATTTCCGGATGCGCGGCCAGGTAGGCGATGGCGGTGTCCAAGGCCGCGCCATCCAGGGGTTTCAGTCCGTCTGGCCCGACCATTTCACGTCGAAAGCAGAAGCGACAATAGACGGCGCAGGTGTGGGTAATCTTTAGTAGGGCCCGATCAGGGTAGCGGTGGACAATGCCTGGAACCGGCGAGAAGCGATCATCTCCCACCGGGTCGGGCGACTCTGCCGAAGTCTGATCCAATTCCGCGGACTGCGGCAGGAATTGCAGGCCAATAGGATCGTCTGCACGCTCAATGAGATCGGCCATGGCGGGGGTAATGGCCACAGCGTACTTGGCGGCGACCTGCTCCAGCGAAGCTAGAGACTCAGGTGCAATTAGTCCCGCTGCTGAAAGGGCCTTGGCGGAGCGAAGGGTGGCGTCCATGGGGCGCATATGGCCCATGCGCGGCCTAGACGCCAGTCTGCTCGGCCACGGGAGTCCATAGGACCTGGTCGATCCGCTCTGCGCCCACGGCCAGCATGACCAAGCGGTCCAATCCCAGGGCGGCACCAGAGGCCTGGGGCATGAGGGCCAGAGCACTCAGGAAATCCTCATCCACGGGATAGCGCTCCCCGTAGATCCGAGCCTTTTCGTCCATCTCGGCGTTCAGGCGCTTTCTCTGCTCTATCGGGTCTGTCAGTTCCCCAAAGGCGTTGGCCAGTTCCACACCGCAGGCATAGAGTTCAAACCGTTCTGACACCCTGGGATCATGGGGACAGGGGCGGGCGAGGGCGGCTTCAGGAACCGGATATTCGCACAGCAGGGTTGGGCGGCCCAGGCCCAGAAAGGGCTCAATCTTATCCACCAGCACACGGCTGAAGACATCGGCCCATGTGTCGTCGTCGGCCACGCGAATACCAGCGGTCTTGGCGGCGTCGGCCAACTGATCCCGATCCGTCGCGCCTTCCTTATCAAGGCTGGCCAATAGATCAATTCCTGCCAACCCGTCGAAGGCCTCAGCCAAGGTCAGACGTTGGGGCTGGGCAAAGGGATCGCAGGTCTGGTCACGAAACCGGAAGGCTTTAGCCCCCGCCGTCTCTGCTGCCAGGGCCATGAGGTCGGCGCAGTCGGCCATGAGCTGCTCATAGTCTTCCTCCACCCGATACCATTCCAGCATGGTGAATTCTGGATGGTGCAGAGGGCCGCGCTCCCGATTGCGCCAGACCTTGCCCAGGCTGAAAATTTTGCGCTCCCCTGCCGCCAGCAAAGTCTTGCAGGCAAATTCCGGCGATGTGTGCAGGTAAAGGGGTGCCTTGCTGCCATCCAAGCCCAGGACCTCAGTGGCAAAGGCATGGAGATGGGCTTCATTGCCGGGCGAGATCTGTAGGGCGGCGACGTCGACTTCGAGAAAATCCCGGGCGTCGAACCAGGACCTTATGGCCTGGGTAATCCGATTGCGTGCCAAGAGCAGGGGCCTTCGGTCGGTGTGTCTCTCAGGACTCCACCAGGGAGAAGATTTGGGTTCAGACACAAGAAGGGTCCCAGAAAGGGCCGCAGACGGCCTGCGTGACTAGAGATTTTGTGCGCAATCGTATAGGTGCGCGGGAACTGATTTGTTTAGCACATTCGCGCACGGGTCTTTTGGCCGCGCGAAGAGACGAGGAAGATCGCCGTGAAAGTCGCCGCCAGCTCTCTACGTAAAGGCTCCGTCGTCGATATGGAGGGCAGACTCTATGTCGTTCTGACTGCCGAAAACATCCACCCTGGCAAGGGCACACCTGTGACCCAGCTGAACATGCGTCGGATATCTGACGGGGTGAAGGTATCGGAACGCTGGCGCACCACCGAGCAGGTGGAGCGGGCTTTCGTAGACGATCGCAATTACAATTTTCTCTACCAGGATGGTGAAGGCTATCACTTCATGAATCCAGAGAACTTTGATCAGGTGACGGCCACGGAAGACGTGGTGGGTGATGCCTCAATGTGGCTGGCTGACGGTATGACCGTGACCCTCTCGACCCACGAAGGCGTGGCAATCGCAATGCAATTGCCCCGTCTGGTAACCCTGGAAATCGCCGAAACAGAGCCTGCGGTGAAGAACCAGACGGCCTCGTCGTCCTACAAGCCAGCCATTCTGACCAATGGTGCCCGCGTCATGGTGCCGCCTTATATCGCTGCGGGCACCCGTGTCGTGGTCCTGACGGACGACTTCTCCTATCAGGAACGCGCCAAGGACTAGGGATAAGGTCAGGGACGGCGGCGTGGAGACCTTTGACGTCGTCGTGATTGGCGCAGGCGCAGCTGGCATGATGTGCGCCATCCAGGCCGGTAAACGTGGCCGTCGGGTGCTGGTAATCGATCACGCCAAGGCTCCGGGCGAAAAAATCCGCATTTCGGGTGGTGGTAGGTGCAACTTCACCAACCGCGATGTCCGGGCAGAGAATTTCCTCTCGCAAAACCCGCGGTTTGCCATTTCGGCCCTGCGACGCTACCGACCCGCAGACTTCATCGCCTGGGTGGAGCAGCACGGGATCGCCTATCACGAAAAAACCCAAGGCCAGCTGTTTTGCGACGGCTCAGCCCGGGAGATCATCGACGCCTTGCTGACCGATATGCGGCAGGAAGGGGTCAGTCTGAGACTCTTCTCGACGGTTACCGACATTGCCCGTGAGGGAGCCATCTATCGGTTGACCGTCAATGGCAACGAGGTGGCCTGCCAGTCCCTGGTCATTGCCACGGGGGGCAAGTCCATCCCCAAGATGGGCGCGACAGGCTTTGGCTATGATGTGGCGCGGCAGTTTGGTCTGGCGGTCACAGAGACCCGCCCCGCCCTTGTGCCTCTGACCTTTGAGGTCGGCCTGCTGGAACGCCTGAAGGGTCTCACAGGCATTGCCCTCGACGCTCTGGCAAGGTCCGGTAAGGCGAAGTTCGCCGAAGCCATGCTCTTTACCCACCGCGGCCTATCTGGTCCCGCGATATTGCAGATTTCGTCCTACTGGCGGGAGGGCGAGGAGATCGAGTTGGACATGGCACCTGGGGTCGACGCCTTTACGGCCCTGCGCGCCGCGCGCACCGACCAACCCAGGCAATCGCCACAGACGGTTTTGGCGACCCTCGTTCCCAAGCGTCTGGCCCAGCATCTGGTGGAGGCTGAGGGCCTCAAGGGCAATATCGCAGATTGTTCCGACAAGGTGCTGCGCAGGCTGGCCGACGCAGTCAATCACTGGCGGGTCAAGCCTGTGGGCTCAGAAGGCTATCGGACGGCAGAAGTGACCTTGGGCGGGGTGGACACCGAGGGGCTAGACAGCCGCACTCTGGAAGCCAAGGCAGTCCCGGGGCTGTTCTTCATTGGTGAGGTGGTGGACGTCACCGGCTGGCTGGGGGGCTATAACTTCCAGTGGGCCTGGGCCAGCGGTTGGTCGGCCGGGCAGTCGGTCTAGCCCCGGCTAGATGACAGGAATTGGGCCCGCTCGCTGGGGGTAAGGGTCCGCCAGCCACCTTCCGGGAGTTCCCCAATTTCCAGCGGGCCAATGCGGATACGATGTAGGTCTACGACATTGAGGCTCACCAGATCGCACATGCGGCGGATTTGTCGGTTACGGCCTTCGGTAAGGATGAAGCGCAGGGTTTGATCTTCCACCAAATTGACTTTGGCCGGGCGAAGCTGGCGCCGGTCTAGCTGCAGGCCGTGGCGCAACATGCCAAGTTTTTGCGGGGTAATGGTTCCGCGAACCTCCACCAGATATTCCTTATCCAGTTCCGACTCTGGTCCAATGATCGCCTTGGCCAGGACGCCGTCCTCAGACAGGATCAGCAGGCCGCGGGATTCCATGTCCAGGCGGCCCAGGGGGGGTAGGCTCTTGCCATGGGTGGTTGGGGCCGCACCATCGCCACGATAGGCCTTACGGGTCAGCAGATCGCTCGCTTGGCTTTGCCCAGGTTCTGGATGGGCCGAGACAATACCGGGCGGTTTATGGATCACTACAGTCAGGCTGGACGCCAGCTGGGTCTGGGCCTTGTCGGACAGGATAAGGGTCTGGCCTTGGCTGATCTTTCGGCCGGGATCGGCAACGGTTTCACCGTCAATGCTGACCAGACCGTCCGTGATCAGAGATTCTGCTTCGCGACGGGAGCACACGCCATTCTGCGCCAGCCAGCGATTGACCCTCTGGGGTTCGGCTTCGTCATAAGTGCGAGTCCAGGCCATAGGGCATCCTAGCGCAAGCGCGCTTCTGTGGGTTTGGTTTTTGGGGAAAAGCTCTGACGATGGCTCCCCGAGCAGGACTCGAACCTGCGACAAGTCGGTTAACAGCCGACTGCTCTACCAGCTGAGCTATCGGGGAACATCGTGAAGGACCGGGCGTATAGACCGGGCTGACTGAGTCCGCAAGCGGCCCTTTTGCCTGGGCGCATTTCAGCCGACCTTCCTTCCGCTGGGCGGCTCGGTATATGCAGGGTTTCTGAGCGTGGTTTCGGAGTCCTCGACCCTCCAATGAAGATCCATTTTACGGGAATTGCTGGCGCGGGCATGAGTGCCGTTGCCCTGATGATGCGCGATGCGGGCCATGAGGTTTCCGGGTCAGACGCCGATGTCTTTCCGCCCATGTCGACCTATGTCGCGGGGC
>CAITHQ010000030.1 GCA_903892305.1 uncultured Alphaproteobacteria bacterium
CCTTCAGCTCATCAATCAGATCGTGAGGTGCCCCTTGGCGCAGGATCTTGCCGCCCGCCAATACCGCCATGCGGGGGCAAAGTTCAGAGACATCTTCGACAATATGGGTCGACAGGATGACGACGACGTTCTCGCCGATCTCGGCCAGCAGGTTTAGGAAGCGGTTACGTTCCTCGGGGTCGAGGCCAGCGGTAGGTTCATCGACAATGATCAGCTGGGGACGGCCGATCAGGGCCTGGGCAATGCCGAACCTTTGGCGCATGCCGCCGGAATAACCGGCGACGGCCTTCTTGCGGACCTCCCAAAGATTGACCTGGACCAGCAGGGACTCCACCGTCGTCTTGCGGTCTGCGGCCGAGGCAATGCCCTTCAGCACCGCCATGTGATCCAGCATGTCATAGGCCGAAACCCGCGGATAAACCCCAAAGTCCTGGGGCAGATAGCCCAAGGTCCGCCTCAGCTTTTCCGGCTCTGCAATCACATCCAGGCCATCAAAAGTGATCGAGCCCGAGGTCGGAGTCTGCAGGGTCGCGATGGACCGCATCAGGGTCGACTTGCCCGCGCCGTTGGGCCCAAGCAGGCCGAACATGCCCTTTTCTACGTCGAGATCGACACTGTCCAAGGCGCGCACGCCATTGGGATAGATATGGGTCAGGTTCTTGATCGATAGCATGAGACGCCCCTTTAGACGGAGCCATGCTGGCCTAATTTGCAATCACGGCGCAAGTTAGACTTCTGTAACCTAGACGGGTTTCGCCCCGGCTATCAGGCGCTGATCACGGGCGGCTTAAACAGGTCCTTTTCCGAGACCGTGAAGATCTCATAGCCCGTCTCGGTCACGCCCACCGAATGCTCGCACTGAGCCGAGAGGGACTTGTCCCTGGTCACCGCTGTCCAACCGTCGGCCAGCAGCTTCACCTGATACTTGCCCAGATTGACCATGGGTTCGATGGTGAAGAACATGCCGGGCTTCAGCATCTCGCCCGTACCCTTTTGGCCGAAGTGCAGGATGTTGGGGGCGTCGTGGAACACCTTGCCCAGACCATGGCCGCAGAAGTCGCGGACCACTGAGCAGCGCTGAGCCTCAACATAGGTCTGGATGGCCGCACCGATATCGCCGGTCCGAGCGCCGGGCTTCACCGCCGCCAGGCCACGCTGCATGGCTTCATAGGTCACATCGATCAGCCGCTTTGCCCGAGGTGCCACAGGGCCGACGCCGTACATGCGGCTGTGATCCCCATGCCAGCCGTCGACAATCAGGGTGACGTCAATATTGGCGATGTCGCCTTCCCGCAGAGCCCGCTCAGAGGGGATGCCATGACAGACGACGTGATTGACCGAGATGCAGACCGTCCGGGTATAGCCGCGATAGCCCAGGCAGGCGGGCAGGGCACCGTGATCCAGAATGAACTCCCGGGCCAGCCGATCCAGCTCATCGGTCACCACGCCGGGCTGAACGTGGGGGGTCAGCATATCCAGGCACTCGGCCGCCAGCTTGCCGGCCACCCGCATGCCCTCAAAACCCTCCGGCCCATGAATCTTGACCCGGCCGGTGCGATGCTCGGCTTCGAGAACGTCGGTCATGGACATGGTCAGGTCTCCATAGGCTTAGGGTCGATCCCGCCAAGGCAGGGGGCGAGCGACCGTGATCGCCTGCGAACTTATGTGGCAATCATAACATAAAACCTCAACACCGGAATTGGCTGTGCGGGTGAGGGCTGCGGCAAAGGTTGGATCCAGCTCCGCGCAGGCCGCAAACTCTGTGCAATCCATCCTCTGCACCACGAACAAAGCCACAGCCCGATCGCCGGCCGCGACCATGGCATCCAGCTCCTTCAGGTGCTTTGACGAGCGGGCCGCCACACAGTCGGGGAATTCGGCGAGGCCGGGCGTGCGCATGAGGTGGCAGTTCTTGATCTCCAGCCAGCAGGGCGGGCGGCCCTCCGCCTCCAGCAGGAAATCCACCCGGCTGTTGGTTCCGTACTTCACCTCGCGGCGATGGGAGGTGTAGCCGGTCAGTTCGGGGATAGCGTCCTTGGCCAG
>CAITHQ010000031.1 GCA_903892305.1 uncultured Alphaproteobacteria bacterium
AGTGTGTGCATAAAATTTCGGTTCTTATTGCGATGGGGCAGGCTGCACCCCAAGGCAATTCCGGACCATGGGGGTGGAAAGGGCGCAAGGATGTGGAAAATTCGCGCCGAGGCTGATGAGGTTTGCAGGTCGTAGACCCGGTCATAGTTCGCCCGCTTCAGACGGGATCTCAGGTCGATCCAATCGCCAAAGGTCTCGGGTTTCCCATCTGTTTCGACGGCGTTGAAATAGGGACTGAGTTTGGCGAGGGCTTCGAAGGGTGGGGTCGTTAGTAGGGTAATGTGGGCCCTTCGGTGGACCTCTCGAATGCGCTTCATGGCTGCGAGGGCCAGAACAAAGTCACCCAGGGCCGAAAGCTTTATGACCAGCACACGCCGGACGTCCTTGGCTGGTCTGGGCGACATCATCCTGACTTTCGAGCGACGAGAACACGATCATAGGCTGCGAGTGTTGCGGTGCACATGGCGTCGTTGGAATAAAGTTGTCGAACCCGGGCCGCACTCGCAGCGCCCATCTCATGGAGCGCCTTAGGGCCCATTTCTAGGGCTGAGGACAAGGCTTTGGTCCAGGCTGCGACATCCTCCGGGGGAACTAACCAGCCGGTCTTGCCTTCGAGTACGGTCTCAGTGACGCCGCCATGGGCAGAGGCGATGACGGGCCGGCCCATGGCTTGGGGTTCTACCGCCGCTCGCCCAAAGGACTCGGGAACCGATGTTGGCAATATGGCCAGATCCGCCACCAGGAAGGCGGCCGGCATGTCGGTACAATGTCCTACCAGACGGACTTGGTCTGTCAGGTTGGCCTTGGCGATCGAGTCTTCCAATTCCTGGCGATAGCCAGATCGACCCTGATCGTCGCCCGCAAACAAGATCAAGAAGTCAGTGCGCCCTGCGGTCATCATGCGTGCGGCGGCTTCGATAATGGTCAGGTGCCCTTTAATCCTGGTCAGGCGACCGCCGAGCAAGATCTTGGTTCGGGTGTCTTCTGGAGAAATTCCCCAATCATCCTGCAGTTTCCGAATCCGATCTGGGGAAACGGCCGCAGGGTCAAAGCGATCAAGGTCCACGCCCCGTGGAATGGTGACCACCTTCTCGGGCGAAATCTGATGCTCGGCGAACAGGTGGTCCCGGGTATAGTCGGAATTTGCGATGACCAGATCCCCGCGGGTCATAACAGCGTTGTACCAGCGCTTGAGCGGGTTCTGGGCCTTATAGACACCATGATAGGTCGCCACGAAGGGAATGCCGGTCTGCTCTGCGGCCCAAAGCGCCGAGAACGCGGGTGCTCGAGAGCGAGCATGAATCAGATCAACGTCATGCTCCCGGATTAGGGCGGCCAACCGCCTGCTGTTCTGAAAAACTGTGAAAGGATTTTTACTCTGGACCGGCATCGCGCAAAACTGCGCCCCGTCCACCATCAATCGTCCGGTCATACGTCCGCCTCGACTGGCCACCAGGGCTTGGCCGCCAGCTTCCACAATGGCGCGCGCGACATCGATGGTCGTCTGCTCGGCACCGCCGGTTTCGAGCTCCGGGACAACTTGCAGAACGGTAAGTTTTCTATGATTGGCCACAGGCACTGAATAGAGCACCGTGCATTGGGGTAAAGCCCATCTCGACTTTAGGCCGTAAAAGTATTACGATCACTCGATGAGTGAATATGCTGGCTTTCTTCATTGTCCGGATGGTTCCAGCCTCGCATGGCGCAAGGTAGACGGTACTGGACCGACCGTCGTCTGGTTAGGCGGATTTCGATCCGACATGTCCGGCACCAAGGCACAAGCCCTGGCAGATTGGGCGCAGCAAACCGGCCGGGCCGTTGTTCGATTTGACTATTTCGGTCATGGCGAGTCCACCGGAGACTTCGTGGACGGAACGATCTCCCGATGGCGTGACGACTCCCTGGCCGTCATTGATGAGTTGACGTCTGGCCAGCTGATCTTGGTGGGCTCTTCCATGGGCGGATGGCTGTCCTGCCTCGCGACCCTGGTGAGACCCGATCGCGTCAAGGCTCTCTTGCTGATCGCCCCTGCGGCAGACTTTACGAGCAAGCTCATGGCGCCAGAAATGACCGAGGCCGACAAAGCCGACCTTGAAAGCACAGGTGTCTGGATGCGGCCTTCAGCCTATGGCGAGCCCTATCCCATCACCAGGGCCCTGCTGGATGACGGGGCGAAATGGTCCATACTTCCAGGACCCATTCCCCTGAACAAACCCCTTTGGATCTTGCAAGGCGGCAGGGACCCGGACGTCCCTTGGCGTCACGCCTTGGCCATATCCGAAGCGGTGGTGAGTGAAGATGCTGTCTTCACTCTCATTCGTGATGGTGATCATCGGCTCTCGCGGCCCCAGGACATTGTCCGCATGATCGCGGCCGTTGAAGAGCTTTCCTAGCCCCCCGCCTTCAGAATAGCGGTCAGACCCTCCCGATAGGTCGGATAGGCAGGACGCCAGCCCAACTCGCCCTTAGCGCGGGCGTTTGAAACCCGCTTTGACTCGCCGTAAAATCGTCTGGCCTGCGGGCTAAGAGTTTCGAGATCTAGAATTTCCGCTGGCGGCGGCGCGATCCCCAGAAGGCCCGCGGCATAGGCGACGACGTCACTGTTGGGTGCTGGCTGATCATCGCAAAGATTATAGACTGCGCCAGCTCGCGGTTGTGCGATGGAGGCTGCGAGACCAGAGGCCAGATCATCCACATGGATGCGGCTGAAAACTTGGCCTGGGGCGATCAGCCGCCGGGCTCGGCCTTCCCGCAGCCGATCCAGGGTCGAGCGCCCCTTGCCATAAATCCCTGGCAAACGATGCACGGTGATGGTCTGGCCCATTTCATGACCGACCCTCATCCAGTCCCGCTCGGCCGCGACGCGACGTATACCTTCCAAGGATTGAGCTGCCAGACGACTGTCTTCAAACACCCAACCGCCGCCACGATCTCCATAGACCCCGGTGGTTGACAGATAGCCTAGCCAGTTGGGCTTCGCGCCGGTTCGCGCCAGGCTCGGCGCAATCTGCAAGAGGGCCGGGCAGCCTTCCGGCGTGGGCGGTGCTGTGATTAAAACCGCTGTCGCCCTGGCCAGAGCGGCATCTAGGGCAGTTGCGTCCTCGACCGCTACTGGGGTGACGCCGTCGTCCAAGAGCGGTTGCGGGCTACGCCGATAGGACCCTGAAACCGTCCAACCCTGCAGCTGCAAGAGCCGGGTCAGAGCTTGGGCTGAGAATCCATAGCCGAAGATGAACAGGCGCCCCGCCACGCCTGATATCTCTAGAGCAGTTGCGTGATGGCGGCCCGCGCTGCCTCGGCGAGGTCGGGGCGGGCCAGGGCAAAGGCGACATTGGCACGAAGCAGACCAATCTTGTCGCCGCAGTCATAGGTGATACCGTCATATTCCAGGGCGTGGAAGGTCTGGGCCTTCATCAGTTCGACCATGGAGTCGGTCAATTGGATCTCGCCGCCGGCGCCCTTACCTTGCTGGGCCAGTAGGGCGAAGATTTCTGGCTGCAAGACATACCGACCCGAAATCAGCAGGTTGGAGGGCTCAGTCCCCAAAGGCGGCTTTTCGACCATGCCGGTCATACGGTTCAGGCGGCCCTCGCGACCATCCAAGGCCACAATCCCGTATTTATGGGTCTCGCCCTCCGGCGCTGGCTCCACGGCGATGATGTTTCCGCCAACCTTGTCATAGGCCGCCACGACCTGGGCCATGGCGGATGTCTTGGCCATCATCAGCATGTCCGGCAGTATGACCGCAAAGGGTTCGTCGCCAATAATGTCTCGGGCGCACCAGACTGCGTGGCCTAGGCCCAAGGGGGCCATTTGACGCACAAAGCTCATCTCGCCGGGTCTGGGCAGGTCGCGGGTGACATCTGCCAGTATGTCGGTCTTGCCCTTGGCGGCTAGCTGGGCCTCAAGCTCGATATGGTGATCGAAATAGTCCTCGATGGCGCCCTTGCCGCGGCCGGTAACGAAGACAAAGTGCTCGATCCCGGCGGCCCGGGCCTCTTCCACCACATAAGACAGTATGGGCCGGTCAACGACGTTCAGCAGTTCCTTAGGCGTGGTCTTGCTGCCGGGCAGGACCCGGGTTCCGAGGCCTGCCACGGGCACGACAGCTTTACGGACGCGTTTGGTCATTTCCAGCACTCCAGATGCGCGCCTCCACTAAAGCAGGTTTGGAGGCATGGAAACCGGTTTTAGGAGTCCTTTACTCAACCGTCACGGACTTGGCGAGGTTCCGAGGCTGATCCACATCGGCTCCCTTTTGCACCGCCACGTAATAGGCCAGAAGCTGGATAGGGGCGGAGAAGACCAGGGGGGCGACTAGATCGTCACTGGTCGGGACGATTATCAGCTTGATGCCGGATGGCGCATGGCGAGCCCCTTGTTCGTCCGTGAACAGGATGATCGGACCGCCCCGTGCCATGACCTCGCTCATGTTCGACATGGTCTTTTCGAACAAGTGATCCGAGGGCGCGATGACAATGACCGGGGTCGCCTCGTCGATCAGGGCGATCGGCCCATGCTTTAGCTCGCCGGCGGCATAACCTTCGGCATGAATATAACTGATTTCCTTGAGCTTAAGGGCCCCTTCCAGAGCCAGGGCCGACATGGCTCCGCGACCGAAATAAAGCACATCCCTAGCCTTGGCGAGTTCGGGTGCCAGGGCCTTGATCGCGTCCTCCACCTGAATGGACTGAGCGATAAGCCGGGGAGATTCCAGAAGAACTGCGATCAGGCGGGCCTCCTCGGTGGAGTCGATATGCCCCCGGGCAGAGGCTGCGCAGACCGCGAGGGCGGAAAGTGCTGCGACCTGGCTGGTGAAGGCCTTGGTGGAGGCAACGCCGATTTCGGGGCCGGCATGGGTGGGGAAGAGGATGTCCGCCTCCCGCGCCATAGTGCTTTCATGGACATTGACGACAGCAGCGGTGGTTAGACCCTGGGCCTTGCACCAGCGCAGGCCAGCTAGGGTATCGGCGGTCTCGCCCGACTGCGAAATGACGATTGCTAGGGTCCCAGGACTGACCGGTGGTTCCCGATAGCGGAATTCTGAGGCCACATCGATGTCCACTGGCAGACGCGCCAGGGACTCAAACAGGTAGCGGCTGATCAGGCCGGCATAATAGGCCGTACCACAGGCAATGATCTGGATCCGTGTGACCTTGCTGAAGTCAATGCCGGCGGGGGCTGTTGCCTTGCCACTGACCGGGTCGAGATAGGCCGACAGGGTGTGCTGGCAGGCGTCTGGCTGGTCATGGATCTCCTTCTCCATGAAGTGGCGGTAATTGCCCTTTTCCACCAGGGCCGCAGAGGCGGAGACGAGTTTCAGCGGCCGCTCG
>CAITHQ010000032.1 GCA_903892305.1 uncultured Alphaproteobacteria bacterium
CCTCCAACCGCGCCAGGAAGTCCACAGCACCCAGCGGTCGCCCCACGCTCTCAGCCTGACGCAGGCACCTAGCGGCGGAGGCTAGGGCGTGGGGAAGCGGGAGTCAATTAAGTGAGGTGTCACCGTAATTCCGTAATTCACCGTAATTCCCAGCGAAACTCGATCGCGGGCTATCGGCGCATGACATGGACACCTTCAGACGGAGATGACGCCTTGGCAGCGATGTTCAGGAACGCCAGCGCTTTCGGGTCAGATTTCAGGGTAGCATTCCAGAATGCGATCTGAAGGCTCCGCAGCCTGTCAGCCCCCGGGGACAGCACAAGTGGGTCCACGGCTGGATCGAAATCCATGTGCCGGAAACCGTCGACGACCACGGAATATTTCGAACCAGGTGGGCTCAGATCATAGGGTTTCAGTCGCCAGGGCGGGGTCTCACCATCTGCACCGAAATCCAGTGTTCCAGTGGTGGCCATGAAGGGGCTTCTCAGCTCTTTAAAGCTCGCTTCCGTGAGCCCCATCCGGCCTGGCCCTTGTCCGCTCATCATCATGAAGCTCGAAAACCCGCTTGGTAGCGGGTAATCGAGAGGCGGCGTCAAGGTCGCCTCAGCGCAGATCAGGGTGGTGTATCCACCGAATGAGTGTCCGCTCATGCCCATATGGCGGGTGTCTATCTGATCACGAACGGTGTCACTCAAACCCCCGCCACCTGACGTCAGGAGACGCAGAAGGCAGTTGATGTCATCGAGCCGTCGAGTCAGGAAATAGCGTCGGTTCAGTACTTCTACAAATGCCTGGCGTGAAGCGGGGTCCAGGCTGCCGCGTGCGGCGAGGAATTTGCGCATGACCGCAGCATCCGCCGGATCGACCCTCGGGTCAGGAAACTGCAGAGAGTCCATATGGGTGGGATGAAGTACGACATATCCATGGCTCGCCCAGAGTTCCCCTGTATTTGGGAAGGTCTTGAAGGAACCGCCAAACCCGTGGCTAAAGACGATGCCGGGATAACGCCCGGGCTTTTTCGGGAAAAAGGCCCGGGTCGGCAGGGCTCTTCCGCTGACCTCGTCGACGATTTCCATGCGGTCAAGGGTCACGACGTCGTGCGGTCCGGCAATGTTCCGGGCACCCTGTGCCTGCCCAGATCCCACTGCGACCAGGGGCAAGGCGAAGCCAGCGCCCAGGATCCGTCGACGGTCCAAGCTTGAGTTCCTAGAGGCCATAGATTTGCTCCTCTGGTCGCCAGTCATTGATCATCCCGACCATCCTTTGACCCTCGACCTGAGCGCGCACGATCCGCCCGTGCCACAGACGACCCAGAACCGGTACATTGTAACCGCGGACAGTCTCGGCCTGGCCAGTGACCATTCCACCGCCCTCCAGCCTGGCAGCAAATTTCCTGACCGGTGACCAGGGTTCAACCTGCATGGCCTTCATCGCCACATCGCCGTTCCCAAGATCCACATTTCCATAACTGCGATCTGGGGCCAGCAAGCCGATCAGGGAGGTGTGCTGTCCCCAAAGCATGGCATAGGTGAAAGGCTGGTCGAACCGGGGTTTGGTCTGGGTTTGCTCATGGGCCTTGCCGATCCCTGACAGAAAGGTCCACTTCCGACCGACGCCGAGGGTGGCCTCGAACCTCCCGGTACGCTCAAAGCGGCCTTCGGGCGAATGGCCCCTCAAGGCGCTCGGGTGAAACACACCTTCGAGCGCAATGGGGATGTCTCCCTCACCGTCGATGCCGCCTGGACCATGATGCCCCTTGATCGAAGCTGAGAAGGAGAGGGCTTTCATGTCGTTCGAAGGACCAAGACGCGTCATCCGGATGTCGAACCCCGGAGCGGAATAGATGGCGGACGGGGAGCCAGCTTCGAGGCGGTCAGTGGTGCTTGCAATGCGCCTTTCGGTGAAGGAATAAAGTTCACCATCCATAAGGACGTGAACCCACGCCCAGGTCTGGTTTCGTTCCGGATAGCGAGACAGGCGAAAGCTGAACCCGTTTCGGACCTTCTCATCGAAATAGAGAACCATAACGGACTCGCTCCAGGTCGACTGACCTGCAACTACCCCCTGAGGCCCTGCCAATGATGCATTTGCAATAGGAAGGCCCGCGAGGCCAGCGGCAAAACCGCGTCTATTGAGCCATGTCATTCATTGCCTCGCGTCGCTGCATTGATGCCTCCAACGATGAACCTGGCAATGGCGTCGTAATTACGGTGACACCCCACTTAACTCTCCACTACCCCCGCCCTCGGTCCCCGCTGCCAGCACGCGCCCGCTCTCCGCCTCCAACCGCGCCAGGAAGTCCACAGCACCCAGCGGTCGCCCCACGCTCTCAGCCTGACGCAGGCACCTAGCGGCGGAGGCTAGGGCGTGGGGAAGCGGGAGTCAATTAAGTGAGGTGTCACCGTAATTCCGTAATTCAC
>CAITHQ010000033.1 GCA_903892305.1 uncultured Alphaproteobacteria bacterium
ACCTCGTTCACACCGAGGGGGTCACAGGTTCAATCCCTGTCGCATCCACCATATTTTTATAGATTGAAATTTGTTGGACCGTTCCCTGGTTCATCGATCATGGCAGCGACCGTTGCGAGGCTCGCAATAGAGCCAGCCATAGCCACCCTGCCACAAACGCCCTAACCTCTCCCCTTGGCCGCGCTTTGACGGTCGTACGGGCCCCTAGCATGAGCGTCGCCTTCACCAAGGAAGAGGATGCCGAGTCCCAGGCCGCAAACCTGCCGGACCGGCCGATCTCGCCCCATGCCAATCTGGTGACCGTCGAAGGATTGGCGCAGTTGGAGGCTGGGCAGGCGGTGGCTCAGGCTGCCTATGCTGCGGCGCGCACTGGGGGCGATATCAATACCGACCGCACCGCCATGGCGCGGGCCACCCGAGACCTGCGCTATTTCTCTGCACGACGGGGGAATGCGCAGCTGGTGGAAACGCCCCAGGGCACCGACAAGGTGGTGTTTGGTGGCTCGGTGACCCTTGAGCGCGAAGACGGCAGAACCCAGACCTACCGTATTGTCGGCGAGGACGAGGCCGATCCGGCCCAGGGGACGGTGTCACATGTGTCACCCCTGGCCAGGGCCTTGTTGGGCAAGGCCGTCGGCGACGTGGCGATGGTGAACGGGGCCGAGGTGGAGATTATGACACTGGGCAGCTAGACCAGCCGCCGAGGCACCCGGGCATGGCTCTGGCGGGTAAAGACGATCTCGGTGCCTCGTTTGGCGGTGAGGGATTCGGTGAGCAGGAAGTCTGTGGCTGTTGATCTCAGCTCGAT
Organism: uncultured Alphaproteobacteria bacterium; assembly: GCA_903892305.1. GTDB lineage: Bacteria > Pseudomonadota > Alphaproteobacteria > Caulobacterales > Caulobacteraceae > Phenylobacterium. The sequence continues at coordinate 809 of CAITHQ010000033.1, forward strand.
CACCGCCGATAGGCTGCAATCCCAGTTATCGCGGGTCCATGAACTCGAGGCCTCCTGACGCCAGAGGCCGCTATTGGGCTGGCCTTCGAGGATCTCGCTGATCTCCCGACGGCCTCGCGACAGTATGGTGCCAGTATCGGCCAGGGTGCTGGGCACAGGAGCGCTGTCCAACACGATCTTATAGTGACCAGGTGAAACCGGCTCGGTGACGACAGGAGGCACCGGCGCGGTCGAGGGCTCGCCATGGCGAACGGGAATTGGAAAGGCCGCGGCGGTTTTCTCCTGCGGACGCACTGGCAGGTCAACACGACATTGATCAAGGGCCAGGCTGAGGGTGGCGATTTCCGGCGACGGCCAGGCTAGAGGCCAAAGGTTTTCGCTGATGGCCACGCGGATGCGGCTGCCCTTGGTGAAGCGATGGCCAACCATAAACAGCGGAAAGCTGAGATTGTAGAACTCGCCAAGCTTGAGCGGGGTCGGCACGTCGTCAGAGTTCCGATGGGTAAGGTTTTTAAGGCCGTAGCTTACCAGCCAGGACTTGCCATCAGCCGTGACTTCGGTGATCCGCACCGCGACCTTGGCGACAGGTCGGTCGGCGGCGAGGCGTAGATTCGCCACCGGATAGCCAAGGATTTCGATGTCTCGCTCTAAGATCGCGCTGTCGAAGATCAGCGACTTGGCGTCGTCTAGGGACTGCTCCACGGGCGGGCGATCGATCCATTCGGGCTTGGTCAGACCCACAATCTGATCACCGATGACCTGTGCGATATGAGCAGTACCGGGTCGATCGGCGAGACCGGCGGGGGTGAGGTACAGGGACTTAGGCTTGATAGCCTTGGCGGGCCAGGCAGGCTCAGCGATCCAGCGGCCAGGAATTTCATCGGGGCGGCTCTGCGACCAGGTGGCATAGGGCATGAAAGCCCGCAGCATGGGCTCGTCCATAATGCCGGTCGCCTCGCCGATCAGCCAGTGTCGCCACCAGCGCACCTCTTCATAGGTCCAATCCAGGCTCATGGGCTCGGCCGTCCAGGGATAGGTATGGCCCCAAGGACCGATGAGGCCCTTCCTTGGGACCTTGAGATTCTGGAGCAATCGGCCGATGGGATTGGAATAGGTGTCCTGCCACCCGCCAACGAGATAGGTCGGGACCGATATGGCGGCCCAGTCAAGGGCCACTGATCCGCGCCGCCAGTAGTCATCAAAGGTCTGGTGGCTCAGCCAGGTTTCCATGATGGGGGGCGTCGCGTTAAGGCGTTGGTGCCAGAGGGTTTCCCAGTCCTCGCCCACAATGGCGGGGTCAGGCGGGCTGGCCATCACCGTTTTGAAGCCGATGGCCCATTGCAAGTTAGTATGACCCAAGGCCCCGCCAACATAGTGGGCATCATTGGTATATCGATTGTCTGAGCAGCCTAGGGCCATGATCGCTTTCAAGGCCGGAGGGCGAAGGGCGGCGATCTGCAAACTGTTGATCCCACCCCAGGAAATACCGCGCATACCGACCGCGCCAGAGCACCAGGGCTGAGCCGCAATCCAGGCAATAGCCGCAACCCCATCCTGAAGTTCGGGATGGTCATACTCATCAACCAGGACCCCTTCAGAGTCGCCAGATCCCCGCACATCGAGGCGGACATAGGCCACCCCATGGCTAGCCAGTTGATGGCCCCAGGTCGTGTCATGACCCCGATAGGCGTCACGCTTACGATAAGGGATATATTCCAACACCGCGGGGACAGGGGTCTTGCCAGAGCCCTTGGGGATGAACAGTCGGGCCGACAGTCGCACCCCATCTGCCATGGGGATCCAGACATGCTCTATGACCTCAACCTCTTGGAGCGTCGGCAAGGCCCAGGTGGGTACCGGAGACATGCCAGTGCCTGCACTGGCTATGGCGACCGCGCCGGTCAGGGCTGTTCTTCGAGACATACGCAAGGAGATCTCCATGTGGAGCAGATGTTGGCAGAGCCAATGAGGTCCTCACCTAGAAGCCTCTAGCAGGGCCAACCGGGTCAATCGAATTTTGTCGGGCGATGATCTATTTTTAGCCCTAGCGGCTCCTGCCCACCCGGCATATTCCGGAAGGCCATGAAGCGATATTCCAGCCTGGGACTCTTGACCGCCGGATTGACCGGCCACACGTCATGGCCGCGTGCCTGGAGAGATCCAGCACCCAAGGCGCGTTATGATATTGTGATCATCGGCGGCGGCGGGCATGGCCTAGCCACGGCCTACAACCTCGCCAAGCGTCATGGCCTGCGCAATATTGCCGTCCTGGAAAAAGGTTGGATCGGTGGCGGCAATACCGGGCGCAATACCACGATCGTGAGGTCCAACTATCGCCTGCCTCAGATGCAGGACCTTATGGAATTCTCTCTGAAGCTCTGGGAGACCATGACCGACGAACTGAACTATAATGTGATGTTCAGCCAGCGCGGTGCGATCTTTCTGGGCCATTCCGACAGCGACATGACCAAGCTGGCCGAGCGGGGTGATGCCATGCTGGCCAGGGGCCTGGACGCCGAACTCCTAACCCGCGAACAGATCGCCAAGATGATCCCCGTCCTAGACATGTCGCGGGATGCCCGGTTTCCTATTGAGGGTGGCCTAAACCAGCCTCGCGGCGGAAGCGCGCGCCATGATGCGGTGGCCTGGGGTTATGCAAGGGCGGCGGACGCTCTGGGTGTCGACATCATTCAAAATTGCGAGGTCACTGGGTTCTCCATGCGCGGTGGCAAGGTCGAGGGTTTGGAGACGACGCGCGGCCCCATCGGCGCCGACAAGGTGGGAATCTGCGTGGCGGGTCATAGCGGTCAGGTGGCGGGTCTGGCCGGTGTGAAACTTCCCGTTGAGAGCCAGCTCTTGCAGGCCTTCGTCACCGAACCCATCAAGCCGATGATCGACACGGTGATCATGTCGCAGTCGGTGCATTGCTATATCAGCCAGTCGGACAAAGGCGAGGTGGTGCTGGGTGGCGACCCGGATAACTATCCTACCTACTCTCAGCGCGGCGTACCTATGCGGTTGGAGCAAGTGGCCGGCGAGGCCATTGCCCTGATCCCGGCGCTCTCGAAGTTGCGCATGCTGAGGTCTTGGGCGGGGACGACTGATATGAGCTTTGACGGTGCCCCCATCCTGGATGAACTGCCGATCGAGGGGCTCTATCTAAGCGGCGGTTGGTGCTATGGCGGGTTCAAGGCCACGCCTGGATCGGGATGGCTGTTTGCTGACCACCTGGCCACAGGACAGGCTCATCCGATCGCCAGGCCCTTTGCCCTGGACCGCTTTGAACGCGGCGCGACGGTCGACGAGACCGGGGCCGGACCTAAGGCGCGGGACCGTTAGATGCAGTTGATCGCCTGCCCCCATTGTGGCCCTCGCGCCCAAGCCGAGTTTGAGTTTGATCGGTCCGTGGAGTCTGTGCTGACTGTGGATGCCACTGAGGCCGAAGCCGTGGCGCGGCTCTACCACCGGGAAAACCCCAAGGGTTGGTCTTGGGAGCTGTGGCGCCATTCCGCTGGCTGCGGCGTTTTCCTCAAACTGCATCGCCACACTGTGACCCATGAGATTGCCGAGGTTTCGTTGCTGGATGCTGCTCAATGAACGGGTCGCGGACACGCCAGGGTGGGGTCATCGACCGCAGCAAGACGATTACCTTCACATTTGACGGTAAGACTTATCATGGCCATCCCGGCGACACCCTGGCCTCGGCGCTCTTGGCACAGGGCGTGGTGCTGTTTGGCCGTAGCTTCAAATACCATCGCCCGCGCGGGGTGATGAGCGCAGGGGTCGAGGAGCCCAATGCTCTGGTCGGCGTAGGCACCGGTGGGCGGTTTGAGCCCAACACCCGGGCGACCGATCTGTTCATCTATGAGGGTCTGGTGGCGAATAGCCAGAACCGCTGGCCCTCCCTGAGCTTTGACCTCGGCGCGGTGATTGGTCTTTTCGGACGCTTCGTTCCGGCAGGTTTTTACTACAAGGCCTTCCTAGGCAAGCCTGGCCTCTGGAAGTTTTATGAGTATTTCATCCGGCGGGCAGCGGGGCTGGGGCAACCTCCCGCCGTCCCCGATCCAGACTCCTACGAACATCGCGCTGCTTTTTGTGATGTGCTGGTGGTGGGCGCTGGGCACGGAGGCCTAACGGCAGCGCTAAGTGCGTCTGCGGCGGGTGAGCGCGTTATCGTGGTGGAGCAGGACATCGCAGTGGGCGGCGGGCTTCATCGGAACGCCGACCCGATTGACGATTTGCCAGCACAGGCCTGGATCAAGCAGGCACTAGGGACCCTTATAGGGCGCGGCGTGCGCATACTGACCCGGACGACGGCCATCGGATACTGGGATCACGATCTGGTCACCCTTGCCGAAAAGCTGGTGGAGCCAGGACAAGTGCCAGAGGATGGCAAGGCTGCCCAGCGACTGTGGCGGGTGCGTGCAACCAGGGTAGTGCTAGCTACAGGTGCCCTAGAGCGTCCCCTTCCCTTTGCTGGCAATGACAAGCCAGGCGTCATGCTGGCCCAGGCCGTGCGGACCTATGTGAACCGGTTCGGCGTCGTGCCCGGCACCAAGGCGGTGATCGCCACCTGTAATGACGACGCCTATCGCGCAGCCTTCGCTCTGGCCGATTCCGGGTGCGAGATTGTAGCCATCTTGGACAGTCGTTCGGAGACCCCGTCGGAGATCGTTAAGGCCTCCGTCGCTCGGTTCAATGTTAAGTTTGACGCCCAGGTCCTAGAAGCCCGCGGCGGCCCTGGAGG
>CAITHQ010000034.1 GCA_903892305.1 uncultured Alphaproteobacteria bacterium
CCTTGATGCCAGCCTGACCCGCGCCCTTGGCGGCGATTTCCGCAGTTAGATCAAAATACTCCGCGAAAGACTTGACCATGTCCCAAGACCAAGCTCCAGCGACCGCTTCCTCTCGCCGCCGACTGTTCAGTATTCTGGGCACCGTGGTCGCCTTAGCAGCTGTTAGCTGGCTTATCTATTGGGTGCTGGTCGGGTCCAAACACGTGGAGACCGACAATGCCTATGTTCAGGCCTCCAGCGCGCAGGTTACGGCCCTGGTGAGTGGGGCGCTGGTTTCGATCCCAGTGCACGAAACCCAGGCAGTAAAGGAGGGTGATATTCTGGCGGTCATCGACCCCCAGGATTTCCGTCTTGCCGTAGAGAAGGCGCGCGCCGACCTGGATCAAGCCCAACGCCATGTGCGCCAGTATTTCGCCAATGACCGGGCCCTCGCAGCCCAATCAGCAGTGAGAACCTCAGACATTGACCGCGCCCAGGCTGAGCTACGCCGGGCCGAAGTTGAATTTGGTCGACGCAAAGCCCTGTCGGCTGATGGTGCCGTATCGGGTGATGAACTGACCTCAGCCGAGACCCAGCTGGCTGCAGCCCGCTCGGTCCTGGCTCAAGCTAAAGCCGCTGCCACGGCAGCCGCCGCTCAGCAAGACGCAGCCGGTGCCATGACCATCGGAAGCGACCTCAGCTCCAATCCAGAAGTCGTCAGCGCCCGGGCGCGCTTGGCCCAGGCCGAGCTCGATCTGTCGCGCACGACGGTGCGGGCTCCGGTATCCGGCGTGGTGACACGCAATACCGTCGAAGTCGGTCAGAAGATCGCCACCGGCGCACCGATGATGGTCATTGTTCCCGTCCAGGACGCCTATGTGGAAGCTAATTTCAAAGAGGTGCAGCTGCGCAATGTTGCCATTGGCCAACCGGTTGAACTGACCTCAGACCTCTATGGCGAAAAGGTGAAATATACCGGGAAGGTCATTGGTCTTTCAGGGGGAACCGGCTCGGCCTTCTCAGTGATCCCAGCTCAGAACGCGACAGGCAACTGGATAAAGGTGGTGCAACGCATTCCTGTGCGCATCGCCCTCGAACCTAAGGAACTGGTCGCCCACCCCTTGAGAGTCGGCCTGTCGATGACGGCCGTCATCGACACATCAAAGCAATAGACCGCCCGTGACCAACCAGACGGCCCAAGCTAATCCATTGACCGGCGGTCGCCTCCTGGCGGCGGCCCTGCTGTTGGGCCTCGCCAATTTCATGGTGGTGCTAGACACCACCATCGCCAATGTGTCGGTGCCGCACATAGCCGGGGCCCTGGCAGTCTCTCCTGCCCAAGGCACCTGGGTCATCACGTCTTATAGCGTGGCTGAAGCCATCACGGTTCCGTTGACCGGATGGTTGGCGCAGAGGTTTGGCGCGGTCAAAGTCTTTGCCTTTGGCATGGCAGGTTTTGGCCTGTTTTCCCTGCTGTGCGGGGTGGCACCGAGCTTTGCCCTGCTGGTTGCCTTCCGGGTGGCCCAGGGTCTTTGCGGCGGGCCGATCATGCCCATGTCCCAAACCCTTATGCTGCACATCTTCCCACGGGAGCGGGCCGGTGCAGCCATGGGATTGTGGAGTATGACCACAGTTGTGGCACCCATAGCCGGGCCCATTCTTGGAGGGCAGATCTCCGACAATCTGCACTGGAGCTGGATCTTCCTGATCAACATCCCCGTCGCAGCCTTTGTGGGAATTTTCGCCTACCGCATGCTGATCGCCCACGACACCGCCACCCGTAAGGTTCCCGTGGACTATGTGGGCCTTGGGCTGCTGGTGACTTGGGTCGGTGCCATGCAAATCATGCTGGATAAGGGCAAGGAGTTGGACTGGTTCTCGTCGCCCACAATCATCCTCCTAGCCCTGGTAGCAGTTGTCGGATTCATCTCCTTCCTGATCTGGGAGCTGACCGCGCAAAACCCCATCGTCAATCTCAAGGTCTTCCGACATCGAGGCTTCTCGGCCGCAGTCACCACCATGAGCCTGTCGTTTGGAGCCTTCTTCGCTTGCGTGGTGCTGGTGCCCCTCTGGCTCCAGACGACGATGGGATATACGGCAACCTGGGCAGGTTATGCGGGGTGCCTGAACGGGGTTTTGGCCGTATGCATGTCGCCGGTTGTCGCCCGGTTTGTCGGCAAGGTGGATGGTCGCCTCCTGACCTCGTTCGGCGTGTTCTGGATGGGCCTGATGGCCTTTTGGCGGACCGGTTTCGATACCGATGCCACCTTCTGGAATATCGCCCTACCCCAGTTCATCATGGGCTTTGGGATGCCCTTCTTCTTCATTTCGACCACCAACCTCGCCATGTCGTCTGTGAACCCGGAAGAAACGGCTTCGGCCTCAGGACTTTCCAATTTTCTACGCACCATGGGCGCAGCCTTCGCAACCTCGATCATGACCACCGCATGGGACAGCACGGCCAGTCGCAAACATGAACTTCTGGCGAGCGCCATGAAAAATCCTCAAGCGACCCTGGACGGAATGATGTCCAGGGGCCTGACCCACGAACAAGCCCTGAGCCAGTTGGACCGCATGGTCCAGGTCCAAGCCATCATGATCTCAACCAATCAGATGTTCATGTATGCGGGCGTGGTGTTCCTGATCGCCGTGGCGGTCGTATGGCTCGCGCCGAAACCCAAGCCCATGATGGGCGGACCAATGGGGGGTCATTAGCGCGCCGACGAGGGTGAAACACGTCTTCACCTGCTTGTCAGACGATTGGGCATCCCAATGTTTAGTCTGCGCAGTGCTCATCCTCGCCAGGATTCATGCCCATGCAGGCGAAATCCTGGGGGTCGAGGAGCCAACCGCTAACGCCATTGGCGCTTTCGATACGCACCCACATCACCTTCATAGGCCGGCCATCGGGAGGCGAAACCCAATCAATCTGGCTAGAGTCGGGGTCCAAGGTGAGGCGAAGGGTCCGCCCCTTGGTCCAGATTACCTCATGATCATCATCTGATCCGGGCATGGGCCCATAGACCAAATCCCCCGCCGAAAGGCCGCCACCTGCAAATCTCACCTTACCGCGCAGGGGGAAAACCTTGGTTCTCTTTTCCTGAGCCTTGACCCATTCGCCAGCGGCCAAATGGGCAATGACTGGTGCCTCAGGTAAGGGTTTCGCGCGCAGATCCACCATATTCAAAGCCCGCCAGCGGCCTGGAATATTGTCGCAATCATCTTCACCGCAAAGGGGGCCATTAACCCAGTAGGGGCCGGGGGGCTTGGGCGCAGATTGGGCGGACCCTGCCAAGGACAGCATGACGACAACAGGAAGAATGCGGCAGAGTTTCATTTCAAGCTCCTGGAACCCTTGATCGGGACCTTGACCGTCAGAACGCCAATCTATTTCTTCGCCTTCTTCTTGGCAGCCTGCCACTCACGGTATTCTCGCTTCTCCCGGTCAGCCTTGCTCTCGCCAGGAATTAGGGCCTTGCCGGTCGCGACAACAGCCTTTGCCCCAGTCCCGACCACAGCCCCGGTCACGCCGACCAAGACCCCAGTAGCCGCTACAGCAACGCAGCCAGAAAGTGCCATAGAGGCAAGCAGCACAAACATCGTCTTCAGGGCGGGCATGACATGCTCCCACGAGAGATAACCCTAGGCAGGGTCATATCCGCAACACCGTCGTTTCGACCACCGGCCGACGGCCCCAGGTTCTGTGCGCCGCCTTCTTGATGGTGCGCGAAAGGGCAGCTTCGACGATATCGTCCACTTCACGGTCATCACCAGACAGTCGCGATAGCGCTTTTTCAGCTTCATCCGCCAGATCATCCAGGACTTCATCCATGGGATAGTCGGCATCAGCGGGCAAACCGACGGCCCGAACCTGCGGACCTGAAGCGATCTTACCCCGACCATCCAGCACGACTGCCACGGTCAGCACGCCGTTGAAGGCGGCATGGCGGCGCTCGCGCAGGGCGTCGCCATTCTCAGGGGTCAGAACGCCGCCGTCCACATAGATGCGGCCAGCGGGCACTTCATCAATAATGCCTGCCCGACCAGGCGCCAGACGTACCATGTCGCCATTGCGCGGCGTGACCGTCTGAGGAACCTGAAGATCCTCAGCAAAAGCAGCATGTTCAAGCAGGTGCCGGCGCTCGCCATGGGTCGGCACAGCAATGGTCGGCCTGGCCCAGGCATACATCTGCGCTAGTTCATCACGACACGGGTGACCGGACACGTGAATGCCGGGATGATCCCGCTCGGTGTAGAGGCGCACACCTTGGTCGGCGAGGCGGTTCTGCAGATTGCGGATGGGCACTTCATTGCCGGGAATGACCCGGGACGAAAAGACGACACTGTCCCCTGCCCCAAGGCGGACGCTCTGGTGGGTGCCGTCGGCAATGCGGAATAGCGCGGCGCGAGGTTCGCCCTGACTGCCGGTGCAAAGATAGAGGACCTTGTCCTTGGGAAAGCCAGCCGCCTGGGGTTCGGTCAGAAACTCCTTGATGTCGCTCATCAGGCCTACAGACTTGGCCGCAGCCGCCATGCGATGCATGGAGCGGCCCACTAGAGCGACCCGGCGGCCAGCAGATTCCGCGGCGCGGATCACAGAATCCATACGGGCCACATTGGACGCAAAACAGGCCACAGCAACCTTGCCCTTCAGGCCGGCAATGAGGTCAGTCATGGCCACCCGAACATCGGCTTCGGATCCAGCGTGACCGTCCACGAAGACATTGGTGGAGTCACAGACCATGGCCAGGACGCCCTCATCCCCCAGCTTGCGCAGGGCAGCATCATCGGTGACAGCCCCCAGTAAGGGATTGGGGTCAATCTTCCAGTCGCCTGTGTGCAAGACCGTGCCCAGGGGCGTGCGAATGGCCAGCCCATTGGGTTCGGGGATCGAATGGGTCAGGGTGATCAGGTCTAGCTCGAACGGGCCAAGCGAAATATGCCCATCAAGGGGAACCACAGTGATCGGGGCCTCGTCGGCCAGGCCCTTTTCCCGCAGCTTTTCCCGTAACAGGAAGGCGGTGAAGGGCGTGGCATAAAGCGGTGCGCGCAGGCGCGGCCACAGCCAGGCCACCGCACCTATGTGATCCTCGTGCGCGTGGGTCAGGACGATGCCTAATATGTTCTTGGCGTGCTCCTCGATGAATTCAGGATCGGGGAGGATCAGTTCGACACCAGGGGTCGTCTGGTCGCCAAAGGTCACACCTAGGTCAACGACAATCCACTTGCGGTCATGGGGCGGCCCGAAGCCGTAGAGATTGAAGTTCATGCCGATCTCGTTGGATCCGCCCAGGGGCAGGAAAACGAGTTCGTCGTCAGCTTTAAGTTTGGCCATTTATGCCTTGGGGGAGTTGCGCCTGTGGATTTCCAGCAGGCCGCGAATGGTGAGGTCGGGATCGAAGTGATCAATGGTCTCGGTGGCGCCGTGGAACAGGGATGCGACCCCGCCTGTGGCGACCACAGTCATGGGCACGGGATATTCTGCCTTGATCCGGGCGATCAACCCCTCGATCAGGGCGATATAACCCCAGAAGACACCAGCCTGCATAGCGCCGACCGTATCCTTGCCGATAACCCTTGCCGGTTTCTGGATCGCCACCCGGGGCAGCTTTGCCGCTGCCGCATGCAGGGCTTCCATGGAAAGATTGATGCCTGGCGCAATCACACCGCCTTCAAACCCGCCATCTGCGGCAACGACATCGAAGGTGGTCGCTGTACCGCTGTCGATGACGATCAGCGGCCCTGAATAGACCGCATGGGCACCAATGGCGTTGACCAGCCGGTCAGCCCCCGCCTCAGATGGCTTATCGATCCGCACAGGTATGCCCAGGTCGGCATTCTCGCCAATCACCACGGGCTCTACATGCAAATAGCGGCGGGCAAGATTGCGCAGATTGAAAATCGACTGCGGCACCACACTCGATATAATGCAGGCGTCCAGCATTGAGAAATTCAAGCCAGCCATGGCCAAGAGCTGAAAAAGCCAGACGGCGTACTCATCGGCCGTCCGGCTAGACTCAGTCGCCGCCCGCCACTGGGACGTCCACGTTTCACCATCATGGATAGCAAACAGGGTGTTGGTATTACCTTGCTCGATCGCGAGAAGCATTCAGCCCCCCCCAAAGAAAACATCGCCGGCGGTTATGCGCAGAACTGCACCGTCGGCCAAGCGCAGTCTGAGGGCACCATCATCATCTAGCCCTTCGGCGATGCCTCGATGGGTTTGGTTTGGAAGGCGGGCTTCGCACGCTTGGCCCAGGCCGTAGGCGCGGGCGGACCAGGCTCTCGCGATGGGTGCAAACCCAGACTCTGACCAGAGATTTCGCCATTTTTCAAAGCTTTCGGCCAGAACGCCCAGCGCTTCAAGCGGCTGAGGTGGTGGGGTCGCCAGACGATCAGAGAAGGCAATTGCGGGTCGCTCTAGATTGATGGGCGCATGGGCGAGATTAACCCCCATACCCACCGCCAACCACAGGGCTCCGTCACCCCGCGTTCCAGATTCCACCAGAATGCCTGCGGCCTTTCGGCCATCAATCATCAGGTCGTTTGGCCACTTCAGGGCTGCAGTTCCGACACCGACATAGTGGTCAGCTAGATCTGCTGCGGCAAGGGCGGCCACGAAGGACACCTGAGCCGCCTCGGCCGGCGGCAGGACCGTGGTGAAAAGCAAGGTCGCGGCCAGATTGCCGTGCGCTGTTTCCCAGGCTCGCCCTCGCCTACCCCGCCCCGCCGTCTGGGTAAGGGCCATAATCCAGAGGGGCCCCGCCTCCCCGGATTCGGCGCGGCGCCGGGCCTCAGCATTGGTGGAGTCCAGCGCGTCGTGGACCTCAATCTGCGGCGCTGCCACCTATTTGAGGCCGAACGCCGCAGCGGCCAGGCTGGCCTGGGTATCAATCAGATGCAAAGCGAGCAGGACCACTGGCAAGGTAAAGAGCGCTGCACCAACAGCAATCGCCTTTGCGTCAACGGGGGGCTTGTCAGTCGCACTGATAGGGGCCTCGAACCACATGGATCGCAGCAAACGCAGATAGTAGAACGCTGCGACCACGCTGCCCACCAGTCCGGCGATGGCTGCGCCTGTCAGTATTGGATCGCCCAGGCTGATCGCCGCCTTGAAGACAAAGTATTTCGCAAAGAAGCCAGAAAAGGGCGGCAGGCCCAAGGCCGAAAGCGAGAACGCTGTCATGGCCAAGGCAATGCCGGGCTGTTCCTTGAAAAGACCCGCCATGTCCTCGATAGTTTCCATGGCCTTGCCCTGGCGCGATAGGGCTGTGAGGCAGGCGAAGAAACCCGTCACATCGACAATATAGAGCACCATGAAGACCAGCATGGCATGGACGCCCTCGGCATTGCCTGCGGCCAGGCCGAGAATGGCATAACCGACATTGGCAATGGAGGAATAGGCCCACAGGCGCTTGAGGTTGTTCTGGTTCAGACCCGCAAAGGCCCCGACGGCAATCGAAGCCAGGGCCAGGATGATCAGGATCTGACGCCACTGTGCAATGGCTCCAGGGAAGCATTCGTAGAGAACCCGGGCAAACAGTACCATAGCCGCCAGCTTGGGCGCACCTGCGAAGAAGCCAACCACTGGAGTGGGAGCGCCCTCATAAACGTCGGGCGTCCACATGTGGAAGGGCGCTGCCGAGACCTTAAAGGCCAAGCCACACATCAGGAAGATCAGGCCAAACAGAACGCCCGTATGGGCACCCTGATGGACGGCTGCAGAAATATCCTCAAACCGGGTTGACCCGGCAAACCCATAAATCAGGGACGAGCCGTAGAGCAGCATGCCTGACGAGAGGGCCCCGAGGACGAAATACTTAAGACCCGCTTCCGAGGCCCTTAAGTCATCGCGGTACATGGCGGCGAGCACGTAGAGGGCCAGGGACTGAAGCTCAATACCGATATAGAGGGCGATCAGATCGCCCGCACTGACCATCATGCCCATACCAAGTGCGGCCAGGAGGATGAGGACCGGGAATTCGAAGGCTGAGGCTCCTTTGCGGGCAAACCAGTTGCCCCCGAGAGGAATAGCTGCAGCGCTGGCGAGGTAGATGGCAACGCCGGCATACCCGGCGGCCGCGTCGGCCTTCAGACTGCCGGAAAAGGCAACCCCGTGAGGTCCAAAGGCCGAAATGGCGGCAGCACCAACAAGGGCCAAAACAGCAAACAGCCCGATGACGCGGGTCGCCTTTGGATTAAAAGCACCCGCCACCAGAAGGACGAGGGCCGAAACCGCCAGGAGAAGCTCGGGATAGGCCAGGGCAAGATTGATCAGCATAGGTCCCCCCTAAGCGCCGGAAAACGCGTGGTAGGCCGAAACCAAATGGTCGACCGAAGCTTGGGTGATTTGGAAAACGACGCCCGGCTGCAGGCCGAGATAGAGGGTCGACAGGATCAGGGGCGTGAAGATGATGATTTCCCGCATGTCCAGATCGGTAATGGCGACCAGGGCAGGATTGGTCATCTCACCGAACACGGTCCGCCGATAGAGGCTGAGGGCATAGACCGCCGAGAAGATCACGCCGGTGGCCGCCACAAGGGCTGTCCAGGTCGAAGCGTGATAGGCCCCGGTCATGGTCATGATCTCGCCGACAAAACCCGATGTGCCAGGCAGGCCGACATTGCCCATGGTGAACAGCATGAAAACGGCCGCATACCAGGGCATGCGATTAACCAGCCCGCCGTAGAAGGCGATCTCGCGGGTGTGCATGCGGTCATATACAACCCCGACGCAGAGGAAGAGCGCACCAGAGATCACCCCGTGGCTCAGCATTTGGAAGATGGCACCCTGCACGCCAACGGCATTGCCCGAGAAAATGCCCATGGTCACAAAGCCCATGTGCGCGACGGAGGAATAAGCAATCAGCTTCTTAATGTCGGTCTGCCGGAAGGCCACCAGCGAGGTGTAGACAATGGCGATGGCGCTTAAGGCAAACACCAGGGGCGTGAAGATTGCCGAAGCCTCTGGGAACATGGGCAGGGAGAAGCGCAGGAAGCCATAGCCCCCCATCTTCAAGAGGATACCCGCCAGGATGACCGAACCCGCCGTCGGAGCCTCCACGTGGGCGTCGGGCAGCCAGGTGTGCACCGGCCACATGGGCATCTTCACCGCAAAAGAGGCGAAGAAGGCCAGCCACAGCCAAGTCTGCAGACCCGGGGCGAACTTATAAGTCATCAATTCTGGGATGGAGCTGGTATGGGCCACACTGATCATGGCCAAAATGGCAGCCAGCATCAGGACAGAGCCTAGCAAGGTGTAGAGGAAGAACTTGAACGCTGCATAGACCCGGCGCTTGCCACCCCAGATCCCGATAATCAGGAACATGGGCACCAGGCCAAATTCGAAGAAGGTATAAAACAGCACCAGATCCATGGCGCAGAACACGCCAATGACCAAGGTCTCAAGGATCAGGAAGGCGATCAGGTACTCTAGAACTCGGGTCTCGATGGATTTCCAGGAAGCCAGGATACAGATCGGCATGAGGAAGGCCGTCAGCAGGACGAAGAGCACCGAAATGCCATCCACCGCCATGGCGTAGTGCAGGCCAGCAAACCACGGAAGGCTTTCCACAAACTGGAAACCCGGATTGGCCTGATCAAACCGCGCGGTCAGAACAACTGACAGAATCAGGGTCGCCAGGGTCGTGATCAAGGCGATCCACTTGGCGGCGTCCACCGTCTTGGGATCATCGGCCTTGCCGACAAAGCGTAGGGCCAAGATCACCGCGACCCCGATCAGGGGGGCGTAGGTAATAAGGGAAAGAATACCGAGCATCAGGTCGCCCTCCCCTAAGCCTGCCAGGCCCAAAGCGCGAAGGACAGAAGTCCTGCCACGCCGAGCAGCATTACAAAGGCATAGTGATAGACATATCCGGTCTGGACCTTGCCCATGCGCTTGCCAAGATTGAGTGTCACTGCCGAGATCCCATCAGGACCCAGGCCGTCAATGAGCTTCTGATCTCCGCCCTTCCAGAACAGGTCACCTAGGACTTTCGCGGCCTTCACAAAGGTCGCCTCATAAAGCTCATCAAAGTACCATTTGTTGTAGAGGAAGCCCCAGAGCAGGCCCTTACGCGCGGCGATCCGGGCCCCCATGCCTTCCTTCAGAATGTAGACATAGAAGGCGATCAGCAGGCCGGTGGTGGAAACCACCAAGGGCAGCCACAGAAGCCAGGTTGGCGAATGATGGGCGTGCTCGAGAATATGATTGGTCGGCGCATTGAAGATAGCGCCCTTCCAAAATTCGTTCCTGCCTTCGCCCACGAACTTCTCGACGAAGGCGAAGCCCGCAAACACCGCGCCAAAGGACAGCAGTATGATCGGGATCAGCATGGAGAGGGGGCTCTCGTGCGGCGTGTGACCATGGCCGTGGTCGTCGTGCCCGTGGTCAGCATGGGCAGTGTGGTCGTCATGACCGTGGGCCGCATGGTCATCATGGACCTCATGAGCGCCCCACTTGGCTGTACCATGGAAGGTCATAAAGGCCAGGCGCCAGGAATAAAACGCCGTTAGGCCGGCGGCGAAAATGCCGACGAAGAACGCGAAATAGGCCACGCCGCCATACTGCTGCCCTGCGGCAAAGGCCGCCTCAATGATGGTGTCCTTGGAATAGAAGCCAGCAAAGCCTAGCTCCACGCCAGGAATGCCCACGCCGGTAATGGCCAAGGTCCCGATGGTCATGACCGCATAGGTGATGGGCATATATTTCCAGACGCCGCCCATCTTCCGCATGTCCTGCTCATGGTGCATGCCATGGATCACCGATCCGGCCCCCAGGAATAGCAAGGCCTTGAAGAAGGCGTGGGTGAAGAGGTGGAACATGGCTGCCTGATAGGCGCCGACGCCTGCCGCGAAGAACATGTAGCCCAGCTGCGAACAGGTCGAATAGGCGATGACTCGCTTGATATCGTTTTGCGCCAGACCGACCGTCGCGGCGAACAGGGCCGTGACCGCGCCGATCAGGGTGACGATCTGCTTGGCGATGGGCGCATACTCGAACATGGGCGAAAGCAGACAGACCATATAGACCCCAGCCGTCACCATGGTGGCGGCGTGGATCAGGGCCGAGACCGGTGTTGGGCCTTCCATAGCGTCGGGAAGCCAGGTGTGCAGGAAGAACTGGGCCGACTTACCCATGGCACCAACGAACAGCAGGGCACAGGCTAGATCAATGGCCGACCAGTTCTGGCCAAGGAATTCCCAATGCTTGCCAGCAAACTCATGGATCCGCGGAAATATCTCGGCGAACTGGATGGTGCCGAACATCCAGTAGACGGTCATAATCCCCAGGGCGAAACCGAAGTCGCCCACGCGGTTGACCACAAAGGCCTTAATCGAGGCGGCATTGGCAGATGGCTTATGAAACCAGAACCCGATCAGCAGATAACTGGCTAGGCCCACCCCTTCCCACCCGAAGAACAGCTGCATGAAGTCGGCCGCCGTCACCAGGGCCAGCATGGCGAAGGTGAAGAGCGAGAGATAGGCAAAGAACCGCGGACGGGACGGATCCTCGGCCATGTAGCCCCAGCTGTAGACATGGACCAGGGCCGAGACCGTGGTCACTACGATCAGCATGACCGCTGAAAGGCCGTCCAGACGCAGGGACCAATTGGACTGGAAATTGCCCACATGGATAAAGGGCGCAATCTGCAGGGTGAAAGGCTCAAGCCCCCCCCAGGTCCACTGGGCGAAGATCGTCCAGGAGAGTAGGCAGGAGAGGATCAGGAAGCCTGTGGTGACACTCTGGGACGCAATGTCGCCAATGCGCCGACCAAACAGGCCCGCGACCAAGGCAGCAAACAAGGGGCCAAAAACAATGACCGGAAGGAGGGACTGTGCCTGCATACGCCTAGCCCTTCATTACGGAGACGTCGTCCACGGCGATATCACCGCGGTTACGGAAGAAGGTGACGAGGATGGCCAAGCCCACAGCCGCCTCAGCGGCAGCCACGGTCAGGACGAACATGGCAAAGATCTGTCCCGTAATGTCGTGAAGATAGGCCGAGAAGGCCACCAGATTGATGTTCACGGCCAAAAGGATCAGTTCCACCGACATGAGGATGACGATGATGTTCTTGCGGTTCACGAAGATGCCAAACACCCCAATGGTGAAGAGGATCGCCGCGACGGCCAGATAGTGAGCTAGCCCAATGGTCATTCGGAAATCCCCTGGCCGGGTTTGAGATCAGTGATGCGCATACCCGTCTTGGGGCTTCGAGCCACTTGGTCGGCGATGACCTGCCGGCGGACGCCAGGTTTATGGCGCAGCGTCAAGGTGATAGCCCCAATCATGGCGACCAGCAGAACCAGACCTGAAGCTTGGAAGAAGTAGGCGTAATGGGTGTAGAGCACCTGGCCAATGGTCTCAGTATTGCTCAGCTGCCCAATGTTGGACTGAGGGTCTGCATTGGCTGCCGCGGCGCCATTTGAAGCGACCGTGGCGCTGACCGCGATCATCTCAAAGGCTAGGATACCAGCGACCACGGCACCCAATGGCATGTACCGGGCAAATCCCTGCCGCAGTGAGGCGAAGTCGACGTCCAGCATCATGACAACGAAGAGGAACAAAACTGCGACCGCGCCCACATAGACGACCACCAGCAGCATGGCCAAAAACTCAGCGCCCAGCAGGACGAACAGCCCCGCTGCCGAAAAGAAGGACAGGATCAGAAACAGCACCGAGTGCACCGGATTGCGGGCGGATACCACGCAAAACGCTGACACAATGGTCACTGCTGCCAGCAGATAGAAAGCGATTGCCTGCAAGGCCACTTGTCTGCGCCCCTTAAATCCATGCCGCCCGCTGCATTGGCGGGCTGAGCGTTCAGCCGTTCAGATTCGCCCACAGCCGTTTAGCGGTAGGGCGCATCCAGTTCGAGATTTTTCGCGATTTCCCGCTCCCAACGATCTCCGTTATCGAGCAGGCGTTCCTTGTCGTAGTAGAGTTCTTCCCGTGTCTCCACGGCGAATTCGATGTTTGGCCCTTCGACAATGGCGTCCACAGGGCAGGCCTCCTGGCACAAACCGCAATAGATGCATTTGACCATGTCGATGTCGTAGCGGGTGGTGCGGCGGCTGCCATCTTCACGGGGCTCGGCCTCAATCGTGATGGCTTGTGCCGGGCAGATGGCTTCGCAAAGCTTACAGGCGATGCAGCGCTCTTCCCCATTGGGATAACGACGCAGGGCGTGCTCGCCGCGGAAGCGGGGGGACTGAGGGCCACGCTCGTTGGGATAGATGACCGTCGCCTTGGGGCGAACCATATAAACCATGGCCATGCCCAAAGCGCCGAAAAAGTCAGAAAGGGCTGCACCCCGAACCGCTTGAGAGATGCGCTTGATCATGGCTTTTTCCTGCATTCATAGGCCGACGACCTTTGCGGGTCGCCATCGGTCTTCAGGACCAGGACTTCGCCCTTTGCGGCACAGGCCGACCGGGCGATTTTTAGAGTGTCATAGGTTGCCACGTCCCCATTGTCCCCCGCTGTAGCGCAGGCCGACATCAGGGCGCAGATTATGACGAGGGCGCTAAGCCGGATCATGCGGCCACCAGCCAATAGACCTTCCAGCCAGCGACCAGGAGGACTGCAATGCCAGTGATTGGCAGGAAGACCTTCCATCCCAGGCGCATCAATTGGTCATAGCGGTAGCGGGGCACAACGGCCTTCACCATGGCGAACATGAAGAAGAAGAAACAGATTTTCAGCGAGAACCAGAACAGACCGTAAAAGCCCTGAGCGATGGGTCCCCATTGATGGACGAAGCTAAAGTCGATTGGGGCCTGCCATCCGCCGAAGAACAGGATGGAGATCATGGCGCACATGAGAACGATGCTGACCAGTTCGCCGATCATGAACAGCAGGTAGGGGCTGGAAGAGTATTCCACCAAATGACCGGCCACCAATTCCGACTCCGCTTCCGGAAGGTCGAAGGGCGGGCGGTTCGTTTCCGCCAGGGCCGAGATGAAGAAGATCACCGCCATCGGGATCATGACCACGCTCAACGCCAGATTGTTCAGACCATGACCACCGCCAAACACGTTCCAATTCCAGAACCCGCCAGCTTGATGCTCGATAATGCCGCTTAGGCTCATAGTGCCGGTGAGCAGGATCACCGTGATAATCACAAAGCCGATGGAAACTTCATAGCTAACCATCTGGGCCGCTGACCGCAGACTGCCCAGGAAGGGATATTTCGAATTGGAGGCCCAGCCCCCCATGATGACGCCATAAACACCGAGAGATGACATGGCCAAGAGGTAGAGGACGCCGACATTGATATTGGCGACCACCCAGCCCGGGGCAAACGGGATCACTGCCCATCCGACAAGGGCCAGAGAGAAGGTCAGTACCGGAGCCAGCAGGAAGACAAACTTGTCCGCACCATCAGGAACAATGATTTCCTTCAAGATAAACTTCAGCAGGTCTGCGAAGGACTGCAGCAATCCAAAGGGACCCACCACATTGGGCCCCTTGCGCATCTGAACGCCGGCCCAGATCTTACGGTCAGCCAACATGAAGAAGGCCAGAGCCACCAGCAGCGGCAGGATCACCAGCATGATTTCGCCGAGGGTTAGCAGGGTCCAACCCACCGGCGTCGTCCAAAATGAATTTGCGCCCATGTCCCTACTCCGCGGCGATCATGGCGGCACCCGAAGCCTGGGCGGCGCACTCGGCCATCGTCACGCTGGCGCGAGCGACGGGATTGGTCAGGTAAAAGGCCTTCACCGCATTGGCGAAAGGCTGATCAGAAAGCTCACCCTTATCCCCGATGGCACCCAGATCGACCATTGCACCGCTAGGCGCGTGATCGACCCGACCGAGGACAGGGTGATCGGCAAAAAGCTTGGCGCGCAATTGGGCCAGAGTGTCGTAAGGCAGGGTCTGACCGACACGCTCAGACAGGGCACGCAGGATTGACCAGTCCTCCCGGGCCTCGCCCTTGGGGAAGACGGCCTTCTGGCCCATTTGAACCCGACCCTCTGTATTGACGTAGAGCCCGTCTTTTTCCGTATAAGCTGCGCCCGGCAGGATGACGTCAGCCTTGTGTGCGCCAGCGTCTCCGTGTGTGCCGAGATAGACAGTAAAGGCTGTGGACTTGGAGAGATCCAGCTCGTCCGCGCCCAGCAGGAAGAGGACGTCTAGGGCCCCCTTGGCGACCATGTCTGACGCCGACTTGCCGTCTTCGCCAGGTATAAAGCCCAAGTCCAGACCGCCCACTCGGGCCGCTGCGGAATGAAGGACGTTCCAGGTCATGTTGAAGGTCTTGGCAACCCCAGCGGCGGCGGCAGTCACAGCCGCCCCGTCAGCACGGCCCAAGGCCCCTGCCCCCAATATGATGGCCGGCGACTTGGCCGCTTTCAAAGCCTTCACGAACTCAGATTTGGACTTGGCCAAGCCTGAAAGCGTGGCCGGGCCTGCGCCGAGATACTCATAACCATAGGTAAGATCAGCCTGCTCACCGATCACGCCGATGGTCAGGGCACCCGCCAGCCAGCGCTTGCGCAGGCGAGCATTCAGCACGGGGGCTTCCACCCGGGGATTGGTCCCGACCAGCAGGATCACATCGGCGTCTTCGATGCCAGCAATGGTGGAGTTAAACAGCCAGCTTTCCCGAGGGCCAGCGCCCAGCGCCATGCCATCCTGGCGGCAATCGAGATTTGCGACGCCCAGGGCTGAGAAGAGATCCTTGGTAGCCTTCATGGACTCAAGGTCCTGCAGGTCGCCAGCTATGGCACCGATCTTGTCAGGTTGAGCCCCCTTGAGCTTCTCGGCCACCAGGGAGAGGGCCTCGGCCCAGCTCGCCGGGCGCAGCTTTCCGGCCTCGCGAATATAGGGGCGATCAAGGCGCTGACGTCCCAGACCATCGACGGCGTAGCGGGTCTTATCGCTGATCCACTCTTCGTTGATCTCTTCATTAAGACGCGGCAGGACCCGCAGAACCGCTGCTCCACGGCTGTCCACCCGAATGGCGGACCCCAGAGCGTCCATAACATCGACGCTTTCGGTCTTCTTCAGTTCCCAGGGCCGGGCGTTAAAGGCGTAGGGCTTTGAGGTGAGGGCGCCGACGGGGCAGAGGTCGATGACATTAGCCGAAAGTTCGGACGCGACGGCCTTGCCCAAATAGGTCGTGATTTCAACATCTTCGCCGCGAGAAATCAGCCCAATATCCGGAACTCCGGCGACTTCTGTGATGAAGCGCACGCAGCGGGTGCATTGGATGCAGCGGGTCATGACCGTCTTGATAAGCGGTCCCATGGCCTTTTCTTCAACCGCGCGCTTGTCGCCGCCATAGCGGCTGTCATCGCGGCCATAGCCCACCGACTGATCTTGCAGGTCGCACTCGCCGCCCTGGTCGCAAATCGGGCAGTCCAGCGGATGGTTCAGCAGCAGGAATTCCATCACACCTTCCCGGGCCTTCTTGACCATGGGGGTGTTGGTGAAGATCTCGTTGCCTTCAGCCGCCGGCAAGGCGCATGAGGCCTGGGGCTTGGGGGGGCCGGGCTTCACCTCAACCAGACACATCCGGCAATTGCCAGCGATGGACAGGCGCTCGTGATAGCAGAAGCGTGGGATTTCTTCCCCGGCCAGTTCTGCCACCTGCAGAACTGTCATGCCGGGTTCGAACTCGACCTCGACGCCATTGACCTTAGCTATTGGCATAGGCCCTACTCCGCCGCACGCAGGGTCGCGCCCTGCACATGCGGTTTGCCCGCGCGATAATTGGTGATGCGTTCCTCGACCTCATGTCGGAAGTGTCGGAATAGTCCCTGGATCGGCCAAGCCGCCGCGTCGCCGAGACCGCAAATGGTGTGGCCTTCCACCTGGCTGGCGACGTCGAGGAGCATGTCGATCTCCTTCATCTCCGCCTCGCCTGTAGCCATGCGCTCCATAATACGCCACATCCAGCCTGTACCTTCACGGCAAGGGGTGCACTGACCACAGCTCTCATGCTTGTAGAAATAGGAGGCGCGGGCAATGGCCTTCACGAGGTCAGCGTCCTTGTCCATGACGATCATGGTGGCGGTGCCAAGGCCCGATCGGCGGGCTGCTAGGTCGTCAAAGTCCATGAGGGCTTCTTCAGCCTCGGCCGCCGGGATCATTCGCATGGAAATACCGCCAGGAATGACCGCCTTCAGGTTACCCCACCCCCCACGCACACCACCGAAATGCTCTTCGATCAACTGACGCATGGGAATGGACATGGTCTCTTCGACTACGCAGGGCTTATTCACGTGACCTGACGCCGCCATCAACTTGATGCCAGAGTTTTTCGGGCGACCAAAGCCCGAGAACCAACCGGCACCACGACGCAGGATCGAGCCGACCACCGCGATCGACTCCACATTATTGATAGTGGTCGGCGCGCCGTAGATCCCAGCGCCCGCTGGGAAGGGCGGTTTGAGGCGCGGTTGGCCCTTCTTGCCTTCCAGACTTTCCATAAGGGCGGTTTCGTCGCCGCAGATATAGGCACCAGCTCCATGGTGCACAAAGAGGTCAAAGTCCCACCCGTGGACATTGTTCTTGCCGATCAGCTTGGCCTCATAGGCCTGCTTGATGGCAGCCTCCAGGCGCTCCCGCTCATGGACGTATTCGCCCCGGACATAGATGTAGGCCGTATGCGCCCGGATCGCATAGCTGGCGATCAGGCAACCTTCGATCAGGAGATGCGGATCATTTCGGATGATTTCGCGGTCCTTACAGGCACCGGGCTCGGACTCATCAGCATTCACCACCAGATAGTGGGGCCGTTCGCTCTCCTGCTTGGGCATGAATGTCCACTTCAGGCCTGTAGGAAAGCCGCCGCCACCGCGACCACGCAGACCAGAGTCCTTGATCTGCTCGCAGATCCACTCTGGCGTCTGAGCTAACATCTCCCGGGTTGCGTTCCAGCAGCCGCGGGCCTTCGCGCCCTCAAGGCCCCAGTCGTGGAGACCATAGAGGTTGGTAAAGATCCGGTCCTTATCTTCCAGTATGCCGACCACGATCCCCTAGACTCCCTGCTTCGCTCGGCGCAGGCCGGCGATGAACCAGAATTGGCCTGCAAACCCAGCGATTACGGCCGCGCCGAACACCGCCCAGTATGCGTAGTGATGCTGCGTAAAGGCGAGGTAGACCGCGCCTCCCGCAATGACGGTCGCCATGCCTTCAATACCGACCATGGCGATGAGTCGCCCACTCGTGCTCGTAAGATCCTTCATGGCGCAGGAGCCTTGGTCTTACGGGCCTTTGGCGGGGCGTTTGGCAAGGTCTTGATCGGCTTTGCGCGCGTGCCGTCATAGAGCGACGGATCCAGCAGAACCAGCGCACCGCCTTCCGGCGAGGAGCCTTGACGCGCTATAGCAGACCCTGGCTTTGGCTTCTTACCGGCGGCAAAGTCATCCAGAAGGGCTTCGAAGGTCTCTGCGGTCAGGTCTTCGTAATAGAAGTCGTTGATGGCGGCCATGGGGGCGTTGGAGCAAGCGCCCATGCACTCAACTTCCTGCCAATAGAACTTTCCATCTGCGCTCTTGTGATCGCGATTGCCGAACTTTTTCTGACAAACCGAAATCAGGTCCCCTGCCCCGCGCAGCATGCAAGGGGTGGTGCCACAAACCTGGACCAGAGCATGGCTGCCCACCGGCTCCAGCATGAACATGGTGTAGAAGGTGGCGACTTCATAGACCCGGATGACCGGCATGCTGAGGGTCTCGGCGACCACCCGGAGGGCGGGCTCAGACACCCAGCCCTCTTGCTTCTGGACCAGCCAAAGAAGGGGAATGACCGCCGATTGCTGGCGACCCGCTGGATATTTCGCAATCCAAACCTTGACCTCTTTCAAGGTCGCCGGGGAGAAGGCGAAGCTTTCAGGCTGATTTGCGGCTAGGCGACGAACGCTCACGGGACGGGCCTCACTTCACAAAGTCGACGCGGACGATCTTGGCGTCCGAAACGGTGTAGATGGCAGCCACCTCGAAGGTGACGCCCCCCGGCGCGCGCAGGACGCGCTCATGGTCGATGACCCTGGCACCGACCGATACACGGTTAATCAGGTCGGCCTTGTTCTGCGGAAAATCTGAGAACAGTTTGGCGTGACGGGCGCGTATGGCTTCAATGCCTTGGGCCGTCACAGCGCCGTTGAAGTCGGCGAGCACCGCGTCATCTGCATAGTAGGAACAGAAGGCTTCAAGGTCCTGGCTGTTATAGGCATCGAATTGCCGGTCCACGACATCGAAGGGGGTGATGCAGGCTGGAGCGCTCATCGATCCACCTCTCCGAACACGATGTCC
>CAITHQ010000035.1 GCA_903892305.1 uncultured Alphaproteobacteria bacterium
AGGTGACTCGAACACCTGACCCCATCATTACGAATGATGTGCTCTACCGGCTGAGCTAAGGCGGCCCTTTGGGGTGGGGCGGTCGCCCCCCGGAGCGGGTTATTTAGACGCTCTTCGTCCACTCGCCAAGCCGCGTCGCACAAGAACCCTGTGCGATCACGTCAGGCTTTAGTCAATCAAGTCCAAGAGCGTCGCTTCAAGGGGCTTGGCCGCCGCCGTTTTCCAGGCCAGGGGGCTGCGGGCGAGGGGCTTGAGCGTTTCGCGAGAAAGTCCGGCAACCCCGAGGTGGGGTAAGGGATGCTGACGCAGCAGTGTGGCCAGGACCTCAGCCGCCTTGGCCGAATGAACCAGGGCGACATCCATTTCCGCCATTTCGGCGATCTGGTCGTCGGTCAGAACTGTGGGGCAGGTGTCATAAATCGCTACGCCACGGGCGGCCATGCCCTGGGACTCAAGGGCCGCCACCAGATCTCCGGCAGGCTCCAGGGCACCGGGATGGAGGACCACCCCCGTGATTTCCCGCCGCCGCTCCACAATGCCCTGGGCGAGGACCGAAACATCACGATCAGACGACAGGACCCGCCGGAACCCTGCCGCCCAGGCCGCCTTGGCGGTCGCAGCGCCCACGGCGAAAACCCGGATCTGGCGTTCGGAACTGAGGTCGCAAAACGCGCGGACGCCGTTATTACTGGTGAAGGCCAAGGCCCCGACCCCGGACAAATCCAGGGGCTCTGTCGCCTGGGGGCGGACTTCCAGCAGGGGCATAACCCAGGGGTCATGGCCGCGCTCACGGACCTGAGCGGCCGTGCCAGATGCGGCGGGCTCTGTCCGTGTGATCCAGATCCGCTTACGCCGGTTGGCCATTTATGATCCTAAGGTCTTGGAGTGCGAGCCCAGGCCCGCATGAATCGCTCGCCATAAGCCTTGGCAAGGACGGGAGAGGTGTCTGCGCAAAATCTGTCAGCCCTGTGTCCTTGGACGCTTTTAGCCGGAATTCATAGACGCCTAATCAGGCAGTATGATCAAATCGCCACCTTCGGCCAGCAGGGCCGACCCGAGATCGAGGCCCAAGGCCTGTGCTGAGCCTTCGGGGTCAGGTCCAAGCATGACCTCACCCTGGCGGCGGAATCTATGTCGCCCGTCCGGCGAAAGAGCTTCGACAATCAGATGCAGCGAGTCGCCCATGATGCGGGCGTGGGCCCCGATGGGGGTCTTGCAGGACCCTTCCAGGGCAGAAAGTGCGCCGCGCTCGGCGGCAATCGCGACAATGGTCGGCTCATGACGCAGGGCCAGGACCCAGGCGGCGTTCTGATCTTCCACCCGGGTCTGAATGGCCAGGGCGCCCTGGCCCGGGGCCGGCGGAACCTCAATCGGGTCGATCAGGCTCTTGGGAAGATGGCCAAGGCCCAGCCGCTTCAGCCCTGATAGGGCTAGCAAAATACCATCGGCATCACCCGCCGCCAGCTTGGCCAGACGGGTATCCACATTGCCCCTCAGCATTTGTACGTCCAGGTCGGGGCGGCGATAAAGGCTCTGGGCCTGTCGGCGCAGGGAGGCGGTACCCAGGCGCGCGCCTTGGGGCAGGTCTTCCAGCCGATCAACCATGTGGCTTAGGAAGGCGTCACGGGAATCTTCCCGTTCCGGTATGGCGGCAATCACTAGACCGGGGGGACATTCTGCAGGCATGTCCTTGAGGGAGTGGATGGCGCAATCGATTTCACCGGCCAGCAGGGCTTCCTCGATTTCCTTGGTGAACAGGCCCTTGCCGCCGATTTCCAGCAGACGGCGATCCTGAATCCGGTCGCCGGTGGTGGTGATCACGATCAGTGGCGCGACCCGCTCGACATCCTGCGGACCCGCGCCCAAAGCCGCCGCAATGGCCCTCTGCATGAGACCGGCCTGGGCCAGGGAAAGTTTGGAGCCTCGGGCCCCGATCCGGACTTGCGGTTGCGTGGGCACGGCTGGGAAGCTACCTCGATGCGTTGAAGCTTTCGCCTGCTACAGGACCAGACCTAAAGTCGCAACCTGATGACGCCCCAATGACACCCTTGACCCTGCTTGGCATTGAAACCAGCTGCGATGAAACGGCCGCCGCCGTGGTGCGCCGTCATACCGATGGTCGGGTTGAGGTCCTGTCCTCAATCATTGCCTCGCAGGTGGCCGAGCACGCCCCCTTTGGCGGGGTGGTGCCAGAAATCGCCGCCCGGGCCCATGTGGAAAGCATTGATGGCATTGTCGCCCAGGCCCTCAGCGCCGCCGGTCTTGGCTATGAGGACCTATCAGGAGTCGCCGCCACGGCAGGACCGGGCCTGATCGGCGGGGTCATGGTGGGTCTGGCCTTCGGCAAGGCGGTGGCGCTCGCCCGAAGCCTGCCCCTGGTCGCTGTGAATCACCTGGAGGGCCATGCGGTTTCGGCCCGGCTGACCCGTGATATTCCCTATCCCTTCCTGCTCCTGTTGGTTTCAGGCGGCCATTGCCAATTGCTGGCGGTGGAAGGTGTTGGCCAGTGCCAACGCATGGGCACCACCCTGGACGACGCGGCTGGCGAAGCCTTTGACAAGATCGCCAAGAGTCTGGGCCTGCCCTATCCCGGCGGCCCAGCCCTGGAAAATCTGGCGCGAGACGGCCACCCTGCGGCCTATGACCTGCCCAAGGTCCGGCTGGGCAAGGGCAATCTGGACTTTTCGTTTTCGGGCCTAAAGACTGCCGCTGCCCGGCATGCCGCGATGCTGACCTCCCCGGAACAGGCTGCAGATCTCGCGGCGGCATCCCAGGAGGCCATTGCCTGGCAGCTGGCCGACCGCACGGCCCAGGCCATGGAGCTCTATAAGCTAGCCCACCCGGGCGCGGGTTTGCGGTTTGTGGTGGCGGGTGGGGTCGCCGCCAATGGTGCCATCCGCAGTCGCTTGACCCAGACAGCCCAGGATCACGGCTTTTCCTTTGACGCCCCACCCCTGGTCTATTGCACCGACAATGCCGCCATGATCGCCCTGGCCGGGGCCGAGCGGTTGGCCCTGGGCCTCACCGATCCCTTAAGCTTCGCGGCACGGCCGAGATGGCCTCTGGATCTGGCCGCCGCGGCCGCCAGCCCCAGCCACCCCGCTGGTCGCAAGGGCGCCAAGGCATGAGGATTTCGTCAGCCGGTGTTCTGGGGGGCGGGGCCTGGGGGACGGCACTCGCCCTGGTCTGCGCCCGGGCGGGGCTCAAGACCCATCTTTGGATTCGCGAGACCGAGGCCCTGGCGGCTATTGCCCAAACCGGCCAGAACACGCCCTTCCTGCCCGGCATCGACCTGGGCCAGGGCGTTATCGCCACGGGCGACATGGCCGATCTGGCCGCCAGCGATATCTTGCTCTGTGTCATTCCAGCCCAGCATCTGCGCTCAGGCCTCGCCACCTTCGCCCCCCATCTGAGGCCCGGAACCCCTGTCCTGCTTTGCGCCAAGGGGGTGGAGCAAGGCTCCCTCAAGCTGATGACGGAGGTCCTGGCGGAAACCTTGCCCGCCGCCCGGCCCGCAGTCCTGTCGGGGCCGAGTTTTGCCCGCGAAGTAGCCCTGGGCTTGCCCACTGCCGTCACCCTGGCCTGCCCCGATGAAGACCTGGGTCCCCAGTTGGCGGCGGCCATCGCCACCCCGACCTTCCGGCCCTATGTGGCCGCCGACATGGTCGGGGCTGAGATCGGCGGCTCGGTGAAGAACGTCCTGGCCATAGCGTGTGGGATTGTCGAAGGCCGGGGCCTGGGCCGCAGCGCCCACGCCGCCCTGATCACCCGGGGCTTTGCCGAAATGATTCGATTGGCTGAGGCTCTGGGCGGCCGGGCTGAAACCGTTGCCGGCCTCTGCGGCCTCGGCGACCTCGTCCTCACCTGTTCCAGCCCCCAGTCGCGGAATATGAGCGTGGGCCTCGCCCTTGGCCAAGGCCAGTCCCTGACAGAGGCCCTTTCTGGCAAGCTATCCGTAGCCGAAGGGGTCGCCTCGGCGCCGGCCGTGCGCCTGTTGGCCCGAAAGCTGGGGGTCGAAACCCCGATTTGCGAAGCCGTCGCCGCGATACTGGCTGGCGAGGCCGATATTGATCAGGCCATATCTGGCCTGCTGTCCCGTCCCCTGAAGTCAGAACACTAGGATCACCCATATGGCCCTCTACGTCCTCGTCTGCCGTGACAAGCCCGACAGCCTCGACCTGCGCCTAGCCACCCGGTCCGAGCACTTGGCCTATGCCGGGAGCTTTTCTGACAAGATGAAGCTGGCGGGGCCGATCCTCAATGAGGCTGGAGACATGGCCGGCTCCCTGCTGATCTTCGACGTCGAGACCATAGATCAGGCCTGGGCGTTCAATCACAACGACCCCTACACCAAGGCTGGCTTGTTCGGCGATGTGCAGGTCTTTCCCTTCAAGGCCACCTTGGGCGTCCTGGCTTAATGCGGGACACCGTCGATAATCCCGCTCGGCCAACGGCGGGAACGGTGCTGTGCAAGATCGACGACATCAAGGACCCAGGCGCCAAGGGCTTCCGGTTTCGCAAGGACCAGGCCCTATTCGCCGGCTTCCTGGTGCGCCAAGGCGAGGCCATTGTCGGCTATGTGGACTCCTGCCCGCACAATGGCTGGCCCCTGGCGGTGTTTGACGACCTCTACCTGACCCGCAGCGGGGACCGTATCCTCTGCGCGGCCCACGGCGCGGTCTTCCGACCGGAGGACGGGGTCTGCGTCGGCGGCCCCTGCGCGGGCGAAAGCCTGACCCTGTGGGCCGTCACCGTGGTCGAGGGTGAGGTCCTTACTGGCTAAGCCCCTGGCGAAACCTCAGCCGAAAACTCCGCCACGTCGACCAAAAGGCTTTCCGCAGCCTTAGCCACCAGTTCGCCGCCTTTTTCCGGGGTCGCTTGGCCTGGATCAGAGCCCATGCGGCCATCGGGATAGCGGGCGCGGAAATCCATGGCCTCGCGGATCGGGCCGGTAGGGGCGATCTGTGGAGCGTAGTTTGCGGTCTTGATGGCGTCCGGATAACCCCACTGGGTGACGGCGATTTCTGAGGGGGTGGCGTGGCTGCCGTGGCCGGTGGGGAACTGGCGATTGGCTAGGGGCATGACGCCCTTCAGGTCCCACCAGTTCTTTAGCTTCAAGGAAAAGCCCCGGGACCGGCCAAAATAGCTGGCCTCGGCATAGAGCTCGGAAAAGGCCGCCTCGATGGTGGCGACATTGCCGCCGTGGCCGTTCAGGAAATAGATCTTGGTAAAGCCATGCCCCGCCAGGGAGCGGCACCAGTCGCCAATGGCGGCGATAAAGGTGGTGGGCCGCAGACTGACCGTGCCGGGAAAGCCCAGATGGTGCTGGGCCATGCCGACGTTAAAGGTTGGCCCCACGATAATGTCCCCAGACTTCTGCGCCTCATGGGCGATGATTTCCGGACAGAGCCAGTCGGTTCCCAGCAGGCCGGTGGGGCCATGCTGTTCATTGGAGCCAATGGGAATGATCACTGTCTGGGACCGCTTCAGGAAATCCTCGACCTCAGCCCAGGTGGAAAGATGAAGCAGCATGGGGACCTCCGACGCAAAATTGACGGCCAAGGCTAGGGTGCTAAGTCCCAAGGGGAAAGCAGGAACATCCCAATCCTTTGCGAAAATAACCGTCTGCCCAGTTGCGCCGACCCGGCCTCTCCGCATAACTCCCTGGTTAACTTGATTTAGGGAGTAATGGCCGTGAGTGAAGGTGAAGTTTTCCCGGTTCCGCAGGCCCTGGCCGATAAGGCGCATATGAATGCGGCGGCCTATGACGCGGCCGTGGCGCGGGTTGAGAGCGATCCGGAAGGCTATTGGCGCGATGTGGCGAAGCGTCTCGACTGGTCGACCTTCCCCACCAAGATCAAGGACACCTCCTTCCACAAGCATCCCTTCCACATCCGCTGGTATGAGGACGGGATCCTGAATGTCTCGGTGAACTGCCTCGATCGCCATTTGGCCACCCGGGGCGATCAGGTCGCCGTGATTTGGGAGAGCGATGAACCTGATCTGATGGACAAGATCACCTATCGCCAGCTCCATGCCGATGTTTGCCGTATGGCCAATATCCTGAAGGCCAAGGGCGTCAAAAAGGGCGACCGGGTCACGATCTACATGCCCATGATCCCCCAGGCCGCTGTCGCCATGCTGGCCTGTGCCCGGATCGGTGCGGTCCATTCGGTCATATTCGGCGGCTTCTCTCCCGACAGCATTGCCGGTCGCATCCAGGACTGCGACTCCCGCATTGTCATCACCGCCGATGAGGGCCTGCGGGGCGGCAAGATCGTGCCGCTGAAGCGCAATGTGGACGAGGCCCTGACCTCCTGTCCGGATGTGACCGACGTCATTGTCGTGCGCCGCACCAAGGCCGACGTGCCTATGATGGCCGGGCGGGACGCCTTTTATTCCGACCTCAAGGCCACCGTTTCCGACCAGTGCGACCCCGAGCCGATGAATGCCGAGGATCCCCTGTTCATCCTCTATACCTCTGGCTCTACCGGAAAGCCCAAGGGCGTCCTGCACACCACTGGCGGCTATCTGACCTGGGCGGCCCACACCCACGAGCTGGTCTTTGACTATCGCCCCGGCGAGGTCTTCTGGTGCACGGCCGATGTGGGCTGGGTCACTGGCCACAGCTATGTGGTCTATGGCCCCCTGGCCAATGCGGCCACCACGGTCATGTTCGAGGGTGTGCCCAACTATCCCACCAATTCCCGGTTCTGGGAGGTGATCGACAAGCACCAGGTGGAGATCTTCTACACCGCCCCCACCGCCATCCGCGCCCTGATGCGCGACGGCGACGAACCGGTGACCAAGACATCCCGCAAGTCCCTGCGGCTGATTGGCACGGTGGGTGAGCCCATCAATCCCGAGGCCTGGCTCTGGTATCACCGGGTGGTGGGTGATGGCCGTTGCCCCGTCGTCGATACATACTGGCAGACCGAGACCGGCGCCTGCCTGGCGTCGCCCCTGCCCGGTGTGACGGCCTTGAAGCCTGGCTCCTGTGCCAAGCCCCTGCCAGGGGTGAAGTTTGAGCTGGTGGACGCCGAGGGCGCGGTCCTGCACGGAGCGGCCAATGGCAATCTGGTCATTACCGACTCTTGGCCCGGCCAGATGCGCACGGTCTATGGCGACCATGAGCGGTTCTTCAACACCTACTTCTCCACCTATGGCGGCAAGTATTTCACCGGCGATGGCTGCCGGCGTGATGAGGATGGCTATTACTGGATTACCGGCCGGGTTGATGACGTGATCAATGTCTCCGGCCACAGGCTGGGCACGGCGGAAATCGAGAGCGCTCTAGTGTCCAACGAGAATGTCGCCGAGGCCGCCGTGGTCGGCTATCCCCACGACGTCAAGGGACAGGGCATCTATTGCTTTGTCACCCTCAAGGCCGATGTGGTGCCCACCGACATCCTGCAAGCCGAGCTTAAGGGCTGGGTGCGCCGGGAAATCGGGCCCTTTGCTGCCCCAGACATTGTCCAGTTCGCCCCTGGCCTGCCCAAGACCCGGTCAGGCAAGATTATGCGCCGCATTCTGCGCAAGATTGCCGAGAACGACCTATCCAACCTGGGAGACACCACCACCCTGGCAGATCCCTCGGTGGTGGACGACCTGGTGAGGAACCGGGCAACCTAAGCGGACGCCGCCATGAGCCCAGACCTGCCGCCGGCCCTGCGCCAAGGGGTAGACGCCCTCTTGCACGGGGTCAGACGATCGGGCCTTGCGGCGCGGTCTTCCGACCTTTCCGATGGTTATCGTGCGGGCAAGGCCTCCAAGGTCGTGATCCGCAGCGCCGAAGACGCTGCCGCCTACGCGGCGGCAAGGCTGCCGGCCACATATGCCGCCGTGGCCAGGGCCCTGTCAGAGGCCGATGAGCGCCTGGTTGATTTTCAGCCGACATCCCTGCTGGACGCCGGGTCTGGGCCAGGTGCCGCCGGGTGGGCGGCGACGCAGCTTTGGGGCAGTCTGGAAACGGCTGTCCTGCTGGACTCCAGCCGTATCTTCCTGGATCTGGCAAAGCGCCTTGCCGCTGGGGGGCCGCCCGCCCTGGCCCAGGCTGATCGACGCTTGGCGGATCTGACACAGGCCGACCCCTGGCCAAGGGCAGATTTGGTCTTGGCCAGCTATGTTCTGGCTGAACTCCCGCAGGACAAGATCCCCGACGTCGTCGAAAATCTCTGGTCGGCCTGCGACGGCCTTATGGTCGTGGTGGAACCCGGTTCAAGCGAAGGGTGGGCGAAGATCAAGCTGGCTCGAGATCGGCTGATCGCCCTGGGCGCGGTCCTTGTCGCCCCCTGCGCCCATGCCCTGCCCTGCCCGATTCAAGCGCCGGACTGGTGTCACTTTGTCCAGCGCCTGCCCAGGTCCCGGGACCACCGGCAGGCCAAGGGTGCCGATCGCCCCTTCGAGGACGAGAAGTTTATCTATCTGATCGCCGCGCGCCCCGAACTGGCGCTCACGGGCCAGGCCCCGCGCATTCTCGCCCCGCCACGACAGACAAAGACCGCCATAGAGTTCAAGATCTGCACCCCAGCTGGCACCTGCAGTACTCACACCGTCGCGCGACGGGACAAGGACAATTACCCTGCGGCGCGACGTTTAGACTGGGGTGATCTTGGCTTGGGGGAATAACGAGGTCCCACCTATCGGAACAGGCTCTAGTGGGGCGGCTCTTCCGGCGGCGGGGTAATGACGTCCAAGAGATCGCCCATCTTGTCTTCCGCAGGCTTTGCGGCAGGTTTCGCCACCGCTGGCGCTTCGGCTGTCGTTGTCGCCACCACCCCATCGGCGGGATCAACTTCGGTTGTCTTCACCTCTGGCTTCTTGTCCGCCA
Source organism: uncultured Alphaproteobacteria bacterium (assembly GCA_903892305.1). Taxonomy (GTDB): domain Bacteria; phylum Pseudomonadota; class Alphaproteobacteria; order Caulobacterales; family Caulobacteraceae; genus Phenylobacterium. The sequence goes on from CAITHQ010000035.1 coordinate 8,831, forward strand.
GCAGCGGCTGAGGCAGGGGCGCATCGTCCACAAGGGGCTTAGCGTCGGTGGCCGTCAGGGCCTCAGCGCTTTCGCCCTTCACCGATTCCCCTGGCAGCCGACCCTTTCGGGGCGCGTTCTGGAAACCCAGGACCAGACCCACAAGGGCGCAACCGGCGATCAGCGCGGCGACGATTTTCAATAGGCTGCGCGGCACAATCCACATGCAGGATTATCTAGAGGGCGGAATTGAAAAGGGGAAGTCAGATTGCAGCGGGGTACTTATCTAACCCTTTCACGGAATAGGGGGCATTACGGTAAACGCCCTTTAACCCTCTCGGCCCTAGACCTGTTTGAATCTGGATTTGAGGTCTGAGAGATCATGGCGCGAGCGGCGCGAAAAACGGGTCTGGAGCTGACGCTCCATATTGCCAAACTGGCCTGGAGGCACCCGACCACAGCCCGGTTGCGTGGGGGACTGGTGGCCGTCAGCGGCGTGTTTATGGCCGTGGCCCTGGCGACCTATAATGTCGCCGATCCCAGCCTCAATGCGTCATCGCCTGACCCGATCGGCAATGCCCTCGGCGCCCCAGGCGCAACCCTTGCCGATCTTTGGATTCAGTCCCTGGGTCTCGCAGCAGGGGGTGCTGCCTTGTTGATGGTGCTGCTTGGCCTGCATCGCGCCGTGACCCCACATCCCAATGAAACCCGCCAGCACGTGCGCTTGCGTGCGCTGATCGGGGCCCTTGGCCTGCTGGCCCTGGCCGCCCTGCTGGCTGCCTCTCCGGCCCCAAAGATCTGGCCTCTGGCGAGGGGGCTGGGGGGATTCTGGGGGGACGGCATGCTGGGGGGCTTGGCCAACCTTTTTGCCTATGCCCACCTGCCCTTTGCCCGCACCCTGGCTGCCCTGATCTATGCCGGGGTCGCCGCCTGGGCTGTGGGCTATGCCTTTGGCGTCAATCGCAGCGACGTCTTGGCCCTGGGAGAGCGGCTGATTGACGCCCTGCAACCAAAGCCCAAGACCCTTGTGGCTGAAGTCCAAGCCCCCTTGCCGCCCACCCGCGTCCCTCAAAGGCGAAGGACGGTAGAGACGCAGCCGGAAGCCCCCATTTCAGAGACGCCTAGCGCCACCCCGAGCCTTGGTGAGCGAGAGGTCATACCTGTGGCCATTAAGGGGCCAAAGACCCCACCAAAGGACTCAGGCCGAGAGCAGAGGGAGGCCCAAGGTGCCTTCGATTTTGTCCGGCCCGGCGGGTTTGCCCTGCCCGAGCTGGCCATGCTGGCCAAGCCCAAGCCGCGGGCTGCCCAGTTTGACGAAGGTGCCCTGCGCCAGAATGCACAATTGCTGGAAAGCGTCCTGGCCGAGTTCGGTGTGCGCGGCCAGATCGACCAGATTCGCCCTGGACCGGTGGTGACGCTTTACGAATTGGTTCCAGCACCTGGTGTTAAGTCAGCGCGGGTTGTGGCCCTGTCAGACGATATCGCCCGCTCTATGAGCGTGGCTGCCTGCCGCGTGGCCGTGGTCGCTGGACGCAATGCCATTGGTATTGAGCTGCCCAATAGCCGCCGGGAAACGGTCTATCTCCGCGATCTGCTGGCCAGCGCTGAGTACGAGAAGTCCAACCAGGCCCTGCCCATGGCGCTCGGCGAAAACATTGGCGGCGAGCCCTACATCGCTGACCTGTCGAAAATGCCCCACCTGCTGATTGCAGGCACCACCGGATCGGGCAAATCGGTCGGGGTCAACGCCATGATCCTGTCGATCCTCTATCGCCTGCCGCCCGAGCAGTGCCGGTTCATCATGATCGATCCGAAAATGCTGGAGCTCAGCGTCTATGACGGCATTCCTCACCTGCTGACGCCGGTGGTGACCGATCCCAAAAAGGCCATAGTCGCCTTGAAATGGACCGTGCGGGAAATGGAAGACCGCTATCGGTTGATGTCCAAGATCGGCGTCCGCAATGTGGCCTCGTACAATGAACGGGCCAAGGAAGCTGCCGCCAAGGGCGAGCACTTTGAGCGAACGGTTCAGACCGGATTCGATGACGCCGGCCGACCCATTTATGAGAGTGAGCGGATCGATCCCAAGCCCATGCCCTATCTGGTGGTGGTCATCGACGAGGTGGCCGACCTGATGATGGTCGCGGGCAAGGATGTGGAAGGTGCCGTCCAGCGCCTGGCTCAAATGGCTCGCGCCGCTGGCATCCACCTGGTCATGGCCACCCAGCGCCCGTCGGTGGACGTCATTACTGGCACCATTAAGGCGAATTTTCCGACCCGTATCTCCTTCCAGGTCACCTCCAAGATCGATAGCCGCACCATTCTGGGCGAGCAGGGGGCTGAGCAACTGCTTGGCCAGGGCGACATGCTCTACATGGCCGGTGGCGGCCGCATTACCCGTCTGCATGGGCCCTTTGTGTCCGACCAGGAGGTTGAGGCGGTGGCGAAATTCCTCCGCGACCAAGGTCAGCCGCAATACCTTGAAGAAATCACCGCCGGTGGGGATGACGAAGGTGAAGACGGCGGCTCAGCCTTTGGCGAAGAGGGGGGTTCTGGTGATGATCTCTATGACCGGGCTGTCGCCGTGGTTCTGCGCGATCGCAAGGCTTCGACCTCCTATGTTCAGCGCCGTTTGCAGATTGGCTATAACCGCGCCGCTTCGCTGATTGAGCGGATGGAGAATGAGGGCGTGGTCAGTCCCGCCAACCATGCCGGGAAGCGAGAGGTTATACCGCCACCCGCATAAGGTTAGTTGGTAACCTTGCCGAAACGGTTTTACCCTATCCCTTAGCCCCAACAGGGAAGGATAGGCCTTGGTCAATTACCTGGACGACGGCGTAGACGAATTGGCGGCCAAGTCTTTTGACGGGCTAAAAATTCGCTTGGTCCTTGGTGTTCTGGTCTCAGGGCTGGCCACACTGATCATATCCCCATCCACGGCAGCCTTTTGGTTGGTCGGCTGCTGCGCTCAGGAATCGCTATCATGGGTTGTGAGTCATCGGCAGGGCCGTGGGGCTGTCGGCTCAATCCGCCTGCGCGGCGCCTATCTCCTAAGCCTCCTGACCGGCTGCACCCTTTGGGTGTTCCTCGGCGGCCTGTTCTGGACCAGCGGCAGTTCGGAGGGGGCTATAGTCGCCGTCACCCTGTGGCTGTCGGTGATCTTCTTCACCCAGGCCAATGCCTATCAATCGGCGATCGGCTTCGTTGTCGGCGGTGCCCTGCCCGGAATTGGCATGCTGGTCTGGGTTCAAATCGGCCCCAATCCCCTGCATCTGAATCTCGGGCCTGTGATGGGTTTTCTGGCCCTGGCGCTGGTCTTTGCCTGCGATGGCGTGTTTCGCGCCCTGGCCGTGCGGAAGAAATTCAACCAAGCCCAGGAGCAGCTAGCGGCCTCGGAAACCAAATACCGCGTCCTGGCCGACAACCTCACAGATATCATCTCGATGACCGGTACTCTGGGGGAAAAAATCTATGTCTCGCCCTCCCTGACCAAGGTTCTTGGTTATACGCCGGAGGCATGGTTCGAAGGCGTTCGGCACCAGTCCCTGCATCCCGAGGATGCGACCTGGGTTCGTGAGGCCGTCGAAGACTTCGTCAAAATTGGCGGAGAAATGACCCAGCAATACCGGGTACTGCACCAAGACGGTCGGTATGTTTGGATGGAAACGAATTTCAGTCTGGTACCGGCTGAGACAGATGGTGAGCTCCCCAAGGTGCTGACCGTGTCGCGACCGATCGACGCGCGAAAGGCCCTGGAAAAAGACTTGGTGGACGCCCGGCGCCGGGCGGAAGACGCCGCGGCGGCCAAGTCAGAATTCCTGGCAAACATGACCCATGAGCTGCGGACTCCGCTCAACGCCATTATTGGATTCTCCGAGGTCTTACGGCGATCCACCCGGCTGGCTAAGGAAGACACCCGGCATGTGAGCTTGATCCACAATGCCAGTCTGGCCCTGCTGGAACTGGTCACAGAAATCCTGGACTACTCCAAGCTGGAGGCTGGAGGCGTCGAGCTGGAAGCCCACGCCTTTGATCCCGCCGCCCCGCCCCGGGCGGTCCTAGATCTCATGGCAGGCCAGGCGGAGGCTAAAGACGTTTGGACTAGCCTGGAGACCGAGGGCGATATTCGCCCCCTCATCGGCGACGACGGCA
>CAITHQ010000036.1 GCA_903892305.1 uncultured Alphaproteobacteria bacterium
ACCCAACTGATCGAGATAGGTTTTATATTTATAAGAATTATAGTAAAATAACTCCATTTTGGGACGCATTTTTCCCATAATATCAGTGTTCATCAAGATAGCCGGCTTGTCCAAAGGCGTTAGGACTGGGTCGTATTTTGTGTCCTTCAACTGGACGTTCTGGAAATAGTCCTTCGCATCGGCCACTAGCTTTGGAGTGGTCATGATATCCAACACGGTCAGAGCAACAGCCTTGGACCCAACGACCACACCCTTGTGGGCGATCGGGGTCGCCATCGCCATGCCAGACGTTACGTTGTGAACGATAGCATTTGGAATGTTGGAGGGATATCGAATGGTAATGGTGGGCACCGTCCACATGACATCGCCGATATCGTCGGAGACCCCGCCGACGGCGGCTCCACCGCTATCTGGCTCGGAAATCGGCGCAACGTCAGTGGCTAAGGGGGCTAAGTTGAAACCCTGCGACTGCTGGACGCGCTTAGCGAAAATCTGATCGTCCTCACTCCACTTGGGCATGCCGACAGCCTTGATATTTGCGTAGGCCGCGAGGGCTAGGGGCTTGTTGCTGTAATTCGGTGCCGCATAGCCCAGTATGTGATGCTCAACCGTCGTTCCCGTGGCCATGGCCGCGGCCTCGGAAATCGTATTGCCAAGTTCATAGAGCCCGCGGATCGCGTCGAAGCTATTTTCCCGGAAATAGTACCAGACCGACGCAACACCTGGGACGATGTTAGGCTGACCTCCACCATTGGTGATGACGTAGTGCGACCTTTGAGTGAGCGGTAGGTGCTCCCGCCGCAAATTCCAGGCCATGTTCATGACCTCGACCCCATCTAGGGCACTGCGGCCATCCCAGGGTTGGATGGCAGCATGGGCCGTTTTGCCGTGGAAGGTGTATTCCACCGACACCATCCCATTATTGCCGCGATGCCCCCAACTTGTCGAAAAATCCTTGCTGACATGCACAAAGATCGACGCATCGACGCCCTTGAACACCCCATCGCGCACGTAGAACGCCTTGGTTCCCAATAATTCTTCCGCAACACCCGGCCACAGCATCAGCCGGCCGGGGATATGGTTCTTCTCCATGACCTCCTTGACTGATAAGGCCGCGACGATCATCAGCGGCATGCCTGAATTGTGGCCCTCACCATGTCCAGGCGCACCCTCGATCATGGGCTTGATGGTCGAAACCCCGGGATATTGCGACAGACCCAGCAGGCCGTCGATATCACTGCCCAGGGCGACCAAGGAACCGCCCTCCCCCCAAGTCGCCGTCCAAGCTGTTGGAACGCCGGCGACCCCACGGGTGATCTTGAAGCCGTTCTTTTCGAGAATGCCTGTCAGATATTCCGACGTCCGGAATTCCTGGAAGCCAGGCTCTGCATAACTAAAGACTTCGTCGACCATGACCTGAGACATCTTGGTCCGGGAATCGACGCCCGCTGTAACGGCATCACGCATAACCTGTGTAGGCTCAGCGTGCGCCATCGACGCCAACGCAGTCAGGGCCATAAGAGACGCTGCACCCGGCCGCCAGGACCTCAAGACTTTGACCATATGATTCCTCAGCGATTGACAGGAACAGGGTGGTTGAAAGGCTTTTGGTAAAGCACCATGAGGCCAAAATGCAATCCTAAAGATTTTGTTCCTATACTACAATCTAAGAGATTACCCGATGATGCCTGCGGCATGGCATGGTGGCGAGATCCATTGGCGCTCGTAATCTTTTTGATGAATTTCCCCGCAAAGCCCTACCCCGCAAGGGCCTAGCGAGTTTCCGGCGACAAATTTGGCAATCATGCCATGCGGAATGGTAGGCCGGGTGGGGATCGAACCCACGACCACTCGATTAAAAGTCGGGTGCTCTACCGCTGAGCTACCGGCCCTTGGCGCGATGCAGGAACTGCACCGGGCGAAGCGGCGCGGACCATAGGGCCGGCACCCCGCCGGGGCAAGGGTCTGAAGGAAAACATCGAAGACCCAGCCCTAACCGGGTTTCACAGGACCTTCAGCGCAGGCTAAGCTGAGCCATGGCCAGACGACACCTGCAGATTTGCGCGCTTCTCGTCCTGGGCGGTTGTGCGACCACCCCATTGGACGGGTCACCCCAAGTCCAAACGGGCTCTCAGACTCGACGGGCCGACCTGCCCAATGCCCTCGCCGCCCCGCTGAGAGACCTGAATATCCTGCAGTCGAAGATACCCGATGCCCTCTTAGCGGCGGCAGAGGCACCCTATGGGCGGCCCCCAGTCATCACCTGTGACTGGCTGGTCTCAGAGATCCTGCCCCTCAATGGGGCGCTCGGCCCAGATTTGGAAGATGCCAAGATTGATGATCACACCTTGGGAGAGCGGGCCTCAGCATCCGTACTCGGGGCCATTGCCGGCGCGGCCTCCGATACCCTGCCCATGGGATCGTGGATCCGCGAAATCTCAGGGTCCAATCGGCATGACAAGTTGATCTCAGCCGCGATCACGGCCGGTCAAATCCGCCGCGCCTATCTTAAAGGTTTGGGAGAATCTCGGGGCTGTGCGCCGCCAGCTCGGCCCTATCGCCCCTAAACTACCACCTCAGCCCTATCGTGCCTGCCGGTCGTGGAAGTCTTTGACGAAGGCAGCAAAACGCCCTTCAGAAATCGCAGCCCGCATGGCCGCCGTCAGGGCCTGGAAGAAGGCAATGTTGTGCCAGGACAACAGGACTTGGCTGAGGATTTCCTCAGATTTCACAAGGTGGTGCAGATAGGCCTTGGAATAGTGGCTCGAGGCCGGACACTCAGACATTGGGTCAAGCGGAGTATCGTCTTCGGCGAAACGGGCATTTTTCAGATTAACCGAGCCCTCCCAGGTCCAGGCTTGCCCATGACGGCCAGATCGGGTCGGCAGGACGCAGTCGAACATGTCAACGCCCCGGGCGACGGCCTCGACGAGGTCGATAGGCTTGCCGACCCCCATCAGGTAACGCGGCCGATCCGCGGGCAACATGGCCGGCGCATAGTCGAGTACCTCGCACATGGCCTCATGGCCCTCGCCCACCGCCAAGCCACCAAGGGCATAGCCGTCGAACCCGATTTCGATCAGCCGGTCCGCAGATTCCTGACGCAGGGCCTTGAAGGTCGAGCCTTGCTGAATGCCGAACAGGGCCTGGGTCGGACGCTCGCCGAAGGCGGCCTTGGACCGGGCGCCCCACCGGGCTGACAGCTGCATGGCGGCTGCGGCGGCAGGAGACTCTGCGGGCCAGGCCACGCATTGGTCCAACTGCATGACAATGTCCGAGCCCAGATGCTCGGCCTGAATTTCAATTGACCGCTCAGGGGTCATGATGTGTTTCGAGCCGTCGATATGGCTCTGGAAGGCCACGGCATCCTCGGTCACCTTGGCGATTTTCGACAGGGACATGACCTGGAAGCCGCCAGAGTCGGTGAGGATAGGTTTCTCCCAGCGCATAAACCTATGAAGGCCGCCAAGCCGAGCCACCCGCTCTGCGCCGGGACGCAGCATGAGATGATAGGTATTGCCTAGAATGATGTCGGCACCGGTCGATGCAACCTGATCGACGGTCAGGGCCTTAACCGTCGCCGCCGTGCCCACCGGCATAAAGGCGGGGGTGCGGATATCCCCCCGGGATGTCTTTAGAACCCCGGTTCTAGCCGCGCCGTCGGTGGCGGAGATTTCAAAGGGAAAGGCTGTCATGGCCTAGGCCCTCCAGAGCAGGCTTGAATCGCCATAGGAATAGAACCGATAGCCAGTGTCGATGGCGTAGGCATAGGCCTCACGCATTTCTGCAAGACCGGCAAAGGCGCTGACCAGCATGAAGAGCGTCGACTTGGGAAGATGGAAGTTGGTCATCAATCCATCAGCCGCGCGAAACTTATAGCCAGGGGTGATGAATATAGCGGTCTCGTCAGCAAATGGCTGAACAATCCCTGCCTCGTCTGCGGCGCTTTCTATAAGCCTCAGGGATGTGGTTCCCACACAGATCACCCGCCCCCCCGCAGCGTGGGCGGTGTTGATGGCATTGGCTGCCTCTGTCGTCACCTCGCCATATTCAGCGTGCATTTTGTGATCAGCGATATCATCGACTTTCACAGGAAGAAAAGTTCCCGCGCCCACATGCAACCGCACAAAGACGATCTTGACCCCCAGGGCCTCGAGCTTGGCCAAAAGGTCAGGTGTATAGTGCAGGCCTGCTGTGGGAGCGGCCACCGACCCGTCGGCGGCGGCATAGACCGTCTGATAGTCGACCCTATCTCTCTGATCTTGAGCCCGCTTGGCGGCGATATAGGGCGGCAGGGGCATGACGCCCACCTCGGCAATGGCCAGATCCAGTTCGACACCCCCGAGGGCGAAGGTCAGAACCACTTCGCCCCCATCGCGCTTTTCCAGCACTTTCGCCGGCAGCGTCCCGCCAAAGGTCAGGTCATCGCCCGGCGCCAGACGTTTGCCCGGGCGCATAAAGGCGCTCCATTGATTGGGTGCGAGCCTCTGGTGCAGGGTCGCCTCGACCTTAATCACCGACGCGCGCCGGGTGCGGGTCCCACTCAGCCTTGCAGGGATAACCCGGGTGTCATTGAGCACGAGAACATCCCCCGCCCGAAGCTGTTGCGGCAGGTCCGATACCCTCATATCCGTCAGGGGGTATCCGGGGACGACCAGCAACATGCGCGCCGAGTCGCGCGGCTCGGCGGGACGCAAGGCGATGGCCGTTTCGGGCAGATCAAAGTCAAAATCGGAGAGTTGCATGGGCGGAGGCGTGAAGCGCATGCGCGAGACCCCGCGTCAAGCGTCAGCGCATGGTAAAGGGCGAAGATGAGCCTGATTCTCAAAATCTTCGCGGTGGGCCTCGACCGCTTAGCCCTAGTGTTTGGCTTCGCCTGTTTGATGGCGGCCATCCTAGCCCAAGGCGGGCGATTCAACCCACGCTTGGACCTGTTGACCCACTTCGCCCTCATCTGGCTATACGGTGGTCTTGCTGTCTCTCTCTACGGCCTCGTCTCTTTGGGGCAGAGGTCGATCCTATTGGCTCTGGGCATTGCGACTGTGACAGCCGCCCTCACCCTCATGGCACCTGAATATCTGCGCTCTATTGAGCCCAGGGTCGCCGCCTCGTCTCCACACACCCTCAAAATCATTCAGTTCAACGCCTGGCATAAGAACAGCGACATCCAAAGTGATGTGCAGTGGCTGACCTCAGAAGCACCAGATGTCATCGCTATAGAAGAGCTTACGCCCGGCATGTACGACGCCCTCTTGGCCCATGGTGACTATCACATGATGCCAGGGCGTCTCGGAACCGCGCTTTTCACAAAGGCACCCCCAAAAGAGTCGATATTTCCCGCACTCGGTCCCCAGCGCGAACGGCCAGACCTTGTCAGCGCCACCCTGCCCCATTCGGCGGGGGACTTCACGATGATCGGACTGCACCTGTCCTGGCCGACCTATTTGAGTCAGTCTGACCTACGCGAACAATTGCTAGAGAATCTCAAAACGGTCGACCGCTCGAAGGTCATACTGGTAGGGGATTTCAATCTGACTCCCTGGTCCTTTGCGCTACAGGACTTCGATAAACGCAGCGGACTTTCAAGGCGCGATCGGGCTATTTTCAGCTGGCCAGGACAGCCTTTCTTGGACGGACGACTATCCTCGCCAATCCCCTTCCTGCCCATCGACCATGTCTATGCAGGGTCTGGCTGGCGGACAGTCAGTATTAAGCGGGGGCCAAAACGTGGTTCAGACCACTATCCACTGGTGGTGGTGTTAGCCCCCCGCGCCTAAGCCAGTGCAGCGATCTCTCTGGCCAAGTTTTCCCGGGCCTTGGCCTCAAATCGCTGGCGCAAGTCTGGATCAGGATAAATGACCTCAGCCTCAAGGAAGCCGCCGATGACCGCTAGGCGCCCCCGCGTCCAGACCTCATCGGAAACATGCGCAAATTCTTCCCGAACCGCTTGAGCATAGGCGTCATAATCGACAGGGTCCGCGCCGAGGATCGCCA
>CAITHQ010000037.1 GCA_903892305.1 uncultured Alphaproteobacteria bacterium
ACCTATCAGTGGGACGGTGCGGCGGGTACCTGGTTCTGGGTCGACTGGGAGACGGACCTGATCTTTGTGGGCCTAATCCAGCGCATGGCCGAAGAGGGTACGCCGCACCTGCAGGCCATCACCCAGGATTTGATTGCGGAGGCGCTGGGTTAGTCCGCCCCACCGGTCAACCAGGAGGAGGCCATCGTCCCTGGTCGTAGGATTGTGTGCCTGACAGTGAACCGGAATTCGGCCTTTCCGGCAAACACCGGGGATGCAACTGGATACCGGCCTCCGCCGGTAAGACCGAGGGACGATTGTCATCAAAGCTTCACTTGGTTGATCCCAGATTTCTATTATTCCGGAAATATGGAAATTAATGACGCAGCCGGTGCCCTGAGCGCCTTGGCGCACCCTGGGCGGCTTGCGGTGTTTCGGCTGTTGGTGAAGGTTGGCCCTGGGGGGCTGGCGGCCGGAGAGATCGCCCGGGAGACCGGCAGCTTGGCCAACACCCTCTCGGCAAACCTGAGCATTCTGGCAGGTGCAGGACTGGTGACCTCCCGGCGGGAGGGCAGGTCCATCATCTATGCCGCCAGTTTTGAGCGCATGCGCCAGGTGCTTGGCTTCCTGGTGGATGATTGCTGCAACGGCGCACCGGAGATTTGCGAGGTGCTCAGCCTGCCCCTGGCGGCCTGTTGCTAGGGGGAAATTCTGATGACACGGCCTTATAATGTGCTCTTTCTATGCACTGGGAACTCATGCCGTTCGATCTTGGCCGAGGCCCTGGTGAACCGCCTGGGGCAGGGGCGGTTTGTGGGCTATTCGGCGGGGTCCATGCCGACAGGCAAGGTCAATCCAAACGCTTTGGCCCTGTTGGAAAAGCTCGATTACGACACTTCGGGTTTCCGCTCTAAGGCCTGGGATGAGTTCTCCAAGGCCCAGAACCCACAGGCGCCGGACCTAGATTTCGTCTTCACCGTCTGTGACAATGCTGCAGGTGAGGTTTGCCCCATCTGGCCCGGCCAGCCCATGAGCGCTCACTGGGGTGTGCCTGACCCGGCCGATGCAGAAGGCAGTGAGGCGCAAGTCGCCCTGGCCTTCGCCGATACTTACAGGCGTTTACAGAACCGCATAGACGCCTTCGTCAACCTGCCCATGGCGACCCTGGATCGCCTGACCCTTCAGGCCAAACTTACTGAGATCGGCAAGACGAAGGACGAGGCCTGAGCCATGAGCGACGCGCCATTCAGCCTGAGCCGCAGGTTGGCTGCAGAGGGGATGGGAACAGCCCTCCTGCTGGCCATTGTGGTAGGGTCGGGGATTATGGGCGAGACCCTGGCGGGGGGGAATGTCGCCCTGGCCTTGCTGGGCAATACCCTGGCAACAGGTGCAGGCCTGGTGGTGCTGATCACGATTTTCGGGCCAATTTCTGGGGCGCATTTCAACCCCGCGGTTAGCCTGGTCTTCGCCGCTAAGGGCGAGCTGGCCTGGGGGGAGGCTGGGGTGTTTATCGCAGCTCAGATTTTGGGTGCTGTGCTAGGGGTCTGGGCGTCCCACGCCATGTTTGCCGAACCGATCTTGCAGGTCTCCACCAAGCTGAGGGATGGGCCATCCCAGCTGTTCTCAGAGGGGCTGGCAACCTTTGGGCTGGTGGCGGTGATTTTGGGGTCGGTCCGGTTTAAGCCCGAGGCGACAGCCTTGATGGTCGGCCTCTATATCACCAGCGCCTATTGGTTCACCGCCTCGACGTCCTTCGCCAATCCGGCTGTGACGATTGCGCGGAGCCTGTCTGATACCTTTGCTGGGATTGCGCCGAGTTCAGCCCCTGGGTTCATCCTAGCTCAGCTGATTGGGGCGGGGATTGGGCTCGGGGTGATGGGTTGGTTGCTGAAGCGGCAGGACGCCTAGTTCACTCACCCGTCACCCCGGCGGAGGCCGGGGTCCAGTTCGTAGGGCTGTGGGTTTGGGCGGTGCCCTAGGAGCGGTCTGTCCGGAACCGCCTCGACCTACGACCTGGATACCGGCCTTCGCCGGTATGACCGGGGGTGGGGGTTCGGGTGGTGCGTTTTCAGCAACCACCGGTCACCCCGGCGGAGGCCGGGGTCCAGGTCGTAGGGCTAGGCATTGGCAATGCTGACTCAATGTTCTCTATTTGTTCTTGACATGGGGACTGGTTTTCGCTAGGTTCTGATCACGGTGAGGGAGTGGGTCTGCGGCCTGGGTCATGGGGCAGGGCGGGCGTGGCTTCCTGAGGCTTTCCAGACATTTTGGAGATGAGATGATCAGGCCCCTTCTGATAGGGCGGCGGTTTGCGCCCACGCGCGCGCTCGAATGTGGGTGTGCGGTCAGGCTGGCGGCGGTGGAGGCGCGGCTGGCGGCGGTTGAAGGTAGGATTGCAGAGAGCCCGTCAGCAAAGAGATCCAAAGCCAGGT
>CAITHQ010000038.1 GCA_903892305.1 uncultured Alphaproteobacteria bacterium
GAAAGGCCGCGCGGCTCTCCGGCTGGGCCAGGGCGTCCTTGGTCCATTGTTCGGGGTGGGAGGCGTCCCGCGCTTCAGGAATGACGTTGTAATCGCCGACCAGGGCCAAGGGCTCTTCCAGGGCTAGCAAGCCCTTGGCGTGGGCATTTAAGCGCGCCATCCAGGCCAGCTTATAATCAAATTTCTCTGTGCCGATGGGATTGCCGTTGGGCAAATAGATGGAGGCGACGCGGACGGGGCGCGGACCGCTGACTACGGCTTCCAAATAGCGGGCCTGCTCATCGCTCTCGTCCCCCGGCAGGCCCTTGGTGATGTCTTCGAGGGGAGTTTTGGAGAGGATCGCCACGCCGTTATAGGTCTTTTGGCCATGAACTGCGACATTATAGCCAAGGCGTTCAAAGGCTTCGATGGGGAACTTCTCGTCAATGCATTTGATTTCCTGCAGGCAGGCTACGTCGGGCTGGGCTTCCTCAAACCAGCGGGTGACTGTCTCCAGGCGCGCATTCACGGAATTGACATTCCAGGTGGCGATTCTCATCATTTGGTCCTTAGGCGTCTGCTCCCGATCTATCCTGCCCTGTATTCTAGCGCTAGCGCGGGTGACGCATGGTGATCTTGCAAGGCTAGGCAGGGCGCACTAGGGCTTTGGGTTCTGTGTGACCAATCAAGGGGCCTGGGCGTGAAGCATATCCTGGACGAGTTGGAGCGGCGTCGCGAAGAGGCCCGGCAGGGCGGTGGCGAAAAGCGGATCGCCAACCAGCATGCCAAGGGCAAGCTGACGGCCCGGGAACGCCTGGAACTGCTGCTCGATGACGGCTCCTTCGAAGAGTTCGATATGTTCGTCGAGCACCGCGCCACCGACTTCGGCATGGCCGACAACAAGATCGCCGGGGACGGCGTGGTCACGGGCTGGGGCACGATCAATGGCCGGGTGGTCTTCGTGTTTTCCAAGGACTTCACCGTCTTCGGCGGATCACTGTCCAACGCCCACGCCCGCAAGATCGTCAAGGTGCAGGAACAGGCCCTGAAGATGGGGGCACCAATCATCGGCCTGTTCGACGCGGGCGGTGCCCGCATTCAAGAGGGCGTGGACGGCCTGGCGGGTTATGCCGATATCTTTCTGCAAAACACCCTGGCCTCTGGGGTCATTCCGCAGATCAGTGTGATTATGGGCCCTTGCGCCGGGGGCGATGTCTATTCCCCGGCCATTACCGACTTCATCTTCATGGTGAAGGATACCAGCTATATGTACGTGACTGGCCCCGATGTGGTGAAGACGGTCACTCACGAGGAAGTCACCCACGAGGAACTGGGCGGCTATCGCATTCACGCCATGAAGTCCGGCGTGGCCGACGGCGCCTTCGAAAATGACCTGGAAGCCCTGACCCAGGTCCGCCGCCTGATCGACTTCCTGCCGGCCTCCAACCGCGAAAAGCCGCCGGTCCGCGAGAGCTTTGACAAGCCAGATCGGGAAGAGCCCAGTCTCGACACCCTGATCCCGTCCAATCCCAACAAGCCCTATGACATGAAGGAACTGATCCTGAAGGTCGTAGATGAGGGGGATTTCTTCGAGATTTCGCCGGACTTCGCCAAAAATATCATCTGTGGTTTCAGCCGCATGGACGGTGCCACCATCGGCATTGTTGCCAACCAGCCCCAGGTGCTGGCGGGGGTTCTGGATATCGATTCCAGCCGAAAGGCCGCGCGCTTTGTGCGGTTCTGCGATGCCTTTGATATCCCCCTGGTGACCCTGGTGGACGTCCCGGGCTTCATGCCGGGCACAAAGCAGGAGCAGGGGGGCCTGATCCGCCACGGTGCCAAGCTACTGTTTGCCTATGCCGAGGCCACCGTGCCCAAGGTGACCTTGATCACCCGTAAGGCCTATGGCGGCGCCTATGATGTCATGAGCTCCAAGCACCTGCGCGGCGACATCAACTATGCTTGGCCGACCGCCGAAATTGCCGTCATGGGTGCCAAGGGGGCGGTGGAGATTATCTTCCGCTCAGAGATTGGCGATCCCGACGCCATCGCCGCGCGGACGGCGGAGTATCAAGACCGCTTCGCCAATCCCTTCGTCGCCGCCTCTCGGGGCTATATCGACGACGTGGTCAGCCCGCGCATGACCCGAAAGCGGATTTCCAGGGCGCTCAAGAACCTCAAGGGCAAGGTGCTGACCAATCCCTGGAAGAAGCACGACAATATTCCGCTTTAGGCCCTGGAGCCCTAAGGCCGAACCGGCTTGCCGTCGGCCTTGTAAACCACGCCGCCCTTCATGACGAAGGCGACCCGCTCAAGCTCAGTCACATCGGCCAGGGGATCACCTGACACGGCGATGATGTCGGCATAGCGGCCGGCCTGGACCGAGCCGATGTCGGCGGCTTTGCCCAGTAGATCGGAGCCCCCGGCCGTAGCCGAAAGGATGGCGTCCATGGGGGTCAGGCCCGCCTTGACCATCAGGGCGAATTCCTTGCCGTTGTC
>CAITHQ010000039.1 GCA_903892305.1 uncultured Alphaproteobacteria bacterium
CCAGCGATCCAAGCGCTCCTTGATCCGCCCTTCAACGCCCTCGCCTTTGGGGTCGTAGAATTTGCGTCGCGCCATGCCATCAGGGAAATAGTTCTGACCGGAAAACCCACCGGGAACGTCGTGGTCATAAGCATAGCCCTGACCGTAACCCAGGTCCTTCATCAGCTTGGTCGGCGCATTGAGGATATGGGCTGGCGGGGCCAGGGACCCGGTCTCCCGGGCCGCCTTTCGCGCGGCATTATAAGCGGCATAGACGGCGTTGGATTTCGGCGCAGACGCCAGATGCACCGTCACCTGAGCTAGGGCAATTTCGCCCTCTGGACTGCCAAGGAAGTCGTACGCATCCTTGGCCGCGTTCGCGAGCACCAGAGACATGGGATCGGCTTCGCCAATGTCTTCCATAGCCGCGCGGATCAGACGCCGGGCGATGAACAACGGATCCTCGCCGCCATCGAGCATGCGCGCCAACCAGTAGAGGGCAGCGTCCGGGTCAGAGCCACGTATGGATTTATGCAAGGCAGAGATCAGGTTGTAATGGCCTTCCCGATCCTTGTCATAGGCTGGGCTGCGCTTCTGAAGGAATAGACTGAGCCCTTTGGGGTCCAGAAGCTGGGCAGTGCCCACATTGAACAAGGTTTCCGCGAGGGTCAGGAGATAGCGTCCATCCCCGTCCGCCATGGCGATAAGAGTCGCCCTCGCCTCGATATCCACCGGAAGCAGTTTAGCCTCATGCGCTTCAGCCTTGGCCAGAAGGGCCTCCAAGGCCTCCTCGTCCAGTCGCTTGAGCACATAGACCTGGGCGCGGGAGAGCAAGGCACCATTGAGTTCAAAGGAGGGGTTTTCCGTCGTCGCACCAACCAGGGTGACGATCCCCTCCTCGACGAAAGGCAGGAAGCCATCCTGCTGGGCGCGATTGAAACGATGAATTTCATCGACAAATAGCAGGGTAGACTGGCCAGCGGATCGACGAACCCGCGCCTGCTCAAAGGCCTTCTTCAGGTCCGCAACCCCCGAAAATACGGCAGACAGCTGCTGGAACTCATAGCCCGCCGCCTTGGCCAACAGGCGCGCAATTGTGGTCTTGCCCGTGCCGGGTGGGCCCCAAAGGATCATGGACGACAGCCGCTGAGCCGCCGCCATGCGGCCTATAGGGCCTTCGGGGCCAAGCAGATGATCCTGGCCCACAACATCCCCCAGGGTCTGGGGGCGCAGCCGATCGGCCAGGGGCGACGGTGCCTGCGGTATCAGTCCCGCCGCTTCAAAGAGATCAGCCATGGAAAGGCTGTATCAGGCTTTGGCTTAGGTGCGGAAGGTCCCCGTGATTTCCTGGCCGCCGCGGATAATGGTCACCTGCCATTGATTGCCCGGAACAGTTAGGGCAGCCCGCAGATCGCTCACCGCACCAATGTCGCGGCCATTGACCTTTTTGATCAGGTCTCCAGGTTGCAGCCCGGCATTGAGGGCAAAGCCCCGACCAATTTTCAGCACCATAACCCCCTTACCCAGGAAGGGATCGAGGCCAAGTTCATCGGCCACAGCCGGCGACAGATTGACCACAGTGGCACCGTCAAAGGGATTACGGCCCTGCAGCAATTGCTCATCTCGCGCCGGTGTGGCCGGCGGCGCTTCAGCTTTGAAACTCAGCATTTGATTGGCTCCAGCCCGCCTGATGCCGATCTTCAAAGTATCGCCGGGCCGAACGGCACCGACAGCGTAGGACACAGTAGCGGCGTCAATGACTGGGCGGCCCGCGACCGTCGTGATCACATCGCCCTGCTTGAGGCCCGCGCGCTCTGCCGGTCCGCCGGGCCAAATGTCGGCGACCAAGGCCCCCTGAGGCGATGGTAGGGACAGGCTCTTGGCAATATCGCCCGTGACCGTCTGCGTGTGCGCACCGAGCCAAGACCGGATCAAGCTATGCCCGCCGCCAGCGGCGGTCTCAACGATCCGGCGCACCATGGCTGCGGGTACAGCAAACCCGACTCCCGAAGAGCTTCCTGATCGCGACACGATAAAGCTATTCACGCCAATCAGATCGCC
>CAITHQ010000040.1 GCA_903892305.1 uncultured Alphaproteobacteria bacterium
CTGAGGCATAGGTCACTGAGACCGGGCTGAGGCTGTAAAAGCCCAATACGGATGTCTCATCCTCTCCAAGGGCCACGAATGTTTTAGACGCGCCTTGTTCGTGGTTTTGGCGGGCATGGTCGCGGAGGAAGCGGTTGAGATCTTGGTCGCCGCAGTCAAAGCCCTTGCGGTTTTGGTCACGGGAGATTGGAGCCTCCCGCCAAGGCGGCAGGCTCACTGCTCCTTCAGGGCCCAAGCGGCGGCGATCAGTTTGGCGTTAGGGGCAGGCGGTGCGTCCAGTAGATCCATAACCCTGAGGCTGTCTCGGACGGAGAGATTGACGGTTTCGTTCCGCTCAATGGCGGTCTCAGCCGCCTTGATGGCCGTGTTGAGGACAAAGGCGGTCAGATTGGTGCGCTCCAAGGCCGCCGCTCGCATGAGCATGGCCTTTTCCGCGGACTTCAACCGGATGGCCAAGCGGCTGTTGTCGTCTACGGCAAGTCTGGGCATGGCGGGCTCCTTCGAGGCTGAGAATGATAGATCAATCCGCCTGGGTCAATTGTACGTCTTGAAAAAGTACAATCGATATGGATTGCGCGACCGCTTGAATCCCCACCCCCCGCACCCCACCTAAGCCCTGTCGTGTTCTCGCGCCGGTTTCGGGCGGGGGCCCGGCGAGTCGCTTGAGGTGCGAGGACTCTTTGAAATGAATAGGACCATGGTGTTCGACAGCCCCTTCCTGCTCGGTTTCGAGCATACCCGGCTGTTGGCCGAACGGGCCGCCAAGGCGGCGGCCGAGAGCTATCCCCCCTATAACGTGGAAGACCGGGGCGACGGTGCCCTGCGGATCACCCTGGCCGTGGCGGGCTTTACCCCCCAGACCCTTCAGGTGACCCTGGAGGATCGTCAGCTGACCATTGGCGGACGGCGCGACGACGGGACCAAGACCGATGAGGCCTATCTGCACCGAGGCATAGCCGCCCGGGGCTTTGTCCGTAGCTTTGTCCTGGCCGACGGCATGGAGGTTTCAGCCGCACTGCTGGAGCACGGCCTGCTGCACATTGACCTGATCCGCCCCGAGCCCGCGCGCTTGGTGCGACAGATACCCATTCAGACGGCCGGCTGATTTTCAAGATTTTTTGGAGGTGGTCCTATGACACCTAAACTGAGCCAAATGACCCTGTCCCCCCAAGAGCTGGCAGCCCTTGGCGGACCCAGCCTGGTCTATGTGCGCCCCGTCATGGGGGCTGAAATCCTGGCTTCGACGCCGAGGGGCGAGGTTGAGGGCTATGACCTTCGCCCCGATCAGATCCTCTACGCCGTCCATCGCGCCAATGGCGAGCGACTGGCTGTACTGGAAGACAAGGACTCCGCTGTCGCCGCAGCCCTGGCCCACGAGCTAGCGCCAGTTTCGGTTCATTAAGACGAGGCGGAACTCAAACTCGCGCCAACTGTTCTGATCAGATGATGGCGATCAACGTCTGGCCGCTATTTTCCTTCGGCGACACCTCCGAAGGCCAATCAATCATTTTGATCAGCTCGCCTTGGCTAAGGCGGCAGATAGAGGAAACGCGACCATGAAATACTTAGCTTCGGGGGCCTTGGCGGCTACGGCATTGGCCCTTAGCGCCTGTAACAATCCAACACCTACCCCCGCCCCAGTGCCCGTTGTTGCTGGCCCGCCAGGACCCACAGGGGCAACCGGCGCAACGGGGGCTGGCGGCGTTGAAGGCGCAACCGGTACAACAGGTGCCACTGGAGACGCTGGAGCAACCGGCTATACCGGCGCTGCGGGCCAAACGGGTGCTATGGGGGACACCGGTGCGACCGGGGAATCAGGTGCCACCGGAAAAACCGGCGCTACTGGCGACACGACGGTGATCGTCACGCCACCCCCTCGCCGCTAATCACTCGCCAAGTGGCGGCCTGGGCTTGAAACCCTCAGGCCGCTGTCTGGCGCAGGTCCTGGACCAGTAGGGCGCGGATGGATTCGGCGGCCTTAGACTGTCTTAGCTGTTCGCGCAGGTCCTTCTGACGCATGAGACGGGAAATTCGCGCAAGGCCCTGCAGGTGGATAGAGCCCACCTGACCGGCGGGCGAAAACAGGGCGAAGACGAGATCAACGGGCTGGTCGTCTACCGAAGCGAAGTCCACCGGGTGCTCTAGGCGCAGGAAGACCGCGCGCACGCGATCGAGGCCCTGGAGCCGGGCGTGGGGCACGGCGACGCCGCGGCCAAGACCCGTCGACCCTAACTGTTCCCTTGCCGCAAGTGCATCGAGAATCATCCCAGCTTCGAGGCCAAAGGTGCGGGCGGCGATGTCGGCAATCAGGGCCAGGACCTGACGTTTGTCCGTCGCCGTTGCACGGGGCGCAATGGCGGCCAAATCCAGAACTTCAGAAAAAATCATCTTAACTCACAACGCCCTAATCTACCGGCCGACGCCCCTTAGTGACCGACAGAGACATCCTGATGACAGGCGATCAGGTGCCGCTCATCTAAGATCCCTTACCGTTGGACGGCTTGGTGCGCTCAGGGTCGATCCAGCCGATGTTCCCGTCGGGGCGGCGATATACCACAGACAATCCGCCGTGCGCGGCGTTCCTGAACACGATTGTTTGAGATTCAGTCAGATCCAGGTCCAACACCGCCTGAGAAACAGTCATGGTGCGGATTTCCTTCTCGGTCTCGGCAATCACCAGACCATTGGGCACGGCCGGACCGACCGGGGGCGAGTCGGCTTCATCCCAGATCTCATCGTCCTCGTCCTCAGGTGCGCGGATCACGAAATAGGCAGCGGTCTCAGCGGCCTTGGCACTGGCGGCCACCGAATGGCTCTTTAAGCGACGCTTATAGCGACGGACCCGGGTCTCGATCTTGCCCAGGGCCACATCGAAGGCTGCATGGGCATCAGAGCCAAGACCATGACTTTCCAGATGCTGACCGGAATCCAGATGCAGGGAACAGTCGACCCGGAAGGCGTGCCCCTCCTTGCTGACCACCACATCTGCAAAACCCCCACGCTCGAAATATCGCGCAATAGAAGCTGAAATCTCGGTGGTGACCCGCTCACGCAGGGCCTCACCGACGTCGACATGTTTGCCGGAAACTTGAACTTGCATGGGCAGACTCCGCGCCTTTCGCCAAAACCTGTCAAGACCGGGCTAATACGGAGGACTTAAGCTTGGCGCAGTAGGCGGCGGCGATCCACGGAGGAGGGAATACGCATGGCTTCGCGGTATTTTGCCACCGTGCGCCTCGCAATATCGACCCCGGTATCCTTGAGGATATCCACCAGGGCATCGTCGGAATGGACGTCAGCAGCGATCTTCTCGCTTTCGATCAACTGACGGATCCGGTGACGGACGGCCTCGGCGGAGTGGGCCTCGCCACCTTCGGAGGACTGGATGGCCGAGGTGAAGAAGAATTTCAGCTCAAACATGCCCCGCGGGGTGGCCAGATACTTGTTCGAGGTCACCCGGCTGACCGTAGATTCATGCATGCCGATGGCGTCAGCCACCGTCTTAAGGTTCAGGGGCCGCAGGTGTTCGACCCCATAGGCCAGGAAACCATCCTGCTGGCGTACGATTTCTGAGGCAACCTTAAGGATGGTCTTGGCCCGCTGGTCCAGACTCTTGACCAGCCAACTGGCGCTGGCCATGCAATCGGCCACGAACACTTTTTCCTGATCGGACTTCGCGCCACTGCTGACCCGAGCATGATAACGCTGGTCGATAAGCAGGCGCGGTAGGGTGTCGGAATTGAGTTCCACATGCCACATGCCGCCCAGACCTTCGCGGACATAGACGTCTGGGGCAACGGGCTGGCTAGGCTCGCCGCCGAAGGCCGCACCGGGGCGGGGCGTTAACGCCTTGATCTCGGCGATCATGTCGCGGAGGTCTTCATCATCGACGCTGCAGACCTTGCGCAAGGCGGCCAGGTCCCGCTTTGCGAGCAGGTCAAGATTATCCAGCAAGGCCATCATGGCCGGATCACAGCGATTGCGGTCCTGTAGCTGAAGCATCAGGCATTCGCGCACATCGCGGGCGAAGACGCCCACGGGCTCGAAGCTCTGGAGCCTAGGCAGAAGATTTTCGAGAAAGGCCAGCTCGCAACCGAGGCGCTCTGCGGTCTCAACCAGGTCACAGCGCAGATAGCCGCCCTCATCGACGCTATCGAGCAGGACTGCGGCGGCGGCCAATTCGACACTGTTAAAGCCAGCCACCAGAAGCTGGTCCTGGAGATATTCAGACAGGCTTTTATCGTGAGACAGGCGCTGCTCGAAGTCGTCGGTGTCTTCAAAACTGCCACCGGCACCGGCCTTGGACCAATCAATGGCCCCCCCAGCATGCATGGCCTCGGAGGCGTCGCCCGTGGCATGCTCGCCCCGAGACCCTTCGGACTCATAGGTGACATCCATGGCGTTTTCCGCACCGCCCAAGGGCACTTGGTCTAGGGCATAGGCCTCGCCGTCTGTCGCCGGGGTATCGGCAAGCGCCTCTCGGTCGCCCTCAGAGTCGCGCTCGTCCCGCTGAAGCAGGGGATTGCGCTCGAGCTCGCCTTCGACAAAGGCCTCAAGCTCCATGTTGGAGAGCTGCAACAGCTTTATAGCCTGTTGCAGTTGGGGGGTGATGACCAACCCCTGCCCTTGACGTAGCTCTAGTCGCGCACCGAGCGCCAAATCGCCCTCCTGGCCTGTTTCTTGCTTAACAAGCTAGAGGATGATCCCCACCGTTTGGTTAATGACCGACAGGGTTTCTCAGAAAGCCAAAAAAGATTGACCGGCCAAGTCTGAGGTTATTTCGGCGGCGTCTTGTACTTTTCGAACCAAGCGATGATGGCCGAGGTCGTCGCCGCTGATTGGGACGGCCGCGCGGCATAGCCCCCATGACTGGCACCTGGCAGCTTGACCAGGGCTGTAGGCACACCACGCAGCTGCAAGGCCGCGTAATACTGCTCGGCTTCGCTGTCAGGAGTACGCAGGTCATTCTCGCCAACAACCACCATGGTCGGGGTCTTTACATTGCCAACTAGGGATAGGGGCGACCGGGCCCAATAGCCCTGCGGGTCTTCCCAGGGGGCCTTGCCGAACCAATAGGGGCCCATGGTGGCGTAGCCGTCTGTGGTCAGGACTTCGCTGGCCCAATTGATCACCGGCTTTTGGGTGGCGGCGGCCGCAAACCGACTGGTCTTGCCGACGATCCAGGCGGTCAGGGCCCCGCCGCCGGATCCGCCCGTCACATAGAGTCGATTTAGATCAACCGATCCCTTAGCGATCACAGCGTCGACCACACTCATCAGGTCGTCATAGTCATGGCTGGGATAGTTGCGGTCGATCTCATTAGCGAAGGCCTCGCCATAGGAGGTGGAGCCCCGGGGATTGGAATAGACCACCAGATAGCCAGCAGCGGCATAGAGCTGGTCCACCGCCGAGAAGTTGGGCCCATAGGCCGAAAACGGCCCACCGTGGATCTCGAGAATGAGCGGGTAGATCTTAGCGGGATCGAACTTTGGCGGGGTGAGCAGCCAGGCATCGATGGGTTTTTTGTCAAAGGAGGAGGACACAGCCAGGGGCTGGGCCTTGGCGAGGGTTCTGGCTGCCAGCAGGTCGCCATTGAGATCCGTCAGGCGCTTCAGACCCGAGCCCTGGGTGACCGCGAGGTCGGCGGGATGGGTTGAGTCACCCGTGGTTACAGCCAGGGCACCATTTCGGGCTAGGCTATAGCCGCCACCGCTGTAGGGGCGATCAAAATCAGACCCGATCAAGCCATCGGCGACGAGGCTCCACTTACCGTCCAGGCCAACTCGGGCGACCCTGTTGGTTCCGTGATCGTCGTAAAGAACATAGATGCTGCGCCCATCGGCGCTCCAGGTGGGATTGCCAACGGAACGATCTAAATCGCCGGTCAGCACCCGGCTATTTTGGCCATCCGCATCCATGACATAGAGCCGCTGGTTCTCGTAACCTCGCTTACGGGCGTCATCAAAGCCCAGATAGGCCACACGCTTGCCATCGGGTGAAATCTGAGGCGAAAAATCAGGACCGATCCGCTTTGTCAGGGCAAGGAGGGTGTCATCGGTAAGATTAAGACGGAAGACTTCGGCCTCATTGGGATTGCGCTCCCAACCCGCCTGACGGTTGGCGGCGAAATAGAGGGCCTTGCCGTCAGGGGTGAAGCTGAAGGGCCCGACGTCGTCGAACTTGCCAAAGGTCCGCTGACGGGGTGCGCCGCCGTCCGCCGAAACCGTGAAGATGTGGGCAAAGCCCGGGGTCAGAACCCCTTCCCCATCAGCTCGGAAGGTGACCCGGGTTTCCACCTTCAGCGGGGCGGCCCATTCCGCCCCTTCGGGCTTGGCCGGGGCCGAGCCCAAGCTTGCTGGGGCCTCAGGCGTCAGAAGTGAGAAGGCCAAGGTCTTGCCATCTGGCGACCAGGTAATGTCTCCAGGGGCCTGATCTAGGCTAGCGACCCGTGCTGAGCGGTCCGTCGCCAGCCAGCGGACGGTGAGTTCGGCACCCTTGGGCGTGAGCGCAAGGTAAGCCAATCTCTGACCATCAGGAGACCAGCGCGGTGAAACTGCGCCGCCGCCCTCGGTGGCCAAGGGCGATTGGGCACCCGTCTTTGGATCCACCAACCAGATGGTCCGACGCGCCTTGTCCGTCATGATGTCATTGCTGATCCGCACATAGGCGATCTGCCCGCCATCTGGACGAAACTGCGGGTCGCTGACCGACTGCAAGCCAAACAAATCACGGCCGGTAAAGGTCGGATCCTGGGCGTCCGTCGGGGCCGCAGCCACAGGCTGGGACAAAAGACAGCAGGCAACCGTGGCCAGGAGGAATGCGCGCATGGGGACTCTCGTAATGGTCAAGAACAGGTTTACCGCAATAGAGCACAGTGCGAAGAATGGACAAAGCTTGAGGCCGAGCGCGTGTTCCAAGGGTTCAGTAGCGGCCGTCGGCTCGAGACGTCTCTAAGCCGTCATGTGCCGACGCCCAAACCGCCAAATCAGGGCCGGAAGCAGAATAAGGCTGGCCAGGGTTGAGGTTGCTAGCCCCCCAAGGATCACCACCGCCATGGGGCCCTGGATTTCGCGACCCGACTGACCCGTTTCAATGGCCAGGGGCAGAACCCCAAGGGCTGTCACCAGGGCGGTCATCAGAATGGGCGTCAGCCTTTCCTGCGTTGCCCGGGTGAGCGTCTCAAGGGACCAGTCACAGCCCTCTTCTTTCAACAAATGATCCAGGTGAGACACCAGAAGTATGGCGTTACGAGAGGCCACGCCAAAGAGGGTCACGAACCCCACCAGGGACCCCAGTGACAATATACCCCCTGTCACAGCAACAGCCACAACGCCGCCAGCCAGGGCAAAGGGTGCCGAGCCCAAGATCAGACCCACCGTCCGGCCATCCTTAAACGCGATCAAGAGGACGACCGTAATGGCCCCCAGAGCCAGCAGGACATTGATGGCCAGGTTGCGCTGCGCTGCCTTGGTGCCTTCGGCAGTCCCCGTAAACTGAAGATAGACACCCGGCGGAAGCCTGACGCTCTTGGCGATGGCGGCCTGCGCTGCAGCGGTAAACGCCGCGGCGCGATTGGGCGGTGGATTGGCGGTCACCACCTGACGGGGTTGGCCACCCTCATGGCTGATCACCGTGCGGGCATCAGCAAGACGCACCTTGGCCACTGCCTTGAGCTGGACAATCTGGCCCGAGGCCCCACGGATCAACATGTCGCCGACCGTCTCCGGATCTTGACGCAAATCCGGCGGCGTCGTCACGACGATCTGCAGGGCACGGGTCTCCTGGTAGACCTGGGCGGCGTTGACCCCTTGATAGGTCGCCTGAATGGCAGACAGGACTTCGCCCGGCGTCAGGCCGTAGCGGCCCAGGGCGGCGATATCTAGGTCGGCCCGAATGACCGGCGTTTGAGGCGGGGTCCCGACCTTGACGTCCACGGCACCGGGCAGTTTCTCCACCACCTCGGAGATTTGCTTTGCCGTCTGATCCAAGGTGTCGAGATCAGCACCGTAGACACTGATCGCGAGGGCGGCAGTTTCGCCGGTCAGGCTCTCACCGATACGATCCCCCAGAAAGGTCAGGACCTCGGTTTGGAGACCCGGATAGCTGTCCAGGGCAGCCCCGATAGCCGCCTGGATCTTGTCCTGAGCCTGGCCAGATAGACCGGGGCGCAACTCCACGTGAAACTCACTTTTTTCTGGGCCCCAAGTATCTTCACCGCCTTCAGACCTACCGATCTGTTGCTCGGCGCTCTCAATCCCCGGTATAGCGAGCAGGTCGGCGGTGATTGCCTGGCCATATTTACGCATGACCCCAAGCGACGTTCCTGGGGGTCCTGCGACGCCCAAAACGAAGTGACCCTCGCGGAAACTGGGCAGGAGTTCCGACGTGAAAAGACCCAATCCCAAGATCGTTAAGACTGCAGCCCCCAGGGCTCCACCAAGGGCAAGCTGGGGCCGCGCAAACGCTTGGGAGAGGATTTCGGCATGCAAGGATTTCAACCGCTCAATAAAAGCTGGCTCCTGTCCCAGGTCAGCGTGACGAAGCATGAGCAAAGACAGGGGCGGCGTAAGGGCGATGGCAACCGCTAAGGAGGCCCCAGTGGCGATGATGAAGGCCGCAGCAAGGGGGGCGAAGAAAGCCCCCTGCAGGCCATGCAACAACAGCACCGGAACCAGGGCCAGACCAACCACCAGCGTGGCGTAGATCACCGGCGCGCGAACCTCCAGGGCGGCCGAAAGGATCACCTGGGCTGGCGGAAGCTCAGAGGGTTTCCGCAGCCGCCGGACGATATTCTCAACATCAATGACCGCATCATCCACCACCACACCAAGGGCCACCGCAAGGCCGCCCAAGGTCATGGTATTCACCGTCCAGCCCATGGCGTTCAGGACCGCTACCGCAGTGAGAAGCGAGAGGGGAATGGACACAAAGGACACCAGGACGGTCCTTAGGTTACGCATGAAGGCGTAGAGGACGACGGCAATCAGCAGGCCACCGATGATTAAGTCTTCGGTTATGCCCTGCAGGGCCGCAGTGATGAAATTTGCGGGTCTATGAAGGTTCTGGTGGACCTGGACACCTTGGGCCTTAAGGGCCGGCAAGAGATCCTTGATGGCCGCCTCCACAGCGTGGGTGGCATCTAAGGTATTGGCGCCATATTGGCTTGAAAGGCTGATAAGTACGCCGGGCTTGCCCATGATCACGGCATCGCCCACATCGGGGGCTGGCGCGTCCAAGACATCGGCGACATCGCCAATGCGCGTCGGTGCTGCGCCCGTTGGTCCCGGCACTGGGCTATTGGCCACATCCTGGGCGGTCAGAGCCTGACCCTGGGACTCAATCAATATGCGTTGTTGAGGGGTATCGATAAAGCCGCCGCCTGCCACGCCTGTAGATTGCCGGACGGCTAAGACGACATCGTCCACACTCAAGTCGCGGGTGGCGAGGTCTGCAGGCCTCACCCGAACTTCAAGGCGACGCACTTCACCGCCATAGACCGTGGCGCGCGCCACGCCAGCGGCGCTTAAAAGCCGAGGTCGGACTGTCCATTGGACCAGGTCCCGAAGCTGGAGCGGTGTCAGCCGGTCTGAGGTAAAGCCCACTTTCAGCAGGTCCATGGTGGACGAGGTCAGGGGTGATAGTTTCGGCGCAGACACCCCGGCTGGCAGGTCAGCTATGGCTTCACTCATAGCCTCAGCGACCACCTGGCGGGCCCGGTAGGGGTCTGAGCCCTCCTTGAAGACCACGGTGACAATCGACAGGCCCTGGATAGACTCTGAGCGCACGGCGTCGACGCCCGTCGCGCCATTGACGGCCTGCTCTATGGGGCGGGTGACCAATTGCTCGACCTGATCAGCACCAAGCCCAGGGGCCTCAGTCTGAATTTCCGCCTGGGCCGGGACGAATTCTGGAAAAACGTCCAGCTTGGCTTGGGCCAGGACCATGCCGCCATAGATCAGGAGCAGCAGAGCAAAGACGGCCATGAGCCGCGGTCGGTCGAGGGCCCAACGAACAATAGCCGACAACATAAGCTATTCGTCCTCGCCCTTGGCCTGGGTTTCGGCGGCAAACAGAGCTGCTGCTCCAGCCGTTGCCACGGTCTCGCCGGGCCTTACGGCGCCAATCGCCAGCAGACCATCAGACCGGGCCTGAAGGAGACCAAGTTGGCGTCGCTCAAAATGGGTCGCATCTTTGCGCACATAGACGAAGGACTGCCCGCCAGCGCGTAGGAGGGCAGAACGGGGTAAGAGGACGCCAGACTGCGCGCCCGTTGAAAAGGTGATGGGGAAAACCAAGCCCGTCGCGAAATCTGCCGCCTCGGGGCCCGACACAAGACCCAATAAGCCCGGCGTCTGAAACCGGGGATCCCCAAGCCGGGCCTGGCCAAGAACTTGAATAGGGGCCGAGCGTCCCCCTGGGCGGGTTGCGCTTGCCACGCGGACCCCGGTCATGCCCGCTGGCGCATCAAGCCGGACCAAGGCGGTACGACCCGCAGCAAGCTTTGAGATCAGGGCAGACCGCCGAGCGTCCCCCATGGTTACAAAGGCCGGGCCCCATTCTAGGCCAAGGCGGCGCTGCAAGAGTTCCAGGCGAAGGTTGTCCGCCCTAGCCTGAGCGGCAGCGGCCTCTGCGACACGCTTGGAGACGGCAAAGTCAGCTAAAGCTAGATCATGGGTTCTGTGGGCTTCAGCGGCGGAGGCCGATGCTACAGCCTTGGCGACTGCAAGGTCGGCGTCAAGGCTGGCCAAGGGAACCACGTCCAGAACCCTAGCAAAGCCAGAGGCGGTTGCGCCCCCCCGTTCGGCAGACACAATAGCTGTCGTCAGACCAAGTTTGCGCTGAACACCCAGGGGCAATTCGACGGCTAGTCCCTGGCTCGCAAAAGCTGCAAACAGCGGGATCATAAGGCATAGTCGGCGCATCATCGGCGGGATCTCAATTGGATTTCGGTCCGAAGGGTCAGCATGTCCTGAGGCAGGACGCTCTCACGTAGGGCGTCTTCAAGATCAACAAGGGCAGCCAGTGCGTTTGCCTGAGCCTCAATCCGTATGAGCTCAGTCTCCAGCAGGGCAGCCTCTGCCAGGAGCGCATCGGGTTGATCGCCTTCACCGGCCTTGAGGGCGCGTTTGGCGACATTGGCCAGAGCCTGGGCTGCGGGTAGATCGCGATCCCGGATCAAGGCCAGCTGCAGTCTGGCCTGGCCCAGATTGGCGCGTGCCCTAACGCCCTGATCCAGACCCGCGCCTGCACCGCCTCAAGATTGCGCGCAGCTTCCTGGCGCTTAGCTTCCGCCGTGCGAATATTTGCCCGATTGAGATCCAGGGGCGGCAGGACGAGGGCGAGGTTGAAAGGAAGTTTCACAGCCCCATGGTCCCAGGCATAGCCCGGGCCAAGGCGAAGCTCTGGAAACTGCTTGGCGATTTCCAGCCTCAGGTTAGCTTCGGCCCTGTCATAGTCGATCACGGCGGTCAGAATATCTGATCTTCCAAGAGCGGCCTCAGGGCGCATGGCCCCGATGAAGGACGCAGGCGGGTCTTCAGGGGCGGCGATCCGAAGTGACGCCATGGCGGTCTGGCCAAACCCAAGGGCCTTGCCGAGATCGAAATTAGCCTGATTACGACGGGCCAGAGCCTCAGCGACCCTGCGGCGTGCGCTGGCGAGATCAGTCCGCGCGACCAAGGCCGACGATCGCGCCTCTTCACCTGCAGATACCCGGGCTTCCAAGAGATCTAGCCGCTTTTGTCGAATGTCCGCCAGATCTTCTGCGACACGCAAGGCGTCTGAGGAGGCTTGGCGTGAGGCTATCGCGTGGGCAAGGCTGGTACGCACCGCCCAAAGCGCCTCTTCATAATCATAGCTGGCCCGCAGCCCGTCTAAATCAGCCTGGGTCAAACGCGCCGTCTTACGAACGCCAGTGTCGTTGGGCAGATCAAGGCTTGCGCCATAGAGCCATGGGGAGGTACCCGCATTGTTGGCGTATTCGGCGCTGAGGGTCAGGCCGCTCAACGGCCCGGCCTTGGCAGCGCGCGCCTGGCTTTGTGCCGAGATCAACCGAGCCTGGGCCGCGGCAATGTCGGGGTTTTGCGCAAAGGCAATCGGCAATAATTCTGACTGCGACCAAACATGGTCAGGGTCGCCCAGCCGTCGCTGCTCCAATTGGTTCGGGAAGGTGCTCAGCTTAAGGGGGGCAGACACATAGGTCTGGCAGCCCCCCACCAGCATGGCGCAGGCAATGACCAAGACCCATGATTTCATGGGGTTAGGATAAGGAGGTTAAAGCTACCTGGAACAAGGCTAGGACGACCGCCTGGGGTTGCGGGCGGTCCATAGGCGGCATAGGGCACAAAGACACGGCCGGTGGCAGGATCCAAGGTCAGGGTCCGGGCGCTGGGTGCCGTCGAAATTGTATCAAACAAAGTCGATGTACGACCTGAGACCTTGATGATCGACAGCGTCCCCGTGTGGCCGCTTGGAATAAAAGCCAGCTTGCGAACAGGGTCATAGGCAACGCCATCGGCCCCTTCGCCAATCTTTAGTCTCGCCAGAAGGGCACCCGTGTCTGCCCGAATGATTTCCGCTGCGCCATCGCAGGCCACCACGAGGTCACGACCGGTAAAGGCGAGGCCCGTCGGGCCATCGCAATCCTTCAGATCATATCGCCCGACGACCTTCTGACCTGGGAGATCGATCACAGCGATCTGATTTTTGTCTTCGATATTCACATAGGCCCGACCTTGACCATCAACAACGGCGGCTTCGAGGGCACCGCCCACCGCGATGCGCCCCTTCACCAAATGGTCGTCGAGGCTGACTTTGACCACATCGCCACCAATATGGTTCATCACCAAGAGGAGGCCCGATTTAGGATCCACCAGGGCGTAGTCTGGGCCAAGCCCAACAGC
>CAITHQ010000041.1 GCA_903892305.1 uncultured Alphaproteobacteria bacterium
AAAATTTCATCCTCGGTGGTGACCCCCCAGCGCTCCAGGGCCGGGATCAGGGAGACATGGCTGCGGGACTTGCCAGCGCGGGCGAAGGTCTGGTCCACCGTGGCCCGGCCAAGCCGGATCAGCTCTTCCTTTTCCGACTGGCGGATGTGGCGGCGGATGGCGGAGCGGGCCCGGCCTGTGACGGTCAGAGAGCGCCAGTCGGGGGGCACAACAGGCTTGGGGCCGCGCACCACCTCAATGACGTCGCCATTGACCAGGACCGTGCGCAGGGGCTTGAGATCGCCATTGATTTTCACGCCAATGCAGGTGTCGCCCACATCGGTGTGGACGGCGTAGGCGAAGTCCAGGGGCATGGCCCCCCGGGGGAGGCTGACCAGCTTGCCCTTCGGCGTAAAGACGAAGACCTGGTCGAGGTACATTTCCAGCTTTGCGTGCTCGACCAGCTCATCCACGTCGCCGCCGTGCTCCAACACCTGGACCAAGTGTCGCAGATTAACCAGGGGATCGCGGCCCCCTGCTGCTGCCTGGTGGTCAGCGTCAAAGCCGTAGGATTTGTCTTTATAGCGCCAGTGGGCGGCAACGCCGTCCTCGGCCACCCGGTCCATGTCCTCGGTACGGATCTGCATTTCAATGCGCAGACCCTTGGGGCCGACGACCGTGGTGTGCAGGGAGCGGTAATTGTTGCGCTTAGGCGTCGAGAGATAGTCCTTGAACCGGTCCGGCACAGAAGGCCAGGCCATGTGGACGACGCCCAGGGCGCGGTAACACTCCTCTTCCGTGCCGACGATCACCCGAAAGGCGTAGATGTCGGACAGTTGGGAAAAGCCCAGAGACTTGCGTTGTAGCTTGCGCCAGATGGAATAGGCGTTCTTCTCCCGGCCAAACACCCGGGCCGACAGGCCTGCGGCCTCCAGCTTTGCCGTGATTTCTCGGGAGACCACATCCACGGCCCCGCCCTGCTCGGTCCGCAGGGCCGCCAGGCGCCGAGTAATGGCGTTGCGGGCCACAGGATTGAGGTGTTCGAAGGCCAGTTCCTCAAGCTCGGTGCAGATCCGGTGACAGCCGATGGACCGGGCCAAGGGGGCGTAGATTTCCAGGGTTTCTCTGGCGATCCGCTCACGTTTAGCCGGGGCCTTGATGTATTGCAGGGTCCGCATGTTGTGCAGACGGTCAGCCAGCTTGACCATCAGCACCCGCACATCCTTGGAAATCGCCAGGATGAACTTACGCAGGTTCTCAGCCTGCTTGGTATATTCGCTATTGAGCTCCAGCTTGGTCAGCTTGGTGACGCCCTCCACCAGCTCGGTGATCTCGGCACCGAACAGATGGGCGATATCGTCCGGCGTCACCGGCGTGTCTTCGATCACATCGTGCAGAAGCGCGGTGACAATGGTGGCGGTATCCAGCCGATATTCGGTGAGAATGCCTGCCACCTCAATGGGGTGGGCGAAATAGGGATCGCCGGAGGCGCGCTTTTGCGCCCCGTGCATACGCATGGCGTAAACATAGGCGCGATTGAGAATCGCCTCGTCAGCGGTGGGATCGTAGGACCTGACCTTATCAATCAGCTCATACTGACGCAGCATCCGTGGCCGCTTGACGGTATCGGGGACCGGCGTGTCTGTTGGCTCGGCGTGCGGAGGATCTTGCGCCGCCGTAATGGAGAGAGGTTCTGCGCCCTCGGGGCTCAGTACCGCTCCTCCTGGCCGCCGTCACGATCGCTCTGCAGGGCGCGGATCAGCTCAATTTCGCTCATCTGCATGTGAGTCGGATCGGCCAGCAGGGCGAGGGTTTCGGCCTCTTCCTCTGCCTCAGAGCGCTCATCAACCCGCTGCAAGGTGGTGATCAGGTTTTCGCGAAGCTCGTCGGAATTGACCACATCATCGGCGATTTCCCGCAGGGAGACGACGGGGTTCTTGTCATTGTCGCGGTCGACCATGATCTGCGAGCCGGCCGAGATCGCCCGGGCGCGATGCGCCGCCAACAGCACGAGGCTGAAGCGGTTGGGAACCTTTTCGATGCAATCTTCGACGGTGACGCGAGCCATGTAATCCTCGGGAGGCGAATAGAACCTGACAAAATAGAGGGTTTGGCACCTTTGTGCAACGCCGCAAACCCGATGCGCCGCGAAAGCCTATCCGGCGATGGTCTCGATGACCTGTTCCATTGTGTCCAAAAGATAGGTCGGCTTGTGGCTGGCGAGGATATCGGGCCGGGTATAGCCCCAGGTCACAGCCCCAGAGGCAAGCCCAACCTCTGTGGCCGCTTCGATATCCCGCGTCTCATCGCCGATGGAGATGACGTCAGATTTGGCAACCTTGGTGCGGCGGAGCACTTCGCGAAATTTCGGCGACTTACCGAAGATCGAGGCCCCGCAAGCATAGTAGGAAACAAGGTCGGCACAGGTCGGCCCTAGGATCTTGCGGACATTGGCCTCGGCGTTTGAGCTGACCAGGGCGATCATCACGCCCTTATCGGCCAGGTTCATGAGCATTTGGTCAGCCCCTGGGAACAGGCTCATCTCAGATATGTTTTCGGCCACTAGCTTGCGGGTATGCCGGGCGATGAAGGGCATTTTCCAGGCAGGGACCTTCATATAGGCCACAACCTCGCGCGAGGACCAACCGCGAAACATTTCGATCTCTGCTTCTGTGATCTTCCGGAACCGGAACTTTTCGGCCACCTGGTTCACCATGGAGATGAACCAGTCGGCGCTGTCTGCCAGCGTTCCGTCGAAATCGAAAATGACAAGCCGGTAGGCCAAATGCTTATCCCGCAAAATTCCTGCAGTCCGGCTAGCCTTCCCTTAGGCGCCCGTCAATCAGCAAGCGTTAAAACGCTCCATCAATCCCGTGTCTGCCCAAAGCCAAATCAGGATTTAGTGGCATAGGAATCTCGACCGATAGAGGCAGATTTCGCAAGCTGCGCAGCCGTTTCGAACGTTCTCGGATGCCGCCATTGCGGCGCGATTTCGCTGAGAGGCCCCATGACGAAGTATCTCTCCGCCGCGCGGGGGTGAGGCAGGATCAAGTCTGGGGTATCCAAGATCGTGCGGCCATGGGCGATAAGGTCCAAATCCAGGGTGCGCGGCGCATTTTTTTCGCCCCGCAGGCGTCCAAACTCCGCTTCCAGACCGAACAATGTTCGAATCGTCTCTTCCGGGCCCTGCTGTGTCTCGACAACTACGACGGCATTGCGATACTCGTTAGCGGTCGGATCGGGCCAGGCGGCAGAGCTCCACCAAGACGACCGACGCACGACAGGCAATCCCGCCTGGGCGAAACGAGAGAGCGCAACCTCTAGAAGTGCTTGTGGCGATTCATAGTCGCCGGCCAGATTCCCGCCCAAAGCGACGATCACCGCCTCATCCAGGTTCATGCGCCCCAGCCCCCACTATGGATTTCCGATCTCAATGACATTCTATCCGACCGATAAGCTGGCGCTTTTTATCGATGGTGCGAATTTATATTCTGCGGCCAAGGGCCTGGGATTCGACATCGACTACCGCAAACTTCTGGAGGAATTCCGCAAGCGCGGGGTGCTGATCCGGGCCTATTACTACACCGCCCTTGTGGAGGATCAGGAATATTCCCCCATCAGACCCCTGGTGGATTGGCTGGACTATAATGGGTTCCGTCTAGTGACCAAGTCCGCCCGGGAATTCACAGATGCTCAAGGCCGCAAACGTTGGCGCGGCGACATGGATGTCGAGATCGCCGTCGACATGCTGGAAATGGCGGAGCATGCAGACCACCTGCTGCTGTTCTCAGGAGATGGCGACTTCCGCGTCCTGATCGAAGCCGTTCAGCGCAAGGGTGCTAGGGTGACCGTCGTTTCAACCGTAAAGTCACAGCCGCCAATGGCGTCGGACGATTTGCGACGGCAGGCCGATAATTTCATCGATCTTGCGGATCTTGCCGATCTGATTGGTCGGCCATCCAGACTACCCCGGTTTATCCAAGAGAGCCGCACCGGTGTCGACCGTGACCCCGAAGCCTATGCCGAAGACTGAGGCGGAACCGGCCCGCAGTTGTCCCATCTGCCCAAGGCTTGTTGCCTATCGCGCAGAAAACCAGCGGGCCAATCCCACCTGGTGGAACGGGCCTGCACCTTCCTTCGGCGATCCGAACGGTCGGCTGATGGTCATGGGCCTCGCCCCGGGCCGGACAGGTGCCAATCGGACCGGCAGACCGTTCACCGGCGACCATGCTGGGGTCATGCTCTATGAGACCCTGATAAAGACCGGATTTGCGCGCGGGCAATATGATGCGCGGCCTGATGACGGCATCGTCCTGGTCGATGCCATGATTTCAAACGCGGTCCGATGTGCGCCACCCGGCAATAAGCCAGAGACTACTGAAGAAAACGCCTGTCGACCCTTTCTGACAGCACGGCTCGAGGCCATGCCAAACCTCAAGGTGATCATCACCCTGGGCGATGTATCGCGGCGAAATGTGCTCAAGGCTCTCGGCCTCAAGGCGTCTGCTGGCCTGCCAGGGCACGGGACGGAGTTCAAGGCCGGGCCCTATACAGTGCTGAACAGCTATCACTGCTCCCGGCTCAATACGAACACGGGACGGCTGACAGCCGACATGTTTGAGGCGGTCTTCCGGCGGGCCCGGGTGCTCATTGAGGACTAGATCCTTAGGGCTTGGGGAAAAATGGCGCATCTAGACACCGTCCTGCGGGATGAGCAGCCCGGCGATGAGGCCGCGATATATCAGCTGACCCGGCGGGCCTTTGCGCCCATGGCCTTCGCCGCGGGAGATGAGCAAGATCTGATCAACGCCCTGCGCGAAGCTGGAGCCCTCTCGATGTCATTGGTCGCGGTGCGAGATGACCAGATAGTTGGGCATATCGCCTTTTCGCCGGCCAGCACTGCCGACAAGGTCCGTGGCTGGTACGCCCTGGGTCCAGTGTCGGTTGACCCCGCACTTCAGGGTCAAGGGATAGGGGGTCAACTCATTGAGGCAGGCCTCGTAAGGCTGAGCACCCTAAAGGCGGCTGGCTGCATCCTCACAGGCAACCCGATCTATTATCGGCGCTTCGGCTTCGTTGTGCGCCCTGACCTCGCACCGCCCGGGGAGCCTGCCAAATATTACATGGTCCGCCCCTTAGGTAATTCTTCGCCCAATGAGGTGGTGTTCTTCCACCCGCTCTTTCATCAGGGTCCCGCTAAGGCCAGTGATAAAGGCTAGGCCTTCCAATAGTCGTAGCGCCAAGCCGTCTGACACCCAGCGCGCCGGTAGAGGTTGAGGGCACTCCAGTTCCCCTCCTCCACCTGCAAGACGGCCCGGGTTAAACCCCGCTCAAGTCCGATCCTAGCAAGGCCTGCGAGGATGGCGGCGGCATATCCCCTGCCTCGGGCGCCTTGGGCGGTGCGCATGCCGTGAATTGACACCCAGCCATGATTATAATTGCCAACGCCGATGGCGGCAGCCTGGCCAGCGATGTCGACCCGACCAAATAGGGTGTTCTTGGCAGAGGCC
>CAITHQ010000042.1 GCA_903892305.1 uncultured Alphaproteobacteria bacterium
CCATAGCGATGATCGTGAACCTTGGCCCATTCCAGCATTTGGTCCTCGGCAACGAGCCGGTCGAATTCAGCGTCGGACACGAAATGATATTCTCTTCCATCCTCTTCTCCGGGCCGGGGCGCCCTGGTGGTGGCTGAGATCGAAAGTGTCAGATCTGAATAGTCGGCCACGAGTCGCCGAGAAAGCGAGGTCTTTCCAGCACCCGAAGGGCTGGACATGAGCAACAGCAGTCCGCGCCTTTGCGTCTCCCACGGTTTGTGATGCTCATCAGATTGGCTCATCGGCTATTCCACATTTTGGACCTGCTCACGGAACTGCTCGATCGTGGCCTTGAGTTCTAGACCGAGGGTCGTGAGTTCGGGCAGGGCAGACTTTGCGCAAAGGGTGTTGGCCTCGCGCATAAATTCCTGAGTCAGGAAGTCTAGCCTACGGCCAGCCGGACCGGACGCTGCAATCTGGGACCGAGCGGCCTGAACGTGACCTATCAATCGATCAAGTTCCTCACGGACGTCAGCCTTGACCGCCATGGCGGCAGCTTCAATGACAATACGTTCAGCCACACCAGGGGCAGCACCGGCCAGTTCCGCCATTCGGTTCGCAAACCTAGCCTGAATGACCATGGGCTGATCCTTGGCCTTTGACTCGGCCTGAGCAACAAGATCGGCTATGCCAGTGAGTTGCCCAAGGAGGACGATTTCCAGGCTGGCCCCCTCCTCCCGACGGGTTTCAAGCAGCGCATCAAGCGCGCTATGAACTGACCCAGCGATAAGTGCGTCTAACGCCGCCAGGGCCTCTGGCGTCTCCACCTCAGCGTCGGTGTCTAGGACACCGCGCAAACCAAGCAATCCATCCAGTGTTGGTAAGGCCACTTCACCGCGCGAAATCCAAGGCTGTCCAACCTTCAGGTAATACTCCGCCTGTGCCAAATTCACTTGGATGGCGCTGCGCGCCGCGGTCTTCTTGGCGGTGACACCAATCGTGATTTGCCCTCGCTGGAACCGGCCTTGCACGGCGTCTCTAGCCTGTCGCTCTAGGCCATCAAGTCCAGGCGGCCCGCGAAAGCGCAGATCGAGGTTTCGACCGTTCACAGAGCGAGCTTCTACCGTCCAGCTCCATTCGCCGTTCGATCCGTCGGATCTACCGAACCCGGTCATACCAGACAGGCTCATGGCTTTTCACCTGATTTTCTAGATGAAGCCCTGGCCTTCTCGACTCGACGCCACTTGCTGACATTTCGCTGATGTTCCTCGAGGGTGGACGCAAAAGCATGCCCTCCTGTTCCATCTGCCACAAAATACAATTCGTTGGTCCTGGGTGGGTCTAGAACCGCCGCAAGAGCTTCTCGTCCAGGGTTGGCGATAGGCGTCGGTGGGAGGCCGTTGATCTGGTAAGTATTGAACGCTGAAGGTGCAGCAAGCTCGGCGGCCAAAAGGCCCCGCCCCAAGGGCCGACCTTGGCTGATCCCATAAATCACAGTTGGATCGCTTTGCAGCCGCATACCCAAACGCAGCCGATTCAGGAATACAGCGGCGACCCGCGGGCGCTCGCTGGCCTTGCCAGTCTCCTTCTCAACGATCGAGGCTAGGGTGACCGCTTCATTCATGGATTGAAACGGCAGATCGCTCTGCCTGTTTTGCCATAACAAGGCCATCAGACGATCCTGTGCATCCATCATGCGCTTTAGGACCCGGGCCCGATCCTCGCCTCGGTTAAACTCATACGTCTCAGGAAGGATGCTGCCTTCAGCCGGGGTTGGCGCGACCCCGGACAATAGAGGCTCTGTCGCCAGTTTCTCCACAACCGCCTCAGAGGTCAGCCCCTCAGGGATTGTCACTTGCCGTCGTACGATCTTGCCCGAGCGGATATCGGAAAGGATATCACCGACTGAAGCCCCACTTTCTATGGCGTATTCACCGGCCTTGAGCTCTCGCGCAGCACCGGTTAGCTGAGCGGCCGTTATGAAAACGGACTGCGACCGGATGACGCCTGCACGCCTAAGGGCCGATGCGATTTCCGGCAGACTGGCACCGTGGCGGAGGTCAACAATCGTCTCGGTCCCTGTTTTTGCCGCAGGCCCTGGCCCGGCATAAGTCCAGAGCCCGCCCAGGAAGACCAAAACCAGAATTAGGCCGAACGCGGCACTCCCGCTCATCAGGCCTACGAGGAGGCTCTTGGCTGGAGTTACCCGCCGTGCCCTGGGCTTGGACTTCGTCTTTGGCTTTCCCGTCACGAGACCTTCTTGAAGACCACAGAGGCATTGGTTCCACCAAAGCCGAAGCTATTGGAAAGGGCGATATTGATGGTCATTGGCTTGGGTGTGTTGGGGACAAGATCGATGACGGTTTCAACGGATGGATTTTCAAGGTTGATGGTTGGAGGCGCGATCTGATCCCGGATCGCGAGGCATGTGAACGCAGCCTCGATCGCACCCGCCGCGCCAAGCAAGTGGCCCGTCGCTGACTTTGTCGAGCTCATAGTCGCCTTGCTCGCGGCATTGCCCAGCAATCTGGTCACAGCCCCCAGTTCAATCTCGTCGCCCAGCGGCGTCGACGTGCCGTGGGCATTGATATAGTCGACTTCTGAGGCATCAACCCCGGCATCTTTGAGCGCCGCACGCATGGCGCGGAACCCACCGTCGCCATCCTCAGCCGGCGCTGTAATGTGGTAAGCGTCACCTGCCATGCCATATCCGGCCACTTCGGCGTAAATCTTCGCACCACGGGCCTTAGCATGCTCATATTCCTCGAGCACGAGGACGCCAGCGCCCTCTCCCATGACGAAACCATCACGGTCCTTGTCATAGGGCCGACTAGCCCGTTCAGGGGCATCATTGAAGCCTGTCGACATGGCGCGGCAGGCAATAAATCCTGCAATGCCAACCGGGCAAATAGCGGCTTCGGCTCCACCGGCAATCATCACGTCAGCGTCGCCGTATTTGATCATCCGCGCGGCATCGCCCACAGCATGGGCTCCGGTAGCGCAGGCCGTGACCACAGAATGGTTCGGGCCCTTGAATCCATACTTTATCGAGACCTGACCCGAGGCCAGATTGATCAGGGCCGAGGGGATGAAAAAGGGGCTGATCCTGCGGGGACCTTTTTCATGGAGCTCGACGCTATTTATTTCAATCGTTCCAAGGCCGCCGATACCAGAGCCAATAATAACCCCGGTACGTTCTGCATCTTCCGCCGTGGCAGGAACCCAGCCTGAGTCACGTACCGCCTCATCGGCTGCAGCGACTGCATACAGAATGAAGTCATCCACGCGCCTTTGATCCTTGGGCGCCATGGTTTTGTCCGGGTCGAAGGAGCCCTCAATATCTGGGCCGCCACCGCCTCGCCCATCAACCCTCGGAACTTCGCAGGCGACCTGACAGGCATACACCTGAGGATCAAAACGCGAGATTCTTCCTGCACCGGATTTTCCAGCGAGGATAGCTTTCCAGCTGAGTTCGGTACCTTGCCCCAGAGGGGTCAAAAGGCCGATCCCGGTAACGACGACACGACGCATGGCGGGCTCCAATACGCGAACCGCCGCGCCTCTGGGAAGGGACGCGGCGGTCAACTTTGCAAAAATGCCTAGGCTTTATGCGCCCAGACGTTCTCCAATGAACTTCACCGCGTCGCCCACCGTTTGGATGTGCTCGGCTGCGTCGTCCGGAATTTCAATGTCGAATTCTTCTTCGAAGGCCATGACTAACTCGACGTTGTCGAGGCTGTCAGCACCAAGATCGTCGATAAAGCTGGCCTTTTCGGTGACCTTGTCTGGATCTGCGTCAAGGTGTTCGATGACGATCTTGCGCACGCGCTCAAGGATGTCGGACATGAGTAAAGGTCCCTGTTGTTCTACTGATCCATCCGCGACCGCCGACGAGATGTCAACCGCTCGCAAGATTTGTGGTTAGAGACCGCAGCCTCTGGGTTTCGAAAGTCGCCGTAGCATGTTCCCCTATCAGAGGCCAACAGGTCAAATCATTGCCATGCCACCATTTACGTGAAGTGTCTGGCCCGTCATGTAGGCGGCCTCGTCACTGGCGAGATAGGCGCAGGCTGCTGCGACCTCGGCACCCGTCCCCAGGCGCGCAGCCGGGATCGTCGCCAGGATCTGTCCTTTCTGAGACTCGTTAAGCGCGTCGGTCATGGGGCTTTGGATAAAGCCTGGAGCAACGCAGTTCACAGTGATGCCTCGGGTCGCGACTTCTTGAGCCAAGCTCTTGGAAAAACCGATCATTCCGGCCTTCGATGCGGCATAATTTGTTTGACCAGGGTTCCCCATAACACCAACGACTGAGGTGATTCCGATGATGCGTCCGAAGCGTCGTTTCATCATGCCCCGCATAGCGGCCCTGGTGAGCCGGAAGTAACTTTCTAGGTTGACCCTTAGAACCTTGTCCCAGTCCTCGTCCTTCATCCGCATGAGCAGGCCATCTTTTGTGATCCCTGCATTTGCGACTAAAATATCCAGCTGGCCGGTTGCGACCTCAGCGCGAGCGATGAGGCTATCCACTGATTCGGCATCTGAAAGATCTGCAGCTGCGATGGAGGTTCGCTCTCCGAGCTGTGCCGCGAGGTCGGCCAAGATCCCCTCGCGAGTGCCAGACAAGACCACATGGGCCCCTTGGCTATGTAGTGTCTTGGCGATCTCCGCGCCTATACCGCCTGTAGCGCCGGTCACCAGGGCTGTTTTACCCGATAGATTGAACATCTGGTCCTCAAAGGCTCTTGGCAAAGGTTTCAAGATCCGCCGGTGAATTTAACGGGGAGGCCTCAGCGTCCGGAGCAATCCGTTTCGCCATGCCAGATAGCACCTTCCCAGCGCCAGCCTCAGCAAATCGGGTAACCCCGCCCTCACCGGCTAGCCAAATCATGGTTTCGCGCCACCGAACCCGGCCCGTAACCTGCTCGACCAGCATCTTCCGAATGGCCTCTGGATCGAGCGTGGGACGGGCGGTTATGTTGGCAACAAGGGGAGCCCGAGGGGCAAGAAGTGTTGCGCTCGCCAAAGCTGCGGCCATCTCATCGGCGGCCGGTTGCATGAGCGGACAATGAAAGGGTGCAGAGACATTCAGCGGAATAGCGCGGGCCCCAAGCTCCTTGGCCTTTTCAATCGCAAGATCCACGGCCGCCTTCGCACCAGAAATCACGACGTTCCCGGCATTGTTATCATTTGCGACTACGCAAACGCCTAGAGATGAACCCGCTTCCGCGGCGG
This sequence comes from uncultured Alphaproteobacteria bacterium, assembly GCA_903892305.1. GTDB lineage: Bacteria > Pseudomonadota > Alphaproteobacteria > Caulobacterales > Caulobacteraceae > Phenylobacterium. The sequence goes on from CAITHQ010000042.1 coordinate 5,212, forward strand.
CCTCAGCTAAGGCGACATCAGACTTGGGTCCAATGAGCGAGGCCATCGCGCCTTCACCCACAGGCACTGCCCGCTGCATAGCTTGCCCGCGCAGCTTCAATAGCCGAGCCGTATCGCCGAGGGACAGTGCGCCCGCTGCGGCTAGCGCCGAGTACTCCCCAAGGGAGTGTCCAGCCACAAAGCTGGCACGCTCAATCGCAATGCCGAACTCTTTCTCGAGGGTTCGCATGACCGCGAGGCTAACTGCCATCAGCGCAGGTTGGGCATTCTCGGTCAGGGTCAGCTGATCTTCGGGACCCTCCTTCATCAAAGCGAACAGTTTTTGACCAAGGGCGTCATCCACCTCTTGAAAGACCTCCCTTGCGGCACTGAAGGCTTCAGCCAGGTCAACACCCATGCCAACGGCTTGGCTGCCCTGACCCGGAAACAGAAAGGCGAGGCTCATGATCTACTCCCAATGAACGCCAAGCTGGCGTCGCGATCTTGCCGATGGGTTAGGTGATTAGCCCGGCAACGGCAACTCTCTGGTCAATTTCAGTTTAGCATTTCACTATGTCCAAAACCAGATTTGGGAGGTCTCCATGCGCGCTGTCGTTCGACGAAACAAGCAGCTGCTCTGTACGGATATAGCAGAGCTCATCCCTGCCACGGGACAGGTGCTTGTTCGCACCCTGGCTTGCGGCATTTGTGGATCTGACCTTCACGCCCTCCACCATATGGAACACATGATGGAAACTTCGGCGCGGGCTGGTGGCGGTATGGGCACTGGATTTGACCCAACCCAGGATACGGTATTTGGCCATGAATTCTGCGCTGAAATCCTGGAACATGGCCCGGGAACCCTTAGGGCGCTTAAAACTGGAACACGGGTTGTTAGCTTACCTATCACCCTGACCGACACCGGCGTGGAGGCCTTAGGGTACTCAAATCGTCTGCCAGGCGGCTTTGCTGAACGGATGATTCTGTCCGAAGCGCTTCTGCTGGAAGTCCCCAATGGGCTGCCAACCGACAAGGCGGCACTAACCGAACCCTTTGCTGTCGGTGCTCATGCGGTCGCCAAGGCGCGTTTGGATCGCGACTCTGTGGCCTTGGTCATTGGTTGCGGACCGGTGGGACTGGCCGTCATTGCCGGCCTTAAGGCGAAAGGCCACGGCCCCGTTATTGCTGCGGATTATTCCCCCAGGCGACGCAAGGCCGCTGAGCTACTCGGGGCAGATGTTGTCATCGACCCTGCCCAGGAAAGCCCCCACGGCCGATGGGAGACCTTTGGGGTTCCCACTGCGCGATCGGCTCAGAACGCGGCCCGCATGATGGGCAAAACATTTGGTCACCCCGTTGTTTTTGAGTGTGTCGGGTCCCCCGGCATCTTACAGCACCTGATCGAGGCCGCACCCGCCGGAAGCCAGATTGTTGTGGCCGGCGTCTGCATGGAAACCGATAAGATCGAACCGGCCATTGCGATCACCAAGGAAATCGAACTGACCTTTGTCTTTGGATATACCCCTGAGGAATTTTCAGGGACCCTTCGCCAAATCGCCGAAGGCATTATCGATGTCAGCGGTGTCGTCACCGGCAAGGTGGACCTAGACGGCGTGGCTGAGGCCTTCGTGACCCTGGGAGACCCTGAGGCCCACGTCAAAATCCTCGTTGAGCCTTAGAGCGCAAAGACCCTATCTTGCACGTCCTGGACTGGGGTCTTGAGACCCTGGTACCCAAAAAAGCGAAAGCCGCCCTGACGCGTTCATCAGGACGGCTTTTTGATCTGTGCAAAGGTAACGCTTAGCCGACGAAGCCAAGCTCACCATGAACGTCGACCCGACAGGGAGAACCGGCATCCTGGGTGGACCTTGCCAACTTGTTGGCTGCAGCCTTCGCTTCATCCTTTGTGCCGAAGGTGTCCACCGGACCATCTTCGAGCTGGACAGTCCACGCCCCATTCAGGGGTGCGACCTTGACGAGTTTCCTAGCAAGACTTGGACGCATTCCCATCAGACCGCCTCCCTGCAATTCAAACTTGACCCGGTCATGCGCTCACACGCTCCAGCAAGCTGGCTTCACCCTTGAGAACCTTCACGCCGAGAAAATGCATTTCCCCATTGCGAAAATCGATGTCGGCCACAGCCACGCCTGGATGTCGTTTCAAGGCTGAATCGTCGCGGGGTGTCAGGTGAAGAATGAGGCTGCTCATATCAACACCCTCCGCCAACGCCTCCTCGATTTCAGTTCGGAGACTCATGATCGACTGGCCAGAAGAAACTGGACTTGCAGATTTAGGGCGCATTCGAATCCTTTGCGGGCCAATAACAGACGTTTCGGCGAGATATCCGAGGTTACGGAGCGCTGTTCGCCGCCGCGTCTGAGAGCCAGCCTAAATTTCACTATGCGCGAAATAAGAAAAAATTCACACTTCAATCTTGGACAATTCACCTTTTTACATGCCCAACCTCTTTGCATTTTTTGCTAACAATTCTTCTGTCTCAAAAATATTTGCCTGCAGTCCTAGTTTTTTTGAAGATTTGTATTTAAGCTAGAGACATCGATCTCTGCTGCGCAACGCTCCTTTAAGCCCACTCGCTCGCGCGGGATGTTTGAAAGCCGACCTTTTCAGATTCGATCTCCGCCGGGCTCTTCCGGCGGATTCGCACCCACTACGGAGGCTGAAAATGGCTACCGGTACTGTCAAATGGTTCAACACCACCAAGGGCTTCGGCTTCATTCAACCCACTGACGGCGGCAAGGACGTGTTCGTACACATCTCGGCCGTTGAACGTTCGGACCTGAATGGCCTTCATGAAGGTCAAACCGTTTCCTACGAGCTGGAGCGCGATCAGCGTTCGGGCAAGGAAAGCGCTGTCCAACTGAAGAACGCCTAAGAATTTTGGCTGCAGCCTAGGTTGCAGACATGGATCAGGGGTCGCCACCTTCAGGGTGTCGGCCCCTTTTTTATGCGCCATTGGCAGGTCATCGAAGACCGCCTATTTCAAGGGCCATTAGCCGCCCAAGGACCCTAAGCCATGGCAACGCCTGAAATCGAAGCCGTCACTCCTGACGAGACTAGGCGCCTGGCGCGAAATAAACTGGTCAGTCGAGTAATAATCCTGGTCTTTGGTGCGTTGGTGCTAATCCAGGTGGCCCCCATGTTGATCAGGATGTTCCGCCACCTCCCCGCCTAGCCCGCGAAAGAGGATTTGAATCCCCTCGCCTTTTCCCTGTACGCTGCAGGGAATTGGAGAGGAAACATCATGCGACTAACTTCGCCGCGCATTGCTCCGCTGGCAGATAGCGACCTCAATCCAGACCAGGCAGATGTTCTGGCACCTATGGCCGCCACAGGTCGCGTACTCAACATCTTCCGAACCCTGGTCAACGCGCCTAAGGCGGCAAAGGGATTTCTGGCCTGGGGAAATTACGTGCTCTCTAGGCGCAACGACCTGCCTGCTCGCGATCGGGAAATCGTCATTCTGAGGACCGGCTATCTTTGCAAGTCTGGCTATGAATGGACGCAACACGTGGAGATCGGCAAACGCGACGGCCTTACTGATGATGAAGTTGCTCGCATAAAGGTGGGCGCGGACGACAGCCATTGGAGCCCATCAGACAGGGCCCTGCTCCTGGCCACCGACGAACTCCATCACGACCAGTTCATCACCACACCCACATGGACCGCCCTCAAGGCGCACTACACCGACAAACAGTGCATGGACGTGGTCTTTACGGCTGGCCAATACACCCAGGTGTCGATGATTTTGAATAGCTTCGGCGTGCAGTTGGACGAGGGACAGTTACTCGACCCAGACCTGAAGGGCTTCTGACTTATCTATTCAGGGGCGGGACTGGAGCTTCATAAACCCTGCCCCTGCCACCGGCCCTGCTATTTCGGCGGCAAACGCTTTTGGGCTAGGGCCGCGCAGGTGGCCGTGCCAATTGGCCCCTCCCGGTCATAAAGCCAAGTTTCGCCAATAGCGACGCCATCCGTGGCATGGTGGTTTACGGACTCAAACCCAACCCATTCGCCAACCATGGCCCGGTGCAGGTAAACCGTGACATCGGTATTGATATAGGCCAGCCCCTTATCACGGGATGCGTTTGCAAACGGGCTGCAGAAGTCCGCCGCCACTGCCACCCGCTGGAAGGGGGACAGGGGAACCCCAGCCACCAATTCGCGCACTTCACTCATCCAGATCCTACGAGGACCAGGATCCCCAAAACCACCTGCAATGGGCCGGGTTGCCCACATACCCCCCATAGGTGACCGGGTATTTGGCAGGGGTTCAATCGTTTCTGGTAGGGGGACCTCCCAGTTCGGAGGGCTCCATGTGGACCCTTCGGGGTTCTCAGTGCGACGCAGGAACTGGCAAGTCGCCTTGGCCATACTGACGCCACCCGAGATAAACTCAGCCTCAGTCATCCGTATCCGTCCACCTTCGCGGATCAGGGTCGTACGGATCTCTACGGGATCAAAGCCCGGCAGCTTGTACATGTCGACGGTCAGCCTAGCGGGGGTGAAGTCCTCACTTCCGAAGGCAGCCTCCAAGCCATGGCCCAAAAGACCGATGACCACACGGCCATGAAGCGATCGATTACCCCAAGGGCCACGACCTGAATCCTGGGGGATGAAATGATCCCCCTCGCGAACATAAAAAGGCTGGTTTTCCATGGCGGGATACATGCCAGAATTTTAGCTCATGTCGAGTGAGGCTTGACCTTGATCAAGGCATTAACCGACAGCTTCATCATCCTTACAGCAGTTTTTTAGAGATGCTGGAGGCTCAGGTGACAGACCTAAAGTTGGGTGAAATCTCGATTGTTGCCGGCGAGGCCGAGGCGATTTTCGGGCGCACCTTCCAGCATCCACCACAGTCGGTTTGGGCGATGTTGACCAGGTCAGACCTGTTGCCGCAGTGGCTGGCCGCCGGAGAGATTGAACTCTTCCTTGGCGGTCATGTGCACTTGGATTTCGGCGACAGCGGCATCGTCATTTACAGTCAGGTCTCTGCCTATTCGCCCGGCCGCCTTCTAGAATACTCGTGGAGTGGGTCGGGGGACATCTTGAGACCTCTAAGATGGGAGGTTGCGGCAGCAGAGGGCGGCTCACATTTAGCGCTAACCCTCGGCATGCCCGCCAGCGAGGACATTGCGCGGTCCTGCGCGGGCTGGGAAGCCCATCTGGAAATGCTGACAGCAGCCCTCGAAGGAGTATCGATCAAGTTTCCCTTTGAACACTTCAAGGCTGCCCGGGAGGGATACAAAGCCAAGATGGGGCTGATATCGGCCTAGATCAGATCAGGGCTGAGCCGTCGGCACGTCATTCTGCCGATAGATAATCCCGCCCTTCATCACAAAGGGCGCATGCCTCAGAAGAGTGATGTCTTTCAAGGGGTCTCCGTTCACCGCGACAATATCTGCATAGTGCCCTGTTGAGATCGCACCAATTTTGTCGGAGGCGCCGATCAGGTCTGCGCCATTCCGGGTTGCCGTAAGAATTGTGTCCATGGGCGACATGCCGCTGGCGGTTAGTAGGGAGAACTCCAGTGTATGGTCACCCTGACCGAGGTCCGTGCCGTAGGCGATCTTCACCCCTGATTTCAGCGCCCTTGGCATGTTCTGTTTGGGCAAAAGGTCATTGGCCAGTTCCTTCTGCGCGGTCCCAGGGGTCAAGAGCTCTGGGTGTTCGCTGGCGGCACGGTAGAAGACATCGAATACCGTCAAGGTGGGCACCAGATAGGTGCCTTTTGCCTTCATGAGAGCCAAGGCCTCATCTGTGGCAAAGGAACCGTGCTCGACGGAATCCACCCCAGCCCTCACGGCAGCTTCAATCGCCGCTGCCGGATAGATATGCGCTGCCACCTTCATACCCAGACTATGGGCTGTCTCCACCGCCGTCTGCATTTCAGCGTCGGTCATAAGCTGTTGCCGAGGGTCATCACCGGTCGACGCAATACCGCCAGACGGCATGATCTTGATGAGATCTGCGCCGCGGCGCTTGTGCTCGCGAACGCGCATCCGCGCCTGTTCTGGCGTGTCGACTATGCCTTGCTCCCACCCTGGATGATAAAGGTCTGGATCTAGGCCGCTGCGGGGATCGCCGTGGCCAGCCGTTGGGCCGAGGGCTTCCAGCGCCACCCAAAGCCGTGGCCCAGCTACCTTGCCCGCATCGATGGCATTGCGAACCGCCACGCTATCGTCAGACCCGCCGACATCCCGGGCGCTGGTAAAGCCCTGCTGCAACATGGCACGAGCATAAACGGCATCGTCAAAAGCGCGATCCAAGGCGGAATGGGTCACCCAGTCCTCCGTCGCATTGGTCGTGCTGGGAAGCTTAGCGCCGATGTGCACGTGAACATCGATAAAGCCGGGCAGCACAGTCGCCTTGGACAGGTCGACGACGCGATAGCCAGCGGGGGTGGAAAACCCATCCTTTACTTGGGCTATCTTGTCGCCATCAATCAGGATCGATACCGATTTACGCGGCGGTGCCCCCGACCCGTCGATCAACGTACCGGCATGCACGACGAGGTTTTCAGCGTGGGCGGCGCTGGCCATCAGGACCGCAGCAAGGGAAAGGGCTTTCAGCATCAGCTCAACTTTCAGAAAAATTCGGCGAGGTTGCGCCGCAAGCGGTCATGAATGACTTCATCGACAGGAGGCGGCTCGAACACCGTTCCGGTCAACTTCTCGAAGGCCGAAACATAGACCTTTGAGGTTTCTGCGATCAGATCGGCTGGAATTTCAGGAATAGGGTCGGTGTAGGGATCGCACCGTTCAGCCACCCAGCTCCGGACAAAGTCTTTGTCAAAGCTCGGTGGACGGCTGCCGGTGGCTAGGGCTTTTGGGTAGGAGTCGGCGAACCAGTAACGGCTGGAGTCTGGTGTATGAATCTCGTCGGCGAGAATGACACGACCCTCCCCATCCAGACCAAACTCGTACTTCGTGTCCACGAGGATCAGCCCCCTTTCGGCGGCAAGTTCGCGACCGCGGGCGAAGAGAGCCAAGGCATAGGCTGACATAGTTTCCCACTGCGCCGACGATACCAAGCCTTGGTCAAGAATCTGGCGAGGCGAGAGCGGTGCGTCATGACCGCCGTCGAATTCCTTTGAAGTAGGGGTCAGGATGGGCTCTGGCAGCTTGCCATTGTCTCGCAAGCCGTCTGGCAAGGTCAGGCCGTACATGTCTCGCTGCCCCTGCTTATATAGCGTCAGGACTGAAGTTCCCGTGGTTCCCGCCAGATATTCTCGGACCACCATCTCGACTGGGAGGATGTCGAGCCGTCGCCCCACCACCACATTGGGGTCGGGATAGCTGAGAACGTGATTGGGACAGATGTCGGCTGTCTGTTCAAACCAATATCGCGCGGTCTGGGTCAAGATCTGGCCCTTGAAGGGGATCGACGCAAGAATCCGATCGAAGGCTGAAAGCCGATCCGAGGCGACAATGATTCGTCGACCGTCCGCCAAGTCGTAATTATCCCGGACCTTGCCGCGATAGTGGTTAGGCAGTTCTGGCAGATCAATTTCGGCGAGAACTTGCCCTGCCTGGGAAACCGTCATCACAAATCCTAAAAAACTTGGCCCTTGGCAGCCTTTGCCGCGAAGACAAACCGTCGTCTAGTTCGTATAATGTGTGCAAGAGGAGATCCCACCATGAACCGCACTGCTCTTTTCACCACCCTGGCAATTTCAGCGACCCTCGCGACCTCCGCTCTGGCAGGTTTGGCACCTGGCGCGAAGGCCCCGGATTTTACGGCTCCAGCCTATCTGGCCGGCAAGCCCTTCACCTTCAATATGGCTGATGCCCGCAAGAAGGGCCCTGTGGTCCTCTATTTCTTCCCGTCAGCCCACACCAAGGGCTGCAATCTCGAAGCTCACCTGTTCTCTGAAGCCTCAGAGGACTTCAAAGCCCAGGGCGCGACCTTGATTGGCGTCACCGCCGGCAAGGTCAATGAACTGGCAGCCTTCTCAGCCGAGACGGAACACTGCGGCGGCAAGTTCCCTGTGGCCGCCGATACGGGCGCATCAATCGCCAAGTCCTATGACTCGTCTCTGAAGATGGCCGGCATGTCGCTTCCGATGGCTCTATCAGCGCGCACGTCCTACGTGATCGCCCCTGATGGCACTGTGATCTCGACTTATGACAACCTGGCAGCCGATGACCACGTCAATCAGACCATGAGCAGCCTAAAGGCTTGGCGGGCCAAGCATCCCAAGAAGTGATCGGTGGAATTGGTGGAGGGGGGAAATCCCCCTCCCCTTAGCGACCTCTATTTCTTGGCCTCCAAGGCCTTACAATCAACCCGGGCGCAGACCTTGTTTTTCAGGCTGGCCTGAAACTGAGGCATAACTTCCTGCATCAGGGGGCCCATCTTGGCCACCATGAGCGGCTGCTTGTCGAGCAAGGCGCGCCCAGATTTGCTTTGGTAGAAGGCCACTAGGTCGGAGAGTTCTTCCTCGGTGTAAATTTCGGCCATGATGGGTTCCATCCTTTTGACAATCGTAATCATCAAGTCGGAAGCCGCTTCATTAACCGCGTCGAGAACCTTCTGCTGAAGCACAGGATCGCTTCCGGCCTCCTTCGGCATGCTCGCCAAGATTGATGGCCCCAGCGCCCGCATGGTGTCGCCGTAGGTTTTGTCGATATGAATGAGCTCGATATAGCGGTGGGCCAGTTCCAACTGGCGAGGGGTCGGCGGCTTTTCGGGCACCGCAGCAAGGCTAGCAGACCCTGCAAAACTGAATACAACCCCACACACCAGCCAAAGTCCGGAAAGTTTCATTTTAGCTACCATTGATTGAGCAACCGGGTGACGCTGCCCCTAAAACGCGCTCACGACAATCCCCAACCCCTTGCCATTCCCACACTTTTCACCTATCAGCCGCGCTCTTCTACGGAAGGCGGTCTTGCGCACGGAACATTAAAGGGTCGGGAACCTCCCGATCGCCTCGTGCAGGATCCATCGCAATCGCCGGTCACCCGCCGTCGCCTGCGCCGCCTCCCACAAGGGAAAAGGACACTATGGCGCTCTACGAGCACGTTGTTATCTCGCGGCAGGATATCTCGCCGCAACAAGCTGAAGCCCTCAACGATACGATCAAGGCTCTCATCGAAGAGCTTGGTGGTTCTGTTGCCAAGATCGAATACTGGGGCCTTCGTAACCTCACCTATCGCATCAAGAAGAACCGTAAGGGTCACTATTCCCTGTTGGCCCTCGACGCTCCGGCGCCGGCTGTCAAGGAACTGGAGCGCCAGCTGTCGATCAACGAAGACGTGCTGCGCTACATGACCATCCGCGTCGAGGAACTCGACTTGGAACTGTCTCCGGTGCTCGCCCGACGCGACCGTGATCGTGAGCGCGAACCGCGCCGCGAAGAAATGTACTAGGAGGGATCATAATGACCGACGAAACCTCCGCCGCTCCGGCCGCAGCCGGTGCCCGCCGCCCATTCTTCCGTCGCCGCAAGGTTTGCCCCTTCTCAGGGAATGGCGCACCGAAGATTGACTACAAGGACGTCAAGCTCCTGCAGCGCTATATCTCAGAGCGTGGCAAGATCGTGCCGTCGCGTATCACCGCCGTTTCGGCCAAGAAGCAGCGTGAACTGGCCAAGGCCATCAAGCGTGCCCGCTTCCTGGCCCTACTGCCCTACGTCGTGAAGTAAGGGGCCAGAGAACCATGAAAGTCATTCTGCTCGAACGTGTGGAAGGCCGCGGCGTCCTTGGGGACGTTGTGACCGTGAAGGACGGCTATGCCCGTAACTTCCTCCTGCCCCGCCACAAGGCCCTGCGGGCCAACGCCGCAAACCTCAAAGTGTTTGAAGCCCAACGGGTTGATATCGAGGCGCGCAACCTGAAGACCAAGGAACAGGCCGGAAAGTCAGGCGAAAAGCTTGATGGTACCAGCTACATCCTGATCCGTCAGGCTGGCGAAAGCGGCCAACTCTATGGCTCCGTTACAGGCCGCGACGTCTCCGACGCCGTGAATGCCGAAGGCGGCAAGGTTGAACGGTCGATGGTTGTGCTCGACAAGCCGATCAAGACCCTCGGCCTGCATGAAGTGAAGGTGCGGCTGCACGCAGAAGTCACCATAACGGTGACCTTGAACATCGCACGCAGCCAGGACGAAGCCGAGCGCCAAGCACGCGGTGAAAACGTAATTGATTCACAATTTGAAGAAGACCGCCAAGCGGCAGAAGACGCCGCTCAAGACATGCTCTCCGGCGGTGCCGGTAGCCATGAAGGCGACTATTCCGAAGCTTAAGCCGCTTAGGACATTATAGAAATTGGGAAGGCGCGGGATGAAAGTCCCGCGCCTTTTTCTTTACCGCCAACATGCTTGCGTGCGGAAAAGCTCAAAATAATCGCATAATGACCTTGTTTTGAGCAGTATTTGGCGCGTTTTTCAGCACTGTTGCATATATGTCATTTCCGTGACGCCCCACACCCAGTAGCTAAGAGGTCTTATCCGTGTGTCGGGGTGTTCGCCCAGACCAGACTGGGAAACCAAAAATAATGACCTATCGCACGCTTCTTCTGATGGCAGCTTCGGCCGCCTCGCTCATGGCTGGGCAATCTGCCCTTGCCGCCCCCGCAAAGCCTTCCGCCGAAGTTGAAGAGCTTGTCGTCACGGGGACCCGGGCTGAAGGACGGACACGACTTGAGAGCTTGGCGCCCGTCGACGTGATCTCCACAGAATCTCTCGCTCGTCAGGGCACCACGGAAATGGCCGCTGCTCTGGCGACCGTCGCGCCGTCCCTAGACTTCCCTCGCCCCTCCATTACCGATGGCACCGACAGCGTGCGTCCCGCCACCCTGCGTGGCCTCGCCCCAGACCAGACCCTCGTCCTGATTAATGGCCTTCGTCGCCATGCATCTGCCCTGGTCAACGTCAACGGCTCAATCGGCCGTGGATCGGCCGCCGTCGATCTAAATGCGATCCCAACCGTGGCTGTCGATAAGGTCGAAGTGCTCCGCGACGGTGCCTCGGCCCAGTACGGTTCTGACGCCATCGCCGGCGTCATCAATATGCACCTGCGTGAAGCTAGCGAGGGCGGTAGCGTCTCCTCGACCTTCGGCAACTATGACACCGAGGTCAAAACAGCCCGCAACGTCGCGGGGAAGCATAAGGTTGATGGCCCGACTTTCACCGTCGCCGGTTGGCAGGGTCTGCACCTGGGCGCTGACGGCTTCCTGACCCTCAGCGGTGAGTATCGCTTTCGCAATCCCACCAGCCGCGGCGACCTTGACCCGCGCGTGTCGCCATCAAAGGTCACCTCTCGCTTTGGCGACCCACAGTCAGAAGATCTGAGTTTCTATGCCAATGCCGGTTTGCCGGTGAACGACACCTGGAGCCTCTACGGCTTTGCTGGCTATCAAAACCGCAAGACCGATAGCGCCGCCAACCCGCGTCTGGCCACGAATGCCAACAATGTCATGACCATCTGGCCCGGCGGTTTCCTACCGCTGATCACGACGGATATTGACGACCTAACCGCATCGGGCGGTGCCAAGGGCGAAATCGCGGGCTTTAAGGTCGATGCGGGCATCGTCTATGGCTCAAACAAGGTCCATTACGGCGTTCGCGATTCCGTAAATGCTTCCATTGGTGCCACCTCGCCGACTGTGTTTGACGCTGGTGTTATGCAATATGGCCAAACCGTCGCCCAAATCGACGCTTCAAAGCCTCTCGAACTCGGCCTTGCGAAGCCAGCCAACCTGGCTTTTGGTGTTGAATACCGCAACGAGCACTACGAAATCCGTCGCGGCGACGTGGCGTCTTATGTGTTTGGTGGGATTGCTGGCAAGGCGGCAGGCGCACAGGGCTTCCCCGGCTTTAAGCCGAGCAATGAAGTCAGCAAGGACCGTCACTCCGAGGCGCTATATGTAGAACTGGACTCCCAGATCACTGAAAAGTTGGATGTGGACGCAGCCGTGCGTTACGAAAACTTCTCTGATTTTGGCGGCACCACGACGGGCAAGGTTTCTGCCCGCTATGACTTCGCCGACGGGTTCGCCCTTCGCGGTACCCTTGCCTCTGGTTTCCGGGCTCCGGCCCTGCAGCAGCAATATTTCACCGCGACATCGACCAACTTCATCACCATTGCAGGCGTCAGCACGCCTGTTGAAGTGGGCACCTTCCCAGCCACGAGCGCGACAGCAAAGGCCTTGGGCGGCAAGCCGCTTGAGCCTGAAAAGTCCACCAATTACTCCCTTGGAGCTGTTTATCACCGTGGGGCCTTCGAGCTGACGGTCGATGCCTATCAAATCAAAATCGACAATCGCATCGTGCTTTCGGAAAACATTCAAGGCTCGCCCACCGGTTCGGCCACGGCTGTCGCGATTTTCAACCTGATCAATCCTCCGGGCGCGGGCGCAGGCCTGGGCGCTGCACGGTTCTTTATCAATGGGGTCAACACCGAGACGAAGGGTGTCGACATTGTCACGCGCTATCATTGGGACACCGAGTCCATCGGACGCTTTGATCTGACCGGTGCGGCAAACTTCAACAAAACCAAGGTGACCAAGGTTCCGACGACTTCGGTTCTGTCTGGGCTGCCGGTGCCGCCGATCTTGTTTGATCGCGCCAACCGTCTGACCTTCGAAAAGGGCACGCCAACCGACAAGTTCGTTGCCAGCGTGGATTGGAGCCTCAATGACTGGGGTGCCACCGCCAAGGTCTCTCGCTATGGCGACGTCCTGGTACCAAATAATTCGACGCCCGCTCTGGACTTCCAGGTTGGAACCCACAGCGTCCTGGACCTGGAGGGGCGCTATAAGACCCCAGTTGGTATCGGCATCGCCCTGGGTGTGAACAACGCACTAGATGAGTACCCGAACCCCACCCCGACAAACGTGAATACCAATGGTCCGGTCGGTTTCCCTGGCTTCTCGCCCTTTGGCTTCAACGGTCGCTATTACTACGGACGCCTGACCTACAACTGGTAGGTCACAGGGCGGCGCGGGGCCTAACGGTCCCGCGCTTATCCGTCTGCATTGGATAAGGTTCTCCACAGGGGGGCCTTAATCCTGTGAGAAACTATCTCGACTTCACTTTGCAACCCTGCCAGCCACAGACGCTTCGGCTATGGTCTGGTCATGGCAAGTGCCCCGGCTCTCGATTTCATTCCCGTCCCCAATGACACGGCGATCCCGCACGCGCCGGCAAATGTCGAGGCTGAGCAAGCCCTTTTGGGCACCATTCTCTACGACAACTCAGCCTTCGAGCGGATCGGGGACTATCTCCAGGCCCGTCATTTCTATGAGCCGTTTCATCAGCGTCTCTACACCGTCATCGAGACCCACATTCGAAAGGGTCAATTGGCAGAGCCGATCCTGCTGGCCGAACAGTTCAGCCGCGACTCCGCGTTTGAGGAATTGGGCGGTGTCCGCTATTTCGCCGACCTCGTAGATCGTGCGCCGCCTGCAGCGAATGTGCAGGATTACGCCCGAGCCATCTATGAACTGGCCATTCGCCGCGACTTGATCCGCATTGGCGGTGACATCAGCGTATCGGCCGCAGCGCCTGACCCAGATAAGTCGGCAAGAGATCAGATTGAATCTGCCGAAGCCCAGCTCTACGCCTTGGCCGAGACCGGAACGACCAACCAGGGCTTTATTCCTTTTGCGGACGCCCTGCACGGGGCTGTAGCTATGGCGGCTGAAGCTCACAGCCGCGATGGCGGCCTTGCTGGCATTTCGTGTGGCTTGATCGATCTGGACCAAAAGATCGGTGGTCTTCACCCCTCTGACCTTGTGATCCTCGCAGCAAGACCCTCAATGGGTAAGACCTCATTGGCCTGCAATATCGCCTTCGATATCGCCAAGCACTATGCTTGGGAGCCACAGCCCGACGGAACGAAAAAACGCGTCGCAGGGGGTGTTGTCGCATTCTTTTCCCTGGAAATGTCTGCCGAGCAGCTGGCGATGCGACTTCTCGCTGAAGTGTCGGGAGTCTCCGGCGACCGCCTTCGCAAGGGTGAGATTGACGCTGTGGAATTTGGTCGCATTCGAGATGCCGCCTTAGAAATCCAGGAAGCACCTCTCTACATCGACGCCACCGGCGGTCTTTCCATGGCCAAGCTCGCAGCGCGGGCGCGGCGACTAAAACGTCAGCACGGACTAGACGTGATCTTTGTGGACTACTTGCAGTTGGTCACAGGCGGCGAGGGCCGCTCTGATAACCGCGTTCAAGAAGTGTCCATGATTACCCAAAGTCTCAAGGCCTTAGCCAAGGAACTTTCGGTGCCCGTAATCGCACTTTCCCAGCTTTCGCGCCAGGTTGAAAACCGGGAAGATAAGAAACCCCAACTCTCCGACTTGCGGGAATCTGGCTCGATTGAGCAGGACGCAGACATGGTGATGTTCATCTATCGCGAGAGCTATTATCTCAGCCGCATGGAGCCCCGCGAGGGTACGCAAGAGCACCTGACTTGGCAGGAGCAGATGGATCAGGTTGCTGGACAGGCCGATATCATCATTGGCAAGCAGCGCCATGGCCCGATTGGCAATGTGAAGCTGGCCTTCAACGAAGAGATCACCAAGTTTGGCAACTTGGCCCGAGATGCCCGACGCTTCGACGTCCGCTAGCCCCGGGCCGCGCGCCGGGCTAAGGGGAGCACTATGATCCCGACGGCCGCCAGATTGACCATTGACCTCGACGCCCTGGCGGCAAATTACAGAGTGCTGTGCGAGATCGTCGGCGGTGTTGAGGCCGCACCGGTTGTTAAGGCCGACGGGTATGGTCTTGGCGCAGCCTTAGTCGCGGGTCGGCTGTGGCGAGAGGGCGCGAGACGATTTTTCGTCGCAAGACTGTCAGAGGGCGTGGCCCTTCGAACAGCCTTGGGCCCTGATCGTCAGGCAGTAATCTACGTTCTCGACGGATATGTTTCAGGTGCAGGGCCCGCCCTTATCGGGGCAAACCTCACCCCTGTTTTAAGTAGCTTGGATCAGGTCAGACGGGCGGAGATGTGGGCGAAAAGCCTAGGATTTAAGCCCATCGTTGCCCTTCAAGTTGACACAGGCATGAACCGGCAAGGTCTAACGCCGCAAGACTTGACCGACCTTGTTCGCGAGCCCGAGCCCTTGGCGAGCTTTGACCTGCAATTGGTCATGAGCCATTTGGGGTCTGCGCCCCAGCCCGCAGATCCGAGATCAGCCGAACAGCTCACGAAATTTCGCCCCCTACGAGACCTCTTCCCGGAAATTCCGGCTAGCCTCGCGGCCTCAGCTGGGATTTTTCTGGGTGGGGACTACCACTTTGACCTTGTCCGGCCTGGGATCAGCTTGTTTGGCGGTGGCCCGGAAGAACGTCCCGATCCTAGGCTAAAGGCTGTCGCGACGTTTGAAGCGCCTATTTGTGATATCCGCAGTGTCGAAGCCGGCGAGACCATAGGCTATGGCCCTGAAACGGTCCTGGCGAAGCCTACTCGTCTTGCCGTCATTGCTGCCGGCTATGCCGACGGGTTATTGCGTCTCTCGAAGGGAAAGGCCTTCGCTTGGTTCAAAGGGGCATTGAGACCGATTGTCTCTGTGACCATGGACCTTACATCGGTCGACATTGGGGACACCCCTGCAGCTCCAGGCGAATGGGTCGAGGTGATGGGCAATAACGCCCACATTGACCTTCTGGCGGCCGCTGCAAGGTCGGTGGCCCATGAGTGCCTCGTCCGCATAAGTGCACGCGCCGATCGGGTCATTGTCGGGGAAGCCTAGGTCACCCACCACTAAAACGGCATGGGCGATGACCTCGGATTTATGCAAAAATGAGCAACCGGGACCCATCCCGACTCAGGAGAGCTCATGGCCCGCGACGGTGCCGTCTATGTCTGTCAGTCCTGCGGTGCGGCTCAGTCAAAATGGGCCGGTCAATGCCCGGCGTGTGGGACCTGGAACACCCTGGTGGAAGAGGTCCAATCCAGACCTCCGGGAGCTTTAGCGCCAAGCAAGACTGCCAAGACCCGCGGTCTCGTTTTTCAAGGGCTTGAGTCACAAACACCGGCACCGCCTCGCATAGCGACGGGTATTGATGAATTTGATCGCGTCTGTGGCGGCGGCGTCGTGCCAGGGTCTGCGATTTTGGTTGGCGGCGATCCTGGGGTCGGCAAGTCCACCCTCCTGCTGCAGGTCGTTGGATCCGCGTCCCGTCGAGGCGCATCCTGCGCCTATATTTCCGGCGAAGAAGCTGTTGAACAAATCCGCGGCCGGGCCCACCGCATGGGTCTGGCCGATGCACCCGTTCGCCTGGCGGCCGAGACCAGTTTGAGGGAAATTCTCGATGGCCTGAAGCGAGACCGCTTCGACCTTGTGGTCATCGATTCAATCCAAACTATGTGGAGCGACGCCCATGAGGCGGCGCCCGGGTCTGTGACCCAGGTGCGCGCTGCCGCGGGAGAGCTGGTCAGACTGGCCAAAAAACAAGGCGTGGCAGTCATTTTGGTCGGTCATGTGACCAAGGAAGGGACCATAGCGGGCCCTCGAGTGATCGAACATATGGTCGACGCCGTCTTGGCGTTCGAAGGCGAGCGGGGCTATCCCTTCCGTGTGTTGCGTGGCGTAAAGAACCGTTTCGGCGCCACCGATGAAATCGGCGTCTTCGAAATGGGCGATTCAGGGCTGAACGAGGTCCGCAATCCCTCAGCCCTCTTTTTAGACACCTCAGGTGAGCGCGCGGCCGGTGCGGCAGTTTTTGCGGGAATTGAGGGTAGCCGACCAGTTCTGGTGGAGTTCCAGGCCCTTGTGGCACCCTCAGCCTATGGCACGCCGCGCAGGGCTGTTGTTGGTTGGGATTCAGGACGACTTGCCATGGTCCTGGCGGTCCTGGAAGCCCGATGCGGTGTTAGCCTGGGCAATCGAGACGTTTATTTGAACGTCGCAGGCGGGCTTCGCATCAACGAACCAGCTGCGGATCTCGCAGCCGCTGCAGCCCTTGCCTCCTCGGCTTTGGACATTGCCCTCCCCCAAGACTGCGTGGTGTTCGGCGAGATTAGCCTTTCTGGCGACATTCGCGGGGTCAGCCGGATGGACTCCCGCCTCAAGGAAGCCGCGAAGCTGGGATTTAAGCAGGCACTAGGTCCTTCAGATTTAGACGGCGGCCCCTTGAAGATATCGGGCGTGAAACGGTTGGCCGACGCCATAGCGCGCATCGGTGGAGGCGACTGGACTTAGGCGGCATGACGACATTCGATATTATAGTTCTGGCCATTTTGGTCATCTCAGCGGGGATCGGCTTCTATCAAGGGGCAGTGCGCGAGATGGTATCGTCGGTGTCGTTTTTGGTGGCAGCGGTTGCATCGGTCTATGGCCTGCACTTCACCGGACCTCTGGCTCATAAAATGATCCATCCAAACTGGGTTGGAACAGTTTGTGCGCTCGTCTTGACCTTCATTCTGGTCTTCGCTGCGCTTCGCCTGCTTGGCGCGAGCCTTAGTCAGGGTATTCGCAGCATGCCGGTTTTAGGGGCCCTGGATCGCTCTGTTGGCCTAGGATTTGGCTTACTCAGAGCCTTCATTTTCTTGGGTGCCTGCAATCTCGCCTTCAATGCTGCAACCCCGATTAGTCTGCGCCCCACTTGGCTTGGAGACTCAAAGCTCTACCCTTTAACCGAAGCCGCCGGAGCCCTTCTCAGGACAATTGCCCCCAAGGGTTTGGATGCTGCGGGCCAGTTTACGCCTGCCTTCACCAAGGCCGTTCTTGACGGTTCTGCGAACCCGCAGCGTGACTCTGGTGATAGCTCAGGCTATGACGCCCGCTCGCGTGGCGGAATCGACGATCTGGTGGAGAAAGCCCGATGATGACCCCTCCGGACCGATGGTCTCCCCGGGATCCGGACGATGACGCTCCAAGGTTGGAGTGCGGCGTCTTTGGGGTGTTCGATACACCCGAGGCCTCAGTCCTCACCGCCCTGGGGCTCCATGCCTTGCAGCACCGTGGACAAGAGGCATGCGGCATTGTCAGCTTCGACGGCCAAGGCTTTCACAGTGAACGGCACATGGGATATGTGGGCGACGCTTTTGCTGGCAATGATCTGAACACTCGACTGCCAGGACATTCGGCCGTTGGCCATACGCGATACTCGACGGCAGGCGGCAGTTTCATCCGCAATGTTCAGCCCATGTTCGCCGACCTAGATCAGGGCGGAGTCGCCATTGCGCACAACGGGAACCTCACAAACTTCCTGACCTTGCGCCAGCAGTTGGTTGCCGATGGAAGTATATTTCAATCCACCTCGGACTCTGAGGTCATCCTTCATTTGCTGGCCAGGTCGCGACACAGCAAGCTTGTGGATCGATTTATAGACGCAATCCGACAGATCGAGGGCGGCTATGCTCTCATTGCACTCACCAACAAGAAGCTTATCGGCATCCGCGACCCCCTGGGCATCCGTCCCCTTGTGCTGGGTGAGTTGGATGGCAAGCCCGTTCTGGCTTCGGAAACCTGTGCCTTGGATATTATCGGGGCTCGCTTCGTTCGCGACATCGAGCACGGGGAAATGGTGATCATTGATCACAATGGTATTGAAAGCATGCGGCCCTTCCCTGCCGCGAAGGCCAGACCCTGTATTTGGGAATATGTCTATTTTGCTAGGCCTGACTCTGTCGTGAACGGCCACTCCGTCTATGACGTTCGGAAGCGTATGGGGCAGCGATTGGCGCAGGAATGCCCCGCCTCGGTGGATGTGATTGTTCCTGTGCCAGACTCAGGGGTTCCGTCAGCCTTAGGCTATGCTCAAGAGACTGGGGTGCCCTTCGAGATGGGCATTATCCGTAATCATTATGTGGGCCGGACCTTTATTCTGCCGACCCAGGGTGCCCGGGATATGGGGGTGCGGATGAAGCTTTCCCCCAATCGTGCTGTGCTTGCAGGCAAGCGCGTCATGCTTATTGACGACTCTATCGTCCGCGGGACTACGGCGGTTCGGTTCGTGAAGATGGTTCGGGATGCTGGCGCAGCTGAAGTGCATCTTCGGTCAGCCTCTCCGCCACTTAAATGGCCCGACTTCTATGGGGTCGACATGCCAGACCGCGATAAGCTTTTGGCAGCGACACATACGGTCGAGGAAATCGCTGAATTTCTGAACGTGGATTCCATGGGATATCTCTCTGTGGATGGCCTCTACTGGGCCATGGGCGCAGGACCTCGAAACCCTGCTGAACCCCAATTCACCGACCACTATTTTACCGGGGATTATCCGACCCGCCTTCTGGACCGGGAAATCGCGGAGGGACGGAACGAGGCCGCTGAGCGCCAACTATCCTTCCTTGTGGACGCCTGACCATTTCACAAATTCGCGCCCTCCTATCCCGGCTACGCCCGGACACCTATATCCTGCTGATTATTGGCATGGTGGTGCTGGCCAGCCTCCTTCCAGCGCACGGAAGGGCAACTGCACCCTTTGGATCGGCCACAAAAATCGCTATTGGGCTTGTCTTCTTTCTGCATGGCGCGAAGCTACCCAGAGAAGCCGTCATCGCCGGTGTGACGCACTGGCGTCTGCACGTGCTGATCCTGGCTTCGACCTTTGTGCTCTTTCCAGTTTTGACCCTCGGTCTTGCGGCCCTGCCCGGTTGGATTACGCCCGCAGCCCTAGCTCCTGGTCTGATTTTCCTAGGATGCCTGCCGTCGACGATTCAGTCGTCGATTGGATTTACAGCGATTGCCCGTGGAAATGTCGCAGCCACTGTAGCTTCGGCGACCGCTTCAAATCTTCTCGGGATTGTGATTACGCCCCTGCTCGGGGCTGCCCTCATGCATACGAATGGCGGCGGACTATCCCTTCACTCCGCTGAAGCGATTGTCTTCCAATTGCTTATCCCCTTCCTTGCTGGCCAGCTCTTACGGCCTTGGATTGGCAGTTGGGTCTCTGCCCACAGCAAGCTTCTGTCCTTCGTCGATAGAGGCTCCATCCTGATGGTGGTCTATACGGCCTTCTCCGAGGCCGTAGTCGGTGGAATTTGGACCAGCGTGGGCGCAGCGGACCTCATCCGCCTGGGCTTGCTTTGCGCAGGCTTATTGGCAGCGGTCTTGCTGATCACCTACACAGCCGCGCGGGCCTTAAGGTTCAACAAGGCCGACGAAATCACTATTGTGTTCTGCGGGTCCAAGAAAAGCCTAGCGAGCGGCGTTCCAATGGCGGGGGTGCTCTTTCCAGGCGCTAGTCTGGGACTAGTCCTTTTGCCGATCATGATTTTTCACCAGATCCAACTCATGGTCAGCGCTGTCATCGCGCAGCAATATGCTGAAAGACCGGACGATCCGGTTACGCCAGAACATTCCTAAAGAGTAGACATGACCACTTCTAAGACACCCCTTGCTGGACAGATCGCCCTTGTGACGGGTGCCACCCGAGGTATTGGCCGCGCTACGGCCCTGGCCCTGGCTACAGCCGGAGCCCATGTGGTCGCAACAGCGCGCACGCAAGGCGGACTTGAGTCCCTAGACGACGAAATTCGCGCTCTGACAGGCGACTCAGCAACCCTTGTTCCCCTCGATCTTTCACAGCCTGAGGGGCTGGACCATCTCGGCCTCGCCATCCACGAACGGTTTGGTCGCCTGGACCTCCTCGTCCATTGCGGCGCGGTGCTCGGACCCCTGACCCCGGTAAGCCATATAGAGCCAGGGGTGTGGGACCGGGTGATGACCGTAAATGCCACAGCAACCTACCGGCTCATACGCGCGACAGAGCGGCTCCTGAAGGCAGCTCCAAGTGGACGGGCCCTGTTTCTCACCACAGGGCGCGTTGTTCGCCCAAAGGCCTTCTGGGGGCCCTATGGGGCGTCCAAGGCGGCCATGGAGCACATCGTGCGCACGTGGGCCGATGAGATGGAAAATACCACTGTCCGGGCAGCCCTCATCGACCCAGGTGCTGTGCGCACCAAAATGCGCGCCGAAGCCATGCCTGGTGAAGACCCCCTCACCCTACCTGACCCTTCAGAAATTGGACCCTTGGTCGTGGAATTGGCCCAGGCAGACCTAGGCCTACCCAAGACTAACGTCGATTTTTCGGCGTGGCTGAAAGAACGCGCGCCGCGCGCTTCGGCTTGACGCCGGGCCTTGCCAACTTCTGCGCCCTGCCCTTGGGCGCGCCTGTCGGTTTCGGCTTTGAAACCCGCACGGGCTTTGCCCTGCCAGTGGCTCCGGCCTTTGCTTTTGCCGCGGCTTCAGCCTTCTTTTTTGTGGCAAGTCCTGTCTTGACCTTGTTTCGGTTCGGCTTGGGCCGGTCGATCGCAACGCCGCTTTTAGCTTCGCCCTCTGCATAGGGGTTCTTATTCGACTTCACGGTCAGGCGCATGGGCACGCCTGGCAAGTCGAAGCTCTCTCGCAGAGAGTGGATCAAATACCGTTTATAATGCTCTGGCAATTGGTCGGCACGACTGGCGAACATAACGAAGGTCGGCGGACGCGCCTTGGTTTGCGCCATATATTTCGGCTTCACCCGACGTCCACCCACAGCTGGGGGCGGATGCCTCTGGATGGCCATGGCAAGCCAGTCGTTTAGGTCTCGTGTCTTCACCTTGGTAGACCAGTCCGAGTGGGCCTTGAGAACGGCTGGCATAAGTTTATCGAGATTGCGTCCCGTCTCGGCTGACAGAGCAATTAAAGGCGATCCTCGCAACTGAGGCAGTGCGCGATCAACCTTCTCGGTGATCTCCTCAAGGGTAGCCCTGGGATCCTCGACCAGGTCCCATTTCGCCACCACAAAGACCAGGGCACGTCCTTCGCGCTCCACGAGGTCGGCGATCTGCAGGTCCTGGATTTCCAAAGGATGGGTCGCGTCCATCACCAAAACCACCACCTCGGCAAAGGTTATGGCGCGGATGGTGTCGGCGGTTGAAAGCTTCTCAAGTTTCTCTTGGACCCGCGCCTTACGACGTAGTCCAGCGGTGTCCACCAGCCGAATGGCACGGCCGTCCCACTCCCAGTCGACGGGGATCGCGTCGCGTGTAATTCCTGCCTCAGGCCCAGTCAGAAGGCGGTCCTCGCCGATCAACTTATTGATCAGTGTAGATTTTCCGGCATTAGGCCTGCCAACAATGGCCAGCTTGATGGGCATTTCCGTAAGAACGCCCTCAACGATTTCATGCTCATCGGAGAGTTCGACCAAGGCGTTGAACAGATCCGCCATACCCTCCCCGTGTTCGGCTGAGATCGCGATCGGTTCGCCCAGGCCAAGACGGAAGGCGTCATTGACCCCGTCATCGCCCTTTTTACCTTCAGCCTTATTGGCTGCCAGGATGACGGGCTTGTCCTTCCGACGCAGGATCTCGGAAAAGACCTCGTCCATGGGTGTGATGCCTTCGCGGGCATCCACGACAAAGAGCGCGACATCGGCTTCATCGATGGCGATTTCCGTCTGAGCCCGCATGCGGGCTTCCAGACTTTCATCTGTGACGTCTTCGAAGCCTGCCGTATCAATCAATTCAAGCGCGAGATCGCCCAGCTGCCCTGTGGCAAAGCGCCTATCCCGGGTCACCCCGGGACGGTCATCAACAATCGCTAGCTTTTTGCCAGCGAGGCGATTGAACAGGGTCGACTTACCAACATTGGGGCGTCCGACAATAGCGATCCTAAGCGGCATGGGCTCATACCCTTCCCGCTCTAACGTAACGCGATGAGCTGGGCCTCATCGGTCACAATGTACAAAACGCCATTCAGCGCGATCGGCCCCAGGAGAACGGGTTGGCCAATTTCAAGCGTTTTCTCCAATACCCCAGTCTTGGCATTGATAGCCTTCAACTGGCCCGTATCTGAGGCGGTGATGAGCTTACCGCTGGCAAGGATTGGGCTAGACCACAGGGGCTTGGCGGCATTCTTCTTAGCGCCGCGTCCCATCTTGGTGACAAAGTCCCAACGCCCCTTTTTAATGCGTCCCTCATTGAGATCTCGGACCCAATAAATCTGCCCAGTCTCCCGTGAAATACAGTAAACCTTGCCTGGTTTATCAACCACATAGACGACATCGCCAGCAGGCAAGGGGGATGTGATACCCGTAATCGGTAACGTCCATCTTGGCTGGCCGGTCCTAAGGTCTGTCGCCGCCAGAAGGCCGGAATGGCTTACCGCAAAGACATCGCCTTGGTAGATAACCGGACGCCCAGGGATATCGCGGATTTCGGAAAGAGCATTTGTCCGGCTGGCCTTGGAAAGGGCTTCATTCCAAAGGTCATTTCCATTGGCGGTCCGCAGAGCCACGACCTCACCTGAGCCAAATGTTGCGACAACCGTGTCTCCTGAAACAGCAGGGCTGGACGCGCCCAGAATACGCGCCGACTCTGAAAGTGCCTGGTAGGTCCAACCCACGGCACCCGTGGCGGCATCAAATGTCAAAAGGGTGTTGTCGATCGCCACCACAAAAACCCGACCGCCCGCGACCGTCGGCGCGGCATGGACAGGTTGTTCAGTACTGGTGCGCCACAGGAGCGCGCCAGTGTCGGCATTGATTTGAGCGACGAACCGATAACCCGACGCCACGGTTAGCTTTCCGTCAGCGAGGGCGAGCCCGCCTCCAAATCCTTCGCGATCACGCTTAGATTTGGGACGAAGGTCGACCTTCCAGACTTCTGCGCCGGTCGTAGCGTTATGAGCTGAAACCGTCGCCTCAGCATCCATCACGTAAATCTTGCCATTCCCCGCCACCGGCGGTGCCGTGACGAAACCGCCATTACCGGTCTTCTTCCCGAAACTCCGACGCCAGGCAATCTTGAGATTACCGCCGGCGTCGACATGCTCCATAGATTGCTCGGGGGTACCGCCAGGTAGAGCCCACTCTGCAACAGGCTTGGCATCCGGAAGAAAGAAATCCGCGCCTTTCAGGCCAACGGCGGGCTCCACAGCCTCGTCCGGAGGATTGATCGCGATCCGCTTGCCTTCGGAGGCCACTTCAGCTGGGCCAGCATCCGATTTGTGAAAGGGATTGATCCGCTGAACGGTCGCGCACCCGCTCACCGCAAGTGCGCCTGCAAGGGTAAGAATTAGAAGGCCATTCCGGCGCAAGGACGTCATTGGGCGTTAGGGCCTTGCTGTTGCGGCATACCGGGAAGCCCGGCACCGGGGGAAATAACTTCGGGGAGAGGCGCTGCGAGGGCAGCTTTAACAACAGCCGGCGTCAACTTTGCCGAACCTGAATCAATCAAGGACATCGCTGCCCGGGCACGTTCCCGGGACCCATCCTGTGCGTCCGGGCTTAGGGAAAGCACGACAAAATCCCCGCGAGCCCCTGCCAAATCGCCTGCCATCACCTTTGCGTAGGCCAACACCTCTCGGGCCTCAGCGCGAAATGGCCGTCCCTCCTTGAGGAGCGGATCCAATCTCGCCTGCATGTCCTTTAGGGAGGCGGTATCCAAGAGCACATAAGCTGATTTCAAAAGTGCAGCATCGCCAATCAGGGGATCGGGCGCACTCGCAGCGGATTGATCGAAGAACTTTACGGCCCCGGCTGTGTCATCAGCGGAAAGCCGCAGGGCACCAAGATGCTGAAGGGCAAGGGACTTATAAACCTTCGAGGGGGACTTAGACACCTCTGTCCAGAGCGCTTTTGCCTCTAATGAATCGCCTTTATCAAAAGCCTCCAACGCCTTGCTATAGCTTTCAGATGCCTTTGAAGCTGCCTTCTCGCGATATGACGTATAGCCAACAACACCGCCATAAATGGCGAGTGCAACCACGAGGGCACCAAGGGCCCATGGAAGAAACTTTAGCGCAAGCGCCTTGTAGTGGTCTGAGCGAAGCTGCTCTTCAACCTCTTCAAAGACATCGACCACGTAAAAACTCCGCTCGAAAGGCGCAAAGGGATAGAGCGGCGGAACCTATAGCGGCAAGCCGCTCGCCGCAATGTCCACGGCTCTCTGCGTCGACGAAACCTCGTTTGACGGAAAACCGTGGCCGAACCGTGGCGACCTATCGTCCAGCCTGAATCCTGTCAGATTTCCTCGATCACGCGGGTAAGGACAAACCCAATTGCGACAATCGCCAAGCCAGCGGCAACCCAGACCACAATCTGGTCGGTCGAAACCAAGCCGAGCAAGCTCACACCTGGCCTAATCTGGCTAACGCTGGATTCCAACAACCTGGTCGATCCTTGAGACAAATCCGCCACCCGATGAATGAAATCGGTCATGAAAAGCTGGCTGGCACCGATTACGCCTCCCGTCACGCCTGAAGCCCCAATGAGCCAACGTCGAAGCGTCCAGCCCTGATTCAGTCGCGCCTCAACACTGCGGCAAAACGCAGCTTCATCAGAGAATGCCGCTGACTGGGCAAACTCCCGCTCCAATCTGCGTTCAAATTCCAGATCAGCCATGGGCCAGTCTCCCAGTAGGTGCGCTGTTGTCCGGCGTCGCCAGTCGCGCCTTTAGTTTTTCCAAACCACGTTTGACATGGGACTTCACGGTTCCAAGTGGCAAGTTTAAGGCCTCTGCCGCCTCGCTGTGAGACATGCCGGCACCGTAGCAAAGCGTAACGGCCATACGTTCGCCAAGTGGTAATTGGATCAGCGCGTCATCCAGGGCCATGCGCGTTACTGCATCTGTTTTTTGCAAGGGCGCTTCCTCCCCCACTGACTCGGCAGCAATCATCGCCAACCGCTTTTCCCTGCGGATCCTGCGAATATAGAGCCGCGCAGCGATCTTCTTAACCCACCCAGCGAAGGCCCCCTCGCCTCGGAATTCACTCACCGACTCAAAGGCTGTTAGAAAGGTGTCCTGGGCGACATCGTCGGCTTCAGAGGGAGTTGCGCCCATGCGTCTCAATAGGCTTCGCACGCCAGCTGCGTGACGACGCACGAGCTCACCAAACGCGCGACGGTCTCCAGCCGCCGCGAGATTGGCCAAGTCCACGTCGTGGTGGCTTACCAGACTTTGGAGGCCTGACACCTGTGCTCCCCTCGCCTGATTTCAGGACTTACGGTCGCGACCGAGGTAGGCGATCAGGATAAAGGCTAGGCCGATAAAGCCTGGAAAACAGGCGACACCAAGTAGGGGATAAGTCGCGTCGGGC
>CAITHQ010000043.1 GCA_903892305.1 uncultured Alphaproteobacteria bacterium
ATCCATCGACCGTGGTCCGGTTGAAGGGGTTCGGGCCACCGGCGCTGCGAAGCTGCAGGAAGTGGTCTGGGGCGTGATCCCGCAGGTGGCTCCGCTTTGGACCTCCTATGCGCTCTATCGCTTTGAATCCAATAGCCGTAGCGCCACAGTCCTTGGCCTGATCGGCGCAGGCGGCATTGGTCAGATCCTGTTCGACAGCATGAACAGCTTCAATTACCAGCTCACCGCCGCCATCTCGATTGTCATTGTTGTGGCGGTAACGGGCATAGACCTGCTTAGCCAAACCATCCGTTCACGCCTGCTCTAAGGCAATAGCCAGTCCATACCGTCACAAAATTGCAAGATAAGTGTCATGTGGGCCGGATATTTCTGCAACCCCGGCCCTAGGCCTGCGTTAGAGTTGATTGAACACAGCCGCCGAAGCCCCAATTCGCACTGAAGTTTTTGGAGATCCCTGTGCCCGTCCGACGCTCAAAGCTCATCGCCGTTTGCGCCATCGCAGCCTCGCTCAGCGCTCTAAGCGCCCCGGCCTTCGCCGCTCGGGACTATGTCTGGGCTGCAGGGTCCTCAACTGTGTTTCCGTTTTCGACTCGGGTCGCTGAAAATTTCGCCAAGAAGACAGGGGCAAAAACGCCAAAGGTCGAAAGCCTTGGAACGGGCGGCGGCATCAAGCTGTTCTGCTCGGGATCGGGCGATGGCTTCCCCGATATCGCCAATGCATCCCGGCCAATGAAGAAGTCGGAATTTGAAGCCTGTGCCGCTAAGGGCGTCAAAGACATTGTGCAGGTCAAGATTGGGTTCGACGGGATCGTCGTTGCCGTGGATAAGGCCGGGCCAGATTTCGCCTTCAAGCCTGAATATCTCTACCTCGGCCTCGCCTCGCAGGTCGTCCAATATGGCAAGTTTGTTCCCAATAAGATTGGTGCCTGGAACCAGATCGCAAAGGGCCTGCCGGCTAAGAAGATCCTGGTCTATGGCCCCCCGCCCTCCTCTGGTACGCGCGATGCCTTTGTCGAACTCGCCATTGAAGCTGGGGCACGTAAGTTCCCGGCCGCAGAGGCCTTGCACAGCGCCGATGAGGCCAAGTTCAAGCAAACCGTCGATCCGCTCCGCAAGGATGTCTGGGTCGATGCCGGCGAAAATGACAATGCGATTATTCAGACCCTGACCAAGACCCCCGGCGCCTTGGGCGTCTTCGGATATTCCTTCCTCGAAGAGAATATGGACAAGGTCAAAGGAGCCACAGTTAATGGGGTTAAGCCCACCGCGGTGACCATTTCGGACGGCTCATATCCCCTGTCCCGTAGCCTGTATATCTACGTCAAGAAGGCCAATATCGGCGTGACTCCGGGGCTTCGCGAATTCGTGAAGGAGTTCGTTTCGGACGCCGCTTCGGGCCGTGGCGGATATCTGCAAAGTCGAGGCTTGGTGCCCCTGCCCGTCAGCCAGCACGACGCCCAGAAGGGCGTTGCAGATAAGCTGCCCGCCATGGGCCGCCCTGCGAGCTAATAGACACTCAGCGCAGCCAAAAGATGCCGCGGGGCTTTAGGGCTCCGCGGCGTTTTCTATTGAACCAAGCTTAGATCAGGCGGCTTCGGGCCGTCGACGACGCACCCTGGCCAAGCGCCGTAGCCTTCGCCAGAACCGCGTCTTCTGGGGTTCTGGATAGGGCTGAAGGTTGCGGACAAAGTCTTCAGCACAGGCACGCCAGGAAAACCCCTCGGCAAACTTGCGCACGACGGCACGGTCAAGCTTCAGGGCCTCTATGCAGGCCTCGCGCAGGCCTTCTGTGGCGGTGGCGGCCAAAACGCCCGCATTGGATCCTGGGATAATGTCGATCGGGCCAGGGGCCGGATAGGCAGCAACCGGCGATCCGGTGGCCATGGCTTCCAGTATCACCAATCCAAAAGTATCCGTCAGCGACGGGAACACGAAGACGTCGGCGCAGGAAAAGTGCGCGGCCAGCTCCTCTCCGAACTTGGCACCCGTGAACACCGCGTCGGGATATTTCAGCCTCAAGTCTTCCTTTTGGGGGCCGTCGCCCACGACAACCTTAGTCCCCGGCAAGTCCAGGCTGAGGAAGGCCTCGATATTCTTCTCCACCGCCACCCGGCCAACTGACAGGAAAATCGGGCGCTTGAGGTTTGCATAAACGTCGGGTTCATCCTCACGCCTTGGGTGGAACTGGATCGTGTCGACCCCACGCGACCAGGGCGTGATATTGTGAAACCCATGCTGCTCTAGCTCATCGCGCATGGTGGGGGTGGCCACCATCAGGCGCCCCGACGGCTTATGGAACCAGCGCATATAGGCATAGCCAGCCGCCAGGGGCAGGGGCAGGCGGGCTGAGACATATTCAGGGAAACGGGTGTGATAGCTGGTGGTGAAGGGCAGCTTCCATTCCACACAAATGCGCCGGGCGGCCAGACCAATCGGGCCTTCTGTGGCGATATGAATAGCCTCAGGCTCGAAGGACTTGAACTTTTCCTGCACTGGCTCATAGGCCCCAACTGCGACCTTGATTTCGGCATAGGTAGGCAGGGGGAAGGTCTTGAACTGATCTGGGCTGATGACCTCGACCGTGTGACCCATCTCACGCATTTCTGCGATCACGCGGGTTAGGGTTCGGACGACACCATTGACCTGTGGCTCCCAGGCGTCTGTCGCCACGAGAATTCGCATGGGTCGCAAACCGTCAATTTGGGTGCGAACGGCTTCGCGCACCCTGACCTTGCTCGGTCGGTGCGGGGCAAGGGCCTCCGTCTGCAACCAAGCCCAGAAGGCCCCCATGAGCGCCTCTCGCGTCGGGAAATGCCGATAGACTGTGCGTTCGCCAACACCGGCTTCGCTGGCGATTTCAGAATAGGTGACGTCTTCAACCGCGCCATCTTCCAGCTTGCGGCCCACCGCTCGGAGGATTTGATCTCGCGTCTCAGCCTTTTGACGATCGCGCAAACCGGACACGTATTTCGAAATCGGCTCTTTCATGGCAGTTAGACTGCCGCCAATTTGCCAAATCTGTCAAGGCTTAGGCGGCAACGCTCTCTGTTTCGGCTATTTCCAACAGGTCAAACTCGGAACTCAGTGTCCGGTCGATCACCGACCAGGACCGAAGCTTGGCCCATTCCAAAATTTCCAAAGATCCATCTGGGTTTTCAGCAAGGGCCGTGCAGCTCTCTACCCAGTCGCCATCATTGATATAGGTGATGCCGTCGATCTCGCGCATTTCAGCCTTATGAATATGGCCACAAATCACGCCATCAACACCGCGCCGCCGGGCCTCTTCCGCCACAGCCTCTTCATAGTTTTCGACAAATTGCAGGGCGTTCTTCACCTTGGCCTTCAGGAAGGCCGAAAGGGACCAATAGCCAAAGCCCAGTCGCCGCCGAACGCGGTTGAATAGGGTGTTGGTCAAAAGAAGCGCACGATAGGCGTAGTCGCCCACCAGGGCCAGCCAGCGGGCGTGCTGTACCACGCCATCAAATTCGTCGCCGTGGGTCACCAGGAAGCGACGGCCATCTGCGGTCTCATGGATCGCGTCCCGGGCGACAACGACGCCGCCAAAATGCACACCGATGAAATCGCGCACCACCTCGTCGTGATTGCCAGGAACGTAGATGACCTTGACGCCCTTACGGGCCATGCGGAGAATTTTCTGCACCACGTCATTGTGGGCCTGAGGCCAATACCAACCTGACTTGAGTTTCCACCCGTCGATAATATCGCCCACGAGGTAGAGGGTGTCGCATTCCATGTGCCGAATGAAATCCAACAAGAGCTCAGCCTGACATCCCCGGGTGCCCAGATGAATGTCAGAGATAAACACGCTCCGGTACCGACGAACTTCGACTTCCATCTTCTCAGTCCCCCTCAGACCTGAAATGACCGGTTGCTAGGCTGATTGCATGTCAGTGATGTGAAACCCGGCAATGGCCTGTCCTGACGGCGGCAAAGGGCTTAAGCAAACCCCATGGAAGACGACAAACCTCAGGCCAAGGAGACGCCGAAAGCGGTTCGAACCCGGGCTCGCATCCTCGATGCGGCCATGACCCTCTTTGCATCTGTCGGTTATCATCGCACCGACAACACCATGATTGCCGAAGCTGCAGGCCTGACCCGGGGGGCCATGCTTTATCACTTCCCGACCCGGGAATCCCTGGTTGAGGCAGTGATCGGCCACATCGACGCTGCGAGGGCCCGGCTGTTCGAGGCTGCCGCTGCGCATCCGCCGCATGTGGACGCTGCCGAGCACGCCATTGATGCCTATTGGAGCCTGCTGCGTGAGACGCCCTTTATTGCCTTTTCTGAACTTGAAGCTGCCGCCCGAACAGATTCCATGCTGAAGGCTCAGGTGGCTGAGGCTCAGGCCGCCTTCGACCACGCCCAGGTCGGTGCGCGTTTTAACGCCCTGGCCCAAGCTGGGGCCGATCCCCGATTCCAAGCCAGCCGCGACCTTGGACGCTTTCTGCTCGAAGGCCTCGCCAAGGGGGCCATGACCTATGACGAGCCAGCCCGTCAGGAGCGCCTGTTACAAATCGTCAAGCGCGCAGTCAGGGCCTTGAACCGCAAGGGCGGGGTGCAAGACCTCTGGCCTGATACGAATTAGCGCTGCTTTTCAGTCGCGATCCAGCGGTCGACCCTTTGCTCCAAGAGGGATAGCGGCAGGGGCCCGGCCAAAAGGACCGCATCGTGGAAGCGGCGAATGTCGAACCTGTCACCGAGGACAACCTTGGCACGCTCGCGAAGCGCAACAATCTTCATTTCCCCAATCTTGTAAGCCAAGGCCTGGCCTGGCCAGGACACATAGCGCGCCAGCTCGACCTCAATATTCAGGGGCGATAGGGCCGAGTTGTCGGCGAAACAGGCTCTTGCTTGCTCCAGGGTCCACCCCTTCCAGTGAATACCCGTATCGGCCACCAGTCGGCAGGCCCGCCACATTTCATAGCTCAACCGACCAAAGCGCTCATAGGCATCACGATATAGGCCCATCTCACCGCCCAGTTTCTCGCTGTAGAGGCCCCACCCTTCTGTGAAGGCGGTTACATCTGCATTCCGTCGGAAATTTGGAACGCCCTGTAGTTCCTGGCCAAGGGCGATCTGGAGATGGTGGCCAGGGACCGCTTCATGCAGGGTCAGGGCTGGAAGTTCATAAAGGGGACGCTGATCGAGCTTCGACGTATTGACCATATAGCCGCCGGAAATGCCCTGCTCCGGACTGCCGCCGAAATATCGGCCAGTGGTGTAGGTGTCCTCGATATCAGCCGGGACTGGACGGACGCCATAGGTG
>CAITHQ010000044.1 GCA_903892305.1 uncultured Alphaproteobacteria bacterium
CCGAGTGTAGGGTCGCGGTCAGGTTAGTGGCGTCATTGTTCCAGAACAGGATGTCAAAGGGCGCCGGCGCCTCGCCGTGCAGGTAGTTGTTGATGACATAATTCCAGACGAGGTCGTTGGGGCGCAGCCAGGCGAAGGTCCGCGACAGGGAGGAGCCCTCTAGTATCCCCTTCTTGGCCGAACGCTGCCGGGCCATTTCGATGCCGTGCTTGGAGACAAGGGCACCGCTTTCGCTGTCGCTGGCATCGGGGTCCAGCACGCAGACCATCAGGGAGACGGCATTGATCCGCGTATCGCCCTTGGAGGCCAGTTTGGACAACAGGGTCGCCGTGGTGATGCCGCCCGAGCAGGCACCAGTGACATTGACCTTGTCGGACTTGGTGATCCTGGCGATGACGTCGGTGGCCTCGATCAGGGAGTCCACATAGTGGCCCAGGCCCCATGCGGCGTGTTCCTTTGACGGGTTGCGCCAGCTGACCAGGAAGACCGTGAAGCCGTTGGCCACCAGATAGCGCACCATGCTCTTGTCCGGGGACAGGTCGTTCACATAGGCCTTGTTGATCTGGGGCGGGATGATCATCAGCGGGATGTCCCGCACCTGCTCGGTGGCCGGGGCGTACTGGATCAGTTCCATGATCTCCGTGCGATAGATCACGTCGCCGGGGCTGGTGGCCAGGTTCTCGCCCACCTTGAAGGGGCGCTTGTCCACCTGGCTGACAATGCCGTCATTCTTGGTCATGTCTTCATAGGCGTTTTGCAAGCCCCTCACGAGGGAGACGCCGCCGGTCTCAAAGGCCTTCTTCAAGGCTGAGGGATTACCGATCAGGGTGTTGGTCGGGGCCACAGAGTCCATGACCATGCCGGTGATGAAGGAGGCTCTGGCGCGCTCAAGGTCATCAAATTCAACGTCTTGGATCCAGGCGTTCATGCCCTTTTGGGCTGCCAGATAGTATTGCATGGCTCCCTTATAGAGGGGGTTGGCCTGCCAGGCCGCGTCCATGAACCGCTTGTCCTTGGGGGACGGTGCCAGTTCGGACTTCTGGGTAACAATGTCCACAACATCTGACCCGAAGGCCTTGAGATGCTTCAGGGTCTTGACCGGACGCCCGGCCGTTTCGCGCAGCATAACGGCCACTGCGCCTAGCAGGTCCTCCCGGGCAATGCCGATCATGGGATTGAGGCCGCTGGTGTTTTCAGTGGCACCGCCGCCATCGAGGTGAATTCCAGGCTTGGTCATTTTCGTCTCCCATTTGGCCAGATCGTTCT
The DNA here is from genome assembly GCA_903892305.1 of uncultured Alphaproteobacteria bacterium. GTDB lineage: Bacteria > Pseudomonadota > Alphaproteobacteria > Caulobacterales > Caulobacteraceae > Phenylobacterium. The sequence goes on from CAITHQ010000044.1 coordinate 1,267, forward strand.
GGCCCATCCCCTAATGTGGTACATATGGTGCGGGCACTGCGGCGAGAGTCAATTAGGACGCGAAATCATGAAGACCCGCGACAAGATTCTGGCCGCCGCCTTGGACCTGTTTAATGCCGAGGGCGTTGGCGGTCAGTCGGCTCTGGATATCGCGACATCGATGGGGATCAGCGCGGGCCATCTGTACTACCACTTCAAGGGCAAACCCGAGATCCTCGTTGGACTCATGACCCGCCATGGTGAGGAGATAGACCTCATCGCGACTGCCCTAAGAGATGCCGCCCATTCCGTTGACCTCGACCTTCAGACCCTCTGGACCCATGTCCATATCCTTGTGGAAGAAGTCTGGGACGCCCGGTTTTTTTGGCGAGAAACCGCCTTGGCCGGGACGCTTCCAGACTTGGCAGATCAAGCAAGGCACATCCTCAAGACCATTCGGTCTGCGGTCAGAGAAACCTTGGGGGCGCTCGCCGACCAAGGTTCCCTCTTTGCCTCGCCTGAAATCCTCGATGGGTTTGCAGATCAGATCACGACCGGGATCGCCTTTCAGACCAGCGTACTCACCTTGGAGTCTGCGCCAGGATCGCCCCGCGGACGCATAGCCCACGCGGCGGCCCAGATCATGTTGCCGGTGGCGGGTCTTACCCAGCAGCCGCCGACTTAGGCTTCTTCCGTCGCCTTAGCCGGCTTCTTCGCCTTCTCGGCCTTAAGATCAGCGACTTCAGCGGTCAGGGCTTCCACCTGCTTGGTCAAGCCTTCCACAGCGTGGCTGATGGCCGCGATGTTGAACGGCGCGAAGGTGTCCCCCAGGGACTTCTTCACATCGTCCAGGCGGGCATCAAGGGCGGCCCGACGGGTTTCAGCCACGTCCTTGGTCTTCTTCGTGATGTCTTCGACGATATCAGCAACCTTCTTGCCCGCCGGAGCCTTGGAAATGCGAGCGCGGACCACGTCCTCGATCTTCTCACCCTTAGCGACCAGATCGTCGAAGGAGTGATTGGCCTTTTCAGCGAACTTTTCAGCCGCATCGGTGGCTTCGTCATAGGCGCGGCCATAGGCACCGACGCCCGCCAGCCAAATCTTACGGGCGATGTCGGGGTCAAAGAACGGCTTAGGGGCGGTCTTTTCGGCCTTAGCGGCCTTCTCAGTCTTGGACTTAGCCATGTGGCATCTCCATCTCAAAGGTTGGGCGCCCCGGTGAAGGGCGATGACCGAAGTGATAGGCCTCGCCTTTAGAAAAAGCATTCTAACGCCTCACGTACGTAGATTCCGAGGCTAACGGCCACACCACAGGGCGACTAGAGCCTTGGGAATGGCGCGCCATCGCGCTTATTTTTTCCGGAGCCCCTCAATGTCGAACGACGCACATCTGAAAGACTCCGTCCTCGCAGAACTGCAATGGACGCCAACGGTTAATGCCGCTCATATCGGCGTCGCCGCCCATGATGGGGTCATCACCCTCACCGGCCATGTAGAAACCTACGCGGAAAAGCTTGCCGCTGAGGTGGCCGTTCGCAGCGTCAAGGGCGTCCGCGCCATCGCCGAAGAGATCGAGGTCAAGCTGGCCTTTGACGTCAAGCGCTCCGACGAAGAGATCGCCGCCGCCGTCCTGATGCGCATGGCCTGGGACTCCACCCTGCCCAAGAATGCCGTGAAGGCCACTGTCCAGAATGGCTGGGTCACTCTGACCGGCGATGTGGACTGGGGTTATCAGCACGAAGCCGCCGGCCATGAGGTCCAAAAGCTGTGGGGCGTTGTCGGCGTCTCCAACAACATCAAGGTCAATCCGCGGGTGGACACCCAGTCGATCAGCAGCGACATCCAGCACGCCCTGCACCGGTCCTGGTTCGATCCCCAGCACATCAGGGTCACGGCCCGGGACGGTAAGGTCAAGCTAACCGGCACCGTCCACACCCTCAGCGAACGCCTGCTGGCCGCCAATACCGCCTGGTCGGCGCCCGGTGCCACTGACGTGGAAAACCACCTTCAAATTGCCTAGTCCTCCTCCCCTGGACATCTAGGCGGTCCCGCCTGCGCGAGCCTGGTACCCTCCCGACCGGACTTGCGCAGGTGGTGGGCTGGGGTTGGCTTCAATAAAGCAAGAAGGCCCGCCGTTCCTCACGCCAGGACGCCTCATCCGGCTCCGTCAGGGCGTCAAGATCGCCTGGCCTAGCCGCCGGATCATCCACCCATTCCCGCAGCAGGGGCCCGCCATTGATGACATCGATGGCCAGCTTGCCGATCTCGTATTCGTAGGGGAAGTCGCGCCAGAGGTCGTAGTCGGGATAGAGGGTGCGGATGGCTTTGAAGGCCAGTGTCTGGACCCGCCAGGGCTGGAAGGCCTCATGGTCATACTGGGGCCCTTCCACGTGGATCTGCACCCCCTGGCAGAGCTTGCCCACATGCTTGTGGAAGGTCGGCTCGAACCAGATGGGGCGAAGGTGGCATCCTTTGAGCCACTGGGGCGCCGCCTGGTGCATCTCAGTGATGACGTCGACGGCGTTGATGTCGGGCGCGCCAAAAATCTCTAGCGGGCGGGTTGTGCCGCGGCCTTCGGATAGGGTGGCGCCCTCGACCATGACTGTACCGGCATAAGCCCGGGCCATGGAAAGGTTGGGGGCGTTTGGGCTGGGATTGACCCAAGCGCGCTCGCCAAGGGGCCAGCCAAAGCCAGGACCCGCTTCCGGCGTCCAGCCCTCCATGGTGATGACGCGATATTCGAGATTGAGGTTCAGGGTCTTGATGAACCAGCCACCCAGCTCGCCCAGGGTTAGGCCATGGCGCATGGGCATGGGGCCGGCGCCCACAAAGCTCTCCCAGCCCGCGCGCAGGGTAAGGCCTTCTACCGGGCGCCCCGCGGGGTTGGGACGGTCCAGAACCCAGACCGCCTTGCCATGCTTGGCGGCGGCTTCAAGCACGTACCTAAGGGTAGTGATGAAGGTGTAGATTCTGCAGCCCAGGTCCTGCAGGTCCACCAGCAGGACGTCGAAACTGTCCATCATGACGTCTGTCGGGCGGCGAACCTCACCGTAGAG
>CAITHQ010000045.1 GCA_903892305.1 uncultured Alphaproteobacteria bacterium
CCGGCGAGGAAGCCTTCCTGCTGGACCTTCTTTGCGAACGCATCCCCCCGGGGGTGGATGAAGCGGCCTACGTCAAAGCGGGTTGGCTGAGCGCCATGGCCCAGGGAAGCGCCACCAGTCCCATGGTGAGTCCGATCGAGGCCACCCGCCTCCTGGCCACGATGATCGGTGGTTACAACGTAAGTGCCCTGATCGCCCTGCTCTCCAGCCCGGACGCCTCCATCGCCAGCGAGGCGGCCGCCGGCCTGAGCCGCACCCTGCTGGTTTACGACGCCTTCCACGACGTGATCGAGCTGGCGGCCACCAATCCCTATGCCAAGCAGGTGGTGGAGAGCTGGGCCCATGCCGATTGGTTCACGGCGAAGGCGGAACTGCCCGCCGAAATCACCGTGACGGTCTTCAAGGTGGAGGGCGAAACGAATACCGATGACCTGTCACCGGCCACCCACGCCACCACCCGCCCCGATATCCCCCTGCACGCCAACGCGATGCTGGAAACCCGCATGCCGGGAGGCCTGGATTTGATCCGGGAGCTCAAGGCCAAGGGCTATCCGGTGGCGTATGTGGGGGACGTGGTGGGTACGGGTAGCTCGCGCAAATCGGCAATCAACTCCGTGCTGTGGCACACCGGCACCGACATCCCCCACGTGCCCAACAAGCGCAGTGGCGGTGTGATCCTGGGGGGCAAAATCGCCCCGATCTTCTTCAACACCGCTGAGGATTCGGGCGCGCTGCCCATCGAATGCGATGTCACGGCCCTGAACTCCGGTGATGTGATCACGATCCGGCCCTACGCCGGCACGATCGAGCGGGCCGCCGGGGAAGCGGAGGCCGGCGAGGTGGTGGCCCGTTTCGAGCTCAAGCCGAGCACGATCACCGATGAGGTGCGCGCCGGGGGCCGCATCCCCCTGCTGATCGGCCGCTCGTTGACGGACAAAGTGCGCGCCCAACTGGGTCTCCCGCCCAGCGATCTGTTCATCCGCCCCAGTGCCCCCGCCGACACGGGCAAGGGCTTCACCCTGGCCCAGAAGATGGTGGGCAAGGCCTGCGGTCTGCCGGGCGTGCGCCCCGGCACCAGCTGCGAGCCCCTGATGACCACGGTGGGCTCCCAGGACACCACCGGGCCGATGACCCGCGATGAAATGAAGGAGCTGGCCTGCCTCGGTTTCTCCGCCGATCTGGTGATGCAGAGCTTCTGCCACACCGCTGCCTATCCCAAACCCGTGGACATCAGAACCCACGCCGAACTGCCCGATTTCATCAGTTCCCGCGGCGGTGTCGCCCTGCGACCCGGCGACGGCATCATCCACAGTTGGCTCAATCGCCTGCTGTTGCCCGACACGGTGGGCACCGGCGGCGACAGCCACACCCGTTTCCCCCTGGGCATCTCGTTCCCCGCCGGCTCGGGCCTGGTGGCCTTCGCCGCCGCCATCGGCGCCATGCCCCTGGACATGCCGGAATCGGTGTTGGTGCGTTTTTCCGGCGCGTTGCAACCGGGCGTGACCCTGCGCGATGCGGTGAATGCCATCCCCTATGTGGCGATCCAGCAGGGGCTGCTCACCGTGGCCAAGGCCGGCAAGATCAACATCTTCAGCGGCCGCATCATGGAGATCGAGGGGCTGCCCGACCTCAAACTCGAGCAGGCCTTTGAACTCACCGATGCCACGGCGGAGCGCTCCTGCGCCGGCAGCACGATCAAGCTGTCGGTGGAAACAGTGAGCGAATACCTGCGCAGCAATGTGGCCCTGCTTAAGAACATGATTGCCCGCGGCTATAGCGACGCCCGCACCATGGCCCGCCGCATCAAGGCGATGGAGGCCTGGCTGGCCAATCCGGTGTTGCTGGAGGCCGATGCCGACGCCGACTACGCCGCGGTGATCGAGATCAACCTCGACGCCATCACCGAGCCGATCCTGGCCTGCCCCAACGACCCCGATAACGTCAAACTGCTCTCAGACGAGGCCGGCACGCCCGTGGATGAGGTGTTCATCGGCTCCTGCATGACCAACATCGGCCACTACCGGGCCGCCGCCAAGGTGCTCGAGGGTCAGGGCAGCAATGAGGCCCAGCTGTGGGTCTGCCCGCCCACCCGCATGGACGAGGAGATGCTCAAAACCGAGGGCTACTACGCCATCTTTGAAAAGGCGGGCTCCCGCATGGAGATGCCGGGCTGCTCCCTCTGCATGGGCAACCAGGCCCGGGTCGAAGACAACACCACCGTGTTCTCCACCAGCACCCGTAACTTCAACAATCGCCTCGGCAATGGCGCCCAGGTGTACTTAGGCAGCGCCGAACTGGCGGCCGTCTGCGCCCAACTGGGCCGCATCCCCACCAAGGAGCAATACCTGGCGATCGCCGCCGCCAAGATCAACCCCCAACAGGCCGAGATCTACCGCTACCTCAACTTCGACCAACTCGCTGGCTTCGAAGACCAGGGCCGGGTGGTGAGCAGCGAAGAGGAGGCTAAGGTGTTGGCGGGGGTTTGAGTGTTGGGGGGGCTCGAAATCGATCTTTACAACTTTGGGTAGTTATAAGCAAGGAGCCAGTCCATGCCGGTCTGGCCCAAGGTCCCCTCTTGGCCGCTGAACTTGTGGTTAAAAGCTCACTTATCGATAGACATCCCTTCTGTGACCAATTTTAATAACGTCAACCACGCGTGCTTGATCATTCACTGAGTAGATCACGCGATAGTTGCCCTGTCGGACCCGAAGGAGGTTCGATCTGCCCGCAAGTTTTTCGGCCCCTTGGGGCCGGGGTTCAGTTGCCAGTGCTTGTATCTTCTCGATCAGGCGAGTCAGAGTCTCTTGGTCTGATAAGGCCTGCAGTTCCTTGGCGGCTGATCGTTTAATGGAAAGACTATAAGCGGCCACTATCTCTTAGGCTGGCGAGAAAATCTTCGAAGTTTGTGCTTGGCTCGGCTTGCCTTAGGTCAGCGTCGCGTAAATCATCAGCATCTTCGGCCAAAGTGATGCGTACAGCTTCATTCACCATGGCTGACATGGAGCGGTTGCAGGCAGCAGCTCTCAAGCGCAGGGCATGGTGCACATCCGCGTCGAAGTAAATGGTTGCTCGCTTTGGATCGTCCATGGCAGGAGCTTAGCGCTTTGACGCCATGACGTCAATTCGGCAGCCAAGGGCCAGGCTTGGTCATGGGCGCAAGATCTGAGGCGGACAGCCGCTGATTTTGATGGTTAGATCCCGGCAATCCCGTCTTCTTCCCGTCCTCTGTGCTTTGTTAGTGGATAAGGCCTCCTTGCTTGTTTCGTCGTTTTTTTATGAACTGAAGAACATTGTATTGAACACGGATGGAGTTGATTGGGCAATCAAGCAGCCGTTCCTATTCCAGGAAGGGCAGGCGCTTGCGCCAGTTGCGAGTTCTTAGCCAGATGCTCACGAGGTCCGGCACTAATCCAGCCCCGAGGAGGCCTGTTAGGTGCGGGAAGAATGCCGTGCCATTCTAAGGCCTACAACGATGGCTGAGAATGCTGCGCAGAGGCCCGCCGCGATAGCTAATTCTGAGGCCGATGGCGAGAAAATTAGCAGGAAGCCCTTGCCCTTGATCAGCGATGAAAAACTCGACACGCAGAAGGGCATGGCGAACAGGCGAAATGTTTGCCAGCGATCCCGGCTTGCGGATTGGAGTCCGCCAACGCTGAGCATGAGGGCAACGCCGATCACTGCGCTGATGCCAACGGAGTTTAACCAAAGGCTGGGCGACGGATCGAAGTGATGGAACACAGTGGCTCCCCACCAAATCAAGTAGCACCAAAGCACCAGCTTGCCGTTGGAGAGATTGGCTAGGTAGTGAGTGATTGCTGCCATGGGTCGTCTTGAGCTGCCTAAGTTTGTTATTTGACGATTCGGAGAACTAAGGCCCTTGGCTCTATTTCGGCAAGCAATGGTAGCAATCTTACTTCCAAATCTTGAAGAATGTTGTTCAACAGAGGGTCTTGGGGTGCGTTTTGGAAAGGTAGCAGTGGTTTGCAGCTTTCAGAACTATAGGCTTGATCCGCTACATAGCGCTGGCTGCTCGGTAGATCCCCACGCGACCCGGGATGTCGTTCGCTAGAGCTCGTCTACACCGTTAGGCAATGCTCTATGGTCTCCTTGTTTCTGCCCATGGGGTAATCAAGGGATTTGGCTTGGGGATGGCATTAGGCATGGGTGGAATTGGAGCACTAAATTGACCCTCCGAATCTTTTTTCTATGGCGCAGATCAATGAATCGGGGAACTCCAGAATCGAGCGATGGTGGCCCCCTATTTCAGACGAGTTATGAATAATGAACGGAGGAGGCAAAAGAAGTTAACGCTCGCTATCACCTGGCCGCAAGGTGTGCTGTGCGAAGAAGAGTGCCTTTCGGAGGCGGCTCAGGTGGATGGCGGGGTTAGGCGATTTCAGTGATTCGCTAAACTATTTCAAAGTGATTGATGACTCTCGAGCGCCTGAACCATCATTTCACCTGCGAGGAAATCACCTTAGACTCTCGTTGAAAGAGGTCCTGTTGGTCCGACTTCCTTGGCGTCTTTCTTTAACATCAGGCCGAAGATAAGCGCCCCTCCTGATACAAATAGCCAAAGAAAGAAGATCATCCCAATTCCCAATGTAGCGCCAATGGCAGTACCTGCTTGCGAGGCGGAATCATTGGATGAAGCCATTTGATTTGATATCGCTCCGATTCCAGCTATACCAGTAAGGAAGAAAAATATTGTTGCACAGATCGCGAACCAACGGCACGAGTCCCATCCTCTTCCGCCCGAACGCGTCTCACCTTCCTTCAGCCAGCGATTGCCATGAAGTAATGCTATTGCAAATAAATTGCAAATTGCGCCAAATATTGCCCAAAGCCATGGATTCTTCATCCTTCTGGAGCTTGAATCCCAAAAACAATAGATTGCTGCTGCAATAGCAAGAAACCAACCCATCGGAAACCATTGAACTCAACCTCCTTCTTAGCGCATGCAGGCAGCTTAGTCAACATATCTATATATTATTGGCAGGCTTCTCAAGGAAGAAGCTTGTCACAAGCGCCTAGAATCTCTCTTTATTGGGATAGTCATGGCGCAAGTTGGCATTGCACTTTCAATTCGCCTAACGCAGCGCCTGAGTGGCAGGCAAGGAGTATCTGGTGACAGAAGCCAATTCATGGCGGCCTGTCCACTCGAGGGGCGTGTTGGAAGGTGTCGCATCTCCACAGGCAGCGTTTGCAGACCTACGCTCCATGTTCAAAGCTCAAGTCACCTCCGCTTCGCTTCTCACACTCGCGCTCAACTTCAGACCCAGGGCCGTGACCACCTTCAGGATGGTGTCAAAGCTCGGACTGCGTTCTCCAGACAAGGCTTTGTAGAGGCTCTCCCTGGAAAGTCCTGAGTCTCTGGCCACCTGGGTCATCCCCTGGGCCCGAGCAATGTCGCCCAGGGCTTTGGCAATAAAGGCAGCATCTCCATCCGCCTCCTCGATGCAGGCTTCCAGGTATGCCGCCATCTCCTCAGGTGTTCGGAGATGCTCGGCGACGTCGTAGAGGGTGGTCGTGGCTTTCATCAGGTCTCCTCCGTCAGATTGTCTGCCAACAGAAGGGCCTCATCAATGTCCATGGATTGTGAGCTCTTGTCTCCGCCAGCCAAAAGGATGATCAACTTGGTTCCTCTCTTCAGGTAGTAGACCCTGTATCCAGGGCCGTAGTTGATCCGCAACTCCGACACACCGGCCCCAACGGGCTTGACGTCACCAGGATTGCCTCCGATGAGGCGCTCGATCCTGGCCAGAACCTTCGCCCGGGCTCTCAGATCACGGAGATCCGCAAGCCATCGGACGAAGCGCTCTGTCTGGCGGACTTCAACCATC
>CAITHQ010000046.1 GCA_903892305.1 uncultured Alphaproteobacteria bacterium
CCCAGACGGACCTCGGAGTACACACCCCAAAACCGGCTGCTGCGCTCGGTCACCTCGCCGCTGAGCAGGGTGTCACAGCCGCTACCTTTCGCCACTGCACGCAGGTTCTGCGCCTCGTCACCAGATTTGACCGTTAGTGCATCGACTTTTTGCAGCGGAACCAAGGCAATGCCACTGGGTGCCAGGTGCGCGTGCAGGGCTTTGCGCACATCGTCCGCAGGGCCGAAATCGGGCTTGACCAGGGTCAGCGGCAGCACGCCCAAACACAGTGGCGGCTTGGCGTTGAAGTCCGCAGCTGTCTCAAAAGCCACCACGTCACCAATTCCGTCACCGCTGCCCGGCTTGTCTACATTGCCCGCCACGTAGCGGGTGGCGCAGCCCGACAGCAGCGCCAGAGCCATCACATACGGCAGAAACAAGGGGAGAGGGCGTTTCACGGCGGGCTCATTTCATCAATTGGTAGGGTCGCCGCACCACCCGGCGCTGATCCAAGGGGATCTCGCGCAGGATGGCTTTGAACTGCTCCTGATCGTATACGTCCAGCCATTTTTGGGGCGTCTTGGTTGCTACCAGAATCAGCCATTCGTCGTAGGTCTTTTTGCTGTCCTTGTAAGCATCCGACCAGTTCGCCGTCATGCAATAGCTTTCGGCGGTCTTGCCTTTGTCAGATGCGGCGACAAGCCCTTGCGGACAGTTCGGGCGGATGGGGCTATCGATGCGGTAAACCTTGTTGTCCTCGTTGGGGAGCCAGCCGAATAAGGCCAGGTGGGCTGGCTCCGTACTTTTCACTTCAAAGATCAATTCGTCACCCGAATGGAAAGCCTTGCGAAGCACCTTTTCGCGTTCCCGCGTTGGCTTGCGGGCGTGGGGTACCAGAAAGTAGATTTCTGTCCCGACCTGGAACTTGGGGTCGGGCTTGCGGGTCGGTACCACCACATCCACATCGAGCGTCAGCACGCAGGCCCAGGCCTTGTCGCCGCGCCTCTCAGCCTCTGAGCGCTTGACCAGCTTCACGCCCCGGATATCGCCTTCGATGATGGACCAACTCATCTGGTTGAATTCGCAGGTGTCATCGGTTTTTCCGGTCGAAGAGCGGCACAGCATTTGCTCCTCGCTGGATACCACTTCTCCCAAAACGGATGCGATGGCTTTGCTTTTAGCCCGCTCCTCGGCGCGGCGGCAGGCTTCGTTTTGCGAGACCTCGCCGTCGTAGGAATATTCTTCTGTGATCTGGACGGCCTGTGCTGCGCCCAGCGTGCATGCCAGGGCTAGGGACATTAGACATTTCGGCGTCATAGGGGCTAAATAATTAGTTAGTTGGCTTGTACGAGATCACCGAGTCATTAAGACCCTGTCTGCATCGCCGAACAACTGTGTGTTCTGAGTGCGATTCAATCCCATGGCTTGGCGACCCACCATTTCAGAAAGATATCTCTGTAGTTCGCCGGACGTGAGCTTCCCGTCGTTGTTCTCGTCCGCGTCACCTTCCAGTGCTTTCATCAGATAGAAGCTGAAGATGCCGTGTTTCAAGTCTTGACTCGCTGACGAGAACTGGTCGGCGTCTGGCTGGCGAGCGGAAAGTCGGCGGGGGGAAGCCCACGGAATGAACCACGAAGACACGAAGGGCACAAAGAAACGAGCGCGGCGGCAGACTGCGGGCAACGAATTCGACCGCGCCCCCTGTAGCGGCGGTCTGTGACCGCCGCGTTGCGCGCCCAATCAGCCATGCCCGCGCACATGTCCCGC
>CAITHQ010000047.1 GCA_903892305.1 uncultured Alphaproteobacteria bacterium
AACGCCTACAATACCAAAGCGCAGCTTGCTCATTCTGCCGTCCATCATGGTTTCATCGGAGGCCCACATGCCCCTCACTGATCTTGGCCTGTCGCATGAGCGCCGCGCGCTCGGCAAGAGCGGTCTAACAGTTTCGCCCCTCGCCTGGGGCATGTGGCGGTTCAAGGGCCATGACGTAAAGGCCGCCAGAGCCCTGGTGGAGACAGCGCTGGATTGCGGTATTGACCTCCTAGATACCGCCGACATCTATGGACCAGACAATGGCGAGCCCTTCGGTGCCGCTGAGCTTTTGCTGGGCAAGGTGCTGGCCGAAGCGCCGGGCCTTCGCGCCCGCTTCACTCTGGCCACCAAGGGCGGGATCGAAATGGGTGTGCCCTATAATTCGAGCTCAGACTATCTGACCTCCGCCGTCGAGGCCTCCTTGCAGCGGATGGGTGTTGAGCGGGTTGAACTTTGGCAAATCCACCGGCCAGACCACCTGGTTCATCCAGCTGAAATCGCGAAGACCTTCGAGACCCTGCGCGCCCAGGGCAAGGTGGCTGAATTTGGCGTTTCAAACCATACAACGGCCCAGGTCTCTGCCCTGCAGGCCCACCTCTCATTCCCGCTGGTATCTGTACAGCCAGAGTTTTCACCCCTTGCCATTGAGCCGCTTTATGACGGCGTTTTGGATCAGGCGGTTGAGCGCAATCTGGCGGTCCTGGCCTGGTCGCCCCTCGGTGGCGGGCGCTTGGCTTCACCGCAAGATGAGCGCTCAAGGGCAGTTGTTGAGGCGCTCTCCAAGGTCGCCGAACGCGCAGGAGTCTCTGTCAGTGCCGCAGCCTATGGCTGGATCATGGCTCATCCTGCGCGGCCGATCCCCATTGTTGGATCACAACAGGTTACCCGAATTCGTGAAGCGACCCAGGCCCTAAGCTTCACCTACAGCCGCCAGGAGTGGTACGCGGTACTTACCGCAGCGAGAGGAGTCCCCCTGCCATGAGCCCCTGTGAAGTTGCCTGGTTCAGTGCCCTTTGCGACGATGACTATGAGTTCCTCGGCGCGCCGGATCCGCGATTACAGGCAAGCTTTGACCACTGTCGGAACATTGCCCTGACCGCCGAGTCGAGCGGGTTCGATAACCTGCTCCTGCCGTCTGGCTATGCCCTCGGCATCGACTCCACGGCCTTTGCGGCAGCGATCGGGCCCATGCTCAAGCGCATGAAGCTGCTCCTGGCCGTACGCTGTGGGGAAATGTGGCCGCCACAACTGGCGCGGCAAATCGCCACCATAAATCAGATGGTCGGCGGCCGTTTGAATGTGAACATCATCTCTTCCGACATTCCTGGTGAGACACTTGCCTCCGCGCCCCGATATCAGCGCACAATTGAAGTGATGGAGCTCCTCAACCAGATACTGAGCGGTCAAGCCGTCGACTATAAGGGTGAGTTCTACACCTTCAAATTGGACCCACCGCGTATTGCCCAAACCCTCAACCAGCGTGTGCCGCTCTATTTCGGGGGCCTGTCTGAAGACGCTCGGGAAGCGGCCGCGAAGGTGGCCGACGTCTATCTGATGTGGCCCGACACCTTGCCCGCCGTGGAGGCCATTGTCGCTGACATGACCGCCCGGGCTGCCAAATATGGACGGACGCTCAAATTCGGCTATCGGGTCCATGTGGTCGTCCGCGAGACAGAATCTGAAGCGCGGGATGCCGCCAGCCGTTTGCTGTCAAAGCTGGACGATAGCGAAGGCGAAGCGATCCGTAATCGCTCCCTCGATAGCAGCTCCTACGGCGTGCGTCGTCAGGCGGAACTGCGCGCCGGTGCGGGCCATGACGGCTATGCTGAGGAGAATCTCTGGACGGGAATCGGTCGTGCCCGGTCTGGCTGTGGGGCAGCCCTTGTGGGAGACCCCGATCAGGTCCTAGCCAAGCTGAATACCTACCGCAAACTGGGCATGGACGCTTTCATCTTGTCAGGCTATCCGCACGCTGCAGAGGCTGATCTTTTTGCACGCCATGTCCTGCCCAAGCTGGATCATGCGCCACTGACCTTTTAGCCCTAGGACGTCGTCTTCATGACTTATCGCGCGCCGCTTCGCAGTCTAGCCCTGGCCATGCAGACCGCAGGTCATGGTGCCTTGGTGGGTCATGCTTTTGCAGATCTGGACCAGGACACTGTGAACGCTGTCCTGGAGGCCGCTGGAGCCTTCGCAGAAAATGAACTCGCCCCCTTGAACCGCCAGGGGGACAAGGTCGGTGCCCGCTATGAGAACGGCAAGGTCACCGCCGCGCCTGGCTTTGCCGAGGCCTATCAGGCCTTTGTCGCCCAGGGCTGGAATTCCCTTTCTGCAGATCCGGAATTTGGCGGTCAGGGGCTGACCAAGGCCATGGAACTGGCGGTCTTCGAAATGATCCACGCCGCCAATATGGCGTTTGGCCTCTGCCCTATGTTGACCCAGGGCGCCATCGAGGCCCTCGCGCTCCACGGCACCGAGAAGCAAAAGCGCCTTGTCCTGCCAAAGCTGGTCAGCGGGGAATGGACCGGCACCATGAACCTGACCGAGCCCCAGGCCGGCACAGATCTGGCCTCCGTCACCACCCGGGCTGAGCCGGACGGACAAGGTGGCTATAAGATCTATGGTCAGAAGATTTATATCACCTGGGGCGACCACGACGTGGCGGAGAACATCTGCCACCTCGTCCTTGCACGGACACCAGACGCGCCTCCAGGGGTGAAGGGAATCTCCCTCTTCCTAGCAACCAAGAAGATTGTCGACGAGGACGGCCGCGCGGGCTCTCTGAACGACCTTCGGCCAGGTTCTATCGAGCACAAGCTGGGCATTCACGGCTCACCGACCTGCGTCATGCTATTTGAGGGGGCTCAGGCGGAGCTGGTCGGCGAACTGAACAGTGGCATTGCCCATATGTTCGTCATGATGAATGCCGCTCGTCTACAGGTAGGTGTCCAGGGCGTCGCCATCGCTGAGCGGGCCTTCCAGCAGGCCTTGGCCTTCGCTCAAGAGCGCAAGCAGGGCCGAACCGCATGGGGCGGTGACACCATTTATGGCCACCCTGATATCCGCCGGATGCTGACCCTCATGCGGGCTAAGATCGAGGCCGCACGGGCTATCTGCCTGAGCACAGGTGTCCAGTCCGATCTGGCCCGGCTGGCACCGACCGAGGCCGAGCGCAACGCCGCCCGGGCGCGGCAGGAACTGCTGACCCCCATCGCCAAGGCGTGGTCGACAGATATGGGTGTGGAAGTGGCCTCCTTGGGCATCCAGATTCACGGTGGAATGGGCTTCATTGAAGAAACTGGAGCTGCCCAGCATTATCGAGACGCGCGCATTGCGCCGATCTATGAGGGCACCAACGGCATTCAGGCCATGGACCTCGCCGGCCGCAAGTTAGGCATGCGCGATGGCGGCGTCATGCTGGATATTTGCAGCGAGATTGCTGACACCATCGCAGCCACTCGGGCTCTTCCTGGCCTGGATGGCGTCGCAAACCGTCTAGAAGCTGCACTGGGGGCCCTGGAGCGGGCAACGCACTGGATGCTTGCACACAAGGGCCCAGACGCCCTCAGCGGCGCAACGGCCTATCTGAAACTGGCCGGCGACGTCATAGGCGGTGACATGCTGGCGAGGCAGGCCCTGGCGACAGCTTCGGGTGAAGACCCCTGGTCAAAATCCAAGAGTGCCCTGGCGCGAATCTACGCATCCCAGGTCCTGACCCTCGCGTCAGGCTTGGCAGATGCCGTGACAGAGGGGGGCGCAGATCTCGAAGCCCTAAGCGCCGCCAGCCTAGCAGACTGACGCCGACGTCCCAGGTCTTGCAGACCAGGACATCGGCAAAAGTTTATGCGGCAGCCAAGCCCGGAACATCCCGCAGCGCCGGGTCGAGCCCGGCCCCCATCAAGTCGATGAAGTTGTCGCGATAGAAGCGGCGGCGGGTGGACTCAGAGCATCCAGCCAGAGCGTCGTTGAATCGCTTCAATGGATTGCGACCCCCTTCCACATGAGGGAAGTCCGACGAGAAGAGGCAGACCTCCTCTCCACAATTGGCGATGATCCAAGCTGTATCTTCGTGCGGGTAGGGGGTCACACGAAACTGACGCCGAATGATCTCACTTGGTTTGGCCGAAAGCTTTTGAAGGCGTTCCTCCTTGCCGAATGCCGCGACACCAGAGTCGAGAAACTTCATCAAGCTGGGCAACCAGGAGGCACCGAGCTCGATGGCGCCAAACTTCAAATTTGGGAACCGGTCAAAGACGCCATCAATCACCAGGGCGGACAAGGTTTGCCAGACGGACAGGGGAATGGTCATAAAGCTGAGCGAGGTGAAGTTCTCGGCACCGCCGTGGAAGTCGAGCACCTGGGGCAGACCATTGTTGAAATAGTCGCGGTGCATTTTTTCTTCGCCACCCACATGGAAAAGTATGGGCAGGCCCGCCTCCTGGACCAGTGCCCAGAAGGGATCAAGGTCCACATGGCTGGGGGAATGACCCGGGGGGCAGCGCGAGGGAATAATCAGGCCCTTGCAGCCCATGTCGATGGCTTCGCGCGCGATATCTGAGGCCCTGGCCATGTCAACGAGGGGGACATAGCCTGTCGCCAGCAGACGCCGGTCCACCGAGCAATAATCACTCATCATCCGATTGTGGGCGCGGGCTACCTCAACGGCCAGGTCAATCTCCCCGGCTTCTTCGAGGCCATAGTTGCCTAGGGCGGCGGTGGTGAAGACCAACTGACTGGCGAACCCAAGAAGGTCTAGCGCCTTGGGACGGTCGTGGTTTCGAAAGGCACCCAGGGCTTGATAGTTCTTGCGAAGCAGGAGGTTGGCTTCATCCCCGGCGCGAAAATCCGGGTCATCATGCAGGTCTCGGGCTTTCTGGGCCCAGTCGGTCACATATTTCGCCTCTCGGGTCTTCGCCCGGAAGCTGTCGCGAAACCTGGGCTCTAGATAGCCATCAATCGTGCCTGGCAATTCCATGACATGCGAGTCCGCGTCATGGATGGTCTGACCTTCTACATAGGCCATGATTGTCGCCTCCCTTGCGTGTTGGAGGCAGTTCGGACCTGATTTGCGATCTCGTCAAGTGCAAGGCCGGTCCGGAAGGGTCCAGACCGGCCGCTAGGGTCTTAGAGTTGAGGCAACATATAGTCTGCGGCGGACACTTTGAATTCGCCGCCTTCTTCAACGTTCAGCGACGTGACAACGCCGTCTTCAACCACCATCGAATACCGCTGCGAGCGCAGGCCCAGGCCAAACTTCGATCCATCCATGTCGAGGCCAACGGCCTTGGTGAAGTCCCCGGCAGGGTCGGCGATCATCATGATGGTATCGAGGACGCCTTGGTTCTCGCCCCAGGCCTTCATCACAAAGGCATCGTTGACCGAGAGGCAGACGATGGAGTCGACGCCCTTGGCCTTGATCTCCGGTGCCAGGGTTTTGAAGCCTGGGACATGCTTGGCCGAACAGGTCGGGGTGAAGGCGCCGGGGACGGCAAAGAAGGCGACCTTCTTGCCGGCGAAAATGTCGTCCGTGGTCATCGGACGGGGGCCTTCGGCCGTTCCTGCGATGAAGTTAGCGGCGGGCAGTTTATCTCCGACCTTGAGGGTCATACGAGAGTCTCCGTTAGGGCTGATGTTGACTCCATCAAATAGCGACGAACCCTCAGGCTTCAATGACCAACTTGCTCGCCAGAGCCTTTTCCCCTCAGCGGGAACCGTCCACCGCGCAAAGACGGCGTCTATTCACACGGCAAGGACACAGTTCGAGCTATTTGCCCGTGAAAACAGCCGGACGTTTTTCCAGGAAGGCCGCGACGCCCTCCTTGTGATCGGCGGACTTGAAACACCCCGACAAGGCTTCAACATGGGCCCGCATATGTTCCGACATATCCCGCTCCAGCCCATGCCAGACGAGCTTTTTCATCAGGCGTAGGGACATGGGTGAGGACTTCAGATAGCGCCGCGCTTCGGTCATTGCGGCCTCCATCAGGTTTTCTGGTGCCACCAGTTCGTTGGCATAACCCAGGGCCAGGGCTTCTGTGCCGGTGATCTGATCTCCGGAATAGAGCAAACGCAGGGCTTTTGACGGCCCAACAAGGCGCGGCAGGATCCAGCTTCCGGCACCGGTATCGGGTACCAGGCCCCGATGGGCGAAGTTCCAGGCAAACCTTGCACGGTCCGTGACGATGCGGACATCACACTGACTAGACCACTCGGCACCCATGCCGATGGCAAAACCATCAATAGCTCCAATCACAGGCTTGGGGCAGGCGACCAGGGGCCACCATTTGCCATCCTCATGAGCTTCCCCGCGCACGCCGCGGGTCTCGCCGGGAATGGTGGCCAGATCTGCAAGATCAGTTCCCGCGCAGAAGGTACCCCCCGAACCGGTGACGATGATCACCCTGACCCGGTCATCAGCACCGAGGGCCGCTGCCTGTTCGGTGAAGGCACCAAGCATGGCGTAGGTAATCGCATTGCGCTTTTCGGCCCGATCAATGGTTAGTATGGCAATGCCGTCGTCGCCGATTTCGCTGCGGATGTGATGGGCCGTCATGTCTGCCTCCCGAGTTCATGGTCTGTTGGCATGAGCAGACCGCAGAAGCGGTGCTGGGTCTAGCCCCTCGCCTTCACAGGGGCCAAACCGTCGACATAGCTTTCATTGAGGTAGACTTCAGCATCCTGCGGTGACAGGGCAGGACCATAGCCAAAGCCTTGACCATAGTCGCAGCCCACGGACAGCAGCAGTCTGGCCATTTGGGCGTTCTCGACCCCTTCAGCCACCACTTCGAGGGACAGATCCTGTCCTAGCTTGATGACAGATGAAACGATCTTGGCTGAACCTTCGTTGGTGGCCATGGTTCGCACGAAATACCGGTCGATCTTCAGGGTGTCGAATGGTAGGCGCGTGAGATAGCTCAGAGACGAAAATCCAGTTCCAAAGTCATCCAGCGCTATGGCTGCGCCTGCCGCTCGAAGATCCCCAAGGATCAATGCGGCCTGATCCGGATCGCGCATGACATCGCCTTCCGTGACTTCGAGCTTCAAAGCCCCAGGGGGTAGGCCCGTCTCACGGCGAATACGCAGGACATCATCTATCAGATCCTTGCGCTCAAGTTCGGAGGTCGAGAGATTGACCGCCACGGTCATGTCTGCGGCGGCCCGATGGTCCCGTCGCCAGGTCGCCAATTGACGCGCTGCTTCGCCCATCATCATGGCACCTACCGCATTCATCAGACCCATCTCCTCGCAGAGCGGGATGAACTGATCTGGCATAACCAGGCCCAGCCGAGGATGTCGCCAGCGGACAAGGGCTTCAAATCCGGAAAGCGCACCCGTGGAGAGCCGGACAATCGGCTGGTAATAGGGACATAACTCGCCTCGCCCAAGAGCCCCCTTGAGATCAGACTCCATGGCGAGACGGCTCAAACCATCGCGCTCCATTGTACGACCATAGGCAGTGGCACCGCCACGACCTGACCCTTTGGCCGCTTCCACAGCAAGCTCCGCCCTGCGCAAGAGCTCTGCCGCCTCTGGTGCATCCTCACCGCCTTCGACCACCAAGGCACCCATGGAAAGGGTCGGATGGATGTCGAACCCGGCGACCCTAAGGGGCGCTTCGAGGGCGTTTCGCAGGATGTTCGAGGTTGAATGAGCCCCTTTTGGAGCCAGGACAGCATACTCGTCCTCGCCTATCCGAGCCGCTAAGACATTTTGGGGAAAGGCCGAGATCAATCGCGAACCGAGCGTCGCCAGGACGAGGTCCGCCCGTTCGTGACCCAGAGCGTCATTGAGACGCCGGAGCCGGTCAAGATCAGCCACAACGAGATCATGAGCCCCCGGCTGTGTCAGCCTTTGGCGGACCTGTTTGATAAAGCTTCGCCGATCCATAAGTCCGGTCAGCGAGTCATAGACAATTTCAGCAGTTCCTGAGGCTGGAGTGATGACACCAGTCGCACGCACCCCGTCTTCCAGCCAAACACCACGCCACAGGCAGGCACCCCCGCCGCGCAGGCTGAAGAGAAACGATATGGCTTCCCCAGGCGCTCGGATTTTCAGGAAATCCTCTGCAAGGGCCCGATCCTGTGGAATGGCAAGTGCGCGTATGGCCGCCGACGAACATTGAGGGGCCAGAAGCGCAAGACCTAAGGGCTGAATGCTACCCGTCAGTGAAAGCCGATCTGCTAAGGGCTCCCAAAGCCACAGGGCGACCTCGGCAGCCCCTAGAGCTTCCAATGTCGTCGTCGCATCCCAAGTTTTGCGGTCGCTGCCCATATGCTCCAAGGATGCGAAGCGCTCGCCTCGCCTAAACGGAAAATCCGAAATCTGGTCCGTCATGGCTCCGAAGCGGAGACACGAGGCCGAACAAGACATGGTCTCGCCAAACGCCGTTAATTTTCAGATAAGCCTTTGCTTCGCCTTCCTCTGTAAAGCCCGCCTGAGCAAGAAGGCGGCGTGAGGGCGTGTTCTGAGGGACGCAGGCAGCCTCTAGGCGGTGCAGTCCCAGACGTCGAAAAGCAAATCCGGTCAGGGCTCGGACCGCCCCAAGGGTCTGTCCCTGTCGGGCATAGGGCTTGCCGCACCAATACCCCACAGTCCCCATCTGCGCGACGCCGCGTCGGATGTTCGACAAGGTGATGCCGCCCGTCAGCGCACCATCTGTCTGGCGAAAGACAAAAAACGAATAGGCGGCCCCGGATTCACGATCCCTTTGATAGGTCGCCAATCGCCGTCGGAAGGCGGCGCGCGTCAGGTCATCCTGCGCCCAGGTCGGCTCCCAAGGCTGCAAAAAGTCCCGGGACAAGGCGCGCAAGTCGCGCCAATCGACAAAGTCAGAGCCGCGCGGTGGGCGCAAAAAAACCGCTTCACCCTCCACGCGGAGCCCAGCTTCCGTTGCGATCCAATCTAGTAGCGCCATGGCGCAAGCCTCACTGGAATTCTACCGAGGTCAAGCCACCGGCAGTTAGGACGCAAAAATCGCGCTGCGGAAGGCCTCTGCCGCCTTGTGGGCGCTCTTGGGGCCCAGGATGCTAGTGACGACCTTGCCTGGTACGGTAAGCCCAGACCCGACCCGATGCAGATCGGTTGCCGTCACGCGGTCCACGTCTTCAGCAATTTCAACCGTGGTCAAAAGCCGGTCAAACAATAAGACTTGTCCTGCCGCCTGCTCAGCGCGTGCAAGAGGCGATTCCCGCGCCATGAACAGGCCTGCCTTCAGTTGCGCCTTAGCTCGGGAGAGTTCGGCGACCGTGACATTCTGCGCCAAACTGAGAATCTGCTGAGCGGCCACCTCAGCAAGCCGTGCGGCGTCCTTTGCCGCACACCCTGCAAACACTCCAAGCACACCCTGATCGGCATAGGTTTCTGCAAAAGCGTCGACCGCATAGGCCAGACCTAGCTTCTCCCGCGCCTCCTGAAACAGCCGCGAGGACATGCCACCGCCAAGGATTTCAGCATAGAGGCGAAGGGCGAAATAATCAGGGTCTGCGACGCCGATGGTCGGCAGCATGAAGACCAGATTGGCCTGCTCCAGGCTCTTGGATTCTGAACGGTCTCCGCCGGTGAAATACGCTGGGTGATAATCAGAGGTCCGCACCGGATCGAGGCTACCGAAGTCACGCTCGGCGAGCGCCAGGACCTCATCTTCGTCCACCGCGCCGCTCGCGGCAAAGATCAGCTTGTCGGGGGCGTAGAGTTGAGCCCGCCAAGCCTGCAAACCCTCTGGGGTTGCCGGCGCAATAGACTGGTCGGTCCCTAGGATAGACCGCCCCAGGGGCTGTCCCTCATAGGCCGCAGACTGGGCCATTTCGAAGACCTGATCATCCGGGGTATCGACCGCCTCGGCAATCTCCTGACCGACCACCTGTTTTTCGCGCACCAGATCATCCGGGTCCATGCGCGGGCGCAGGATCAGGTCGGCAAGGACCGCAGACCCAAGGTCTAATCCACCGGCCAGGGCGCGGACCTGGAAACTGGTGCGTTCATACCCTGTGGCCGCATTAATGTGCCCGCCTTGGCCTTCGATGGATTCAACAATCTCCCGGGCACTGCGGTTGCCTGCACCCTTGAAGACCATGTGCTCAAGCAGGTGTGACCAGCCAGACTGGGACGCATCTTCATGGCGGGCGCCGCGTCCTGCGACAACGGAGAGGGCGACGGTCTCAAGGCCGGGCACCGGATCGCAGATGACCCTTACGCCATTGCTGAGGGTATGAAGGCGGGTCAAAATCGTCCTAAGTGCTGGCGAAATTCAGGACATAGGCCTTAACAGCCTCGATATCCGCAGGAAGATGATCGAAACGCTCGGGCTTGTCGGCAAGACCGCGGGCCCGTCTCGGAACGACAGGGATCTCGCCGATCACCGCACTTACCGCCTCCGGGAATTTGGCCGGAGAGGCGGTCGCAAGAATAATGACGGGCGCGTCAAACTTTCGCGTCCTCTGGAAGGCGCTGACGCCAACTGCGGTATGGGGATCAATGACCTCTCCGGTCTCGTTAAAGGTCGCCAAGATCGTCCGGCTTGTCTCGCCTTCGCTGACCATCAAGCCCTGGAACGTCTCACGCATGTGGGCCAGAGCCTGGGGCGGAATATCAATGACCCCAGTTTCAATGAAGGATGCAAAGGCCCTGCCCGTTTCGACACCATCGCGCTTGACCCCTTCGAAATAGAGACGCTCGAAGTTAGAGGCCGACTGAATATCCATGGCCGGTGACTGTGTTGTCTGGACCGCACCACGGGTGTAGCGGCCGGTTTGAAACGCCCGGGCCAGAATGTCATTGGCGTTGGTCGCAACGAGGATTGAAGAAATCGGCAGGCCCATAGTCTTTGCCACATAACCCGCAAACCCATCGCCGAAATTCCCCGAAGGAACAGCAAAGGCCACCGGGCGATGGGGTGCTCCAAGGGCGACGGCAGTGGTAAAATAGTAGACGCTCTGGGCAACGATCCGGGCGAAGTTGATGGAATTGACCGCCGACAGGCCAACGGCCTGCTTCAGGCCATCATCAGCCAGGGCCAGCTTCAGGATCGCCTGACAGTCGTCAAAGGTCCCATTGACCGCCACGCAGGCAACATTGGCTTCACTGGCGGTGGTCATAAAGCGGCGTTGGACTTCGGAAATCCGACCGTCCGGAAACATGGCGATGATCTTAGTGTTCTCGCGACCACGGAAGGCCTCGACCGCCGCCCCGCCAGTGTCGCCCGAGGTGGCGCACAGAATGGTCTGGGTGCGATGGCGAAGTGCCAGGACATGGTCAGATAGACGCGCCAGCAGTTGCATGGCCACGTCCTTGAAGGCCAGGCTGGGGCCGTGGAAAAGCTCCGCAATGAATCCCCCCGGCGCAATCTGGGTCAGGGGAACAACGGCGGGATGGGTAAAGGTGGCATAGGCCTCGTCACACATGTCGCTGAGGGTTTCGCGAGCGATTTCATCGCCAACGAATTTGCCAAGGACCTCAGTGGCAACATGGGCATAGGGGCGGCCGGCGAAATCGGCGATTTCAGCCTGTGTGAAGCTTGGCCAAGTCTCTGGGACATAGAGGCCGCCGTCGGGGGCTAGCCCTGCCAGAACAGCGTCCAAAAAGCCGACAGCCGGCGAGGCTCCTCGCGTCGAAATATAGCGCATCACTCCCTCGCCTTCTTCCAGAGGACGGCGACATAAACGCCAGCCAGGGCTGCGGCAAGACCGAACCAGGTCAGGGCATATTCCAG
This sequence comes from uncultured Alphaproteobacteria bacterium, assembly GCA_903892305.1. Lineage (GTDB taxonomy): Bacteria > Pseudomonadota > Alphaproteobacteria > Caulobacterales > Caulobacteraceae > Phenylobacterium. The sequence goes on from CAITHQ010000047.1 coordinate 11,708, forward strand.
ATGTCGGTTCGAAATTTCAGCAGGGATCGGCGTGGGCTTCAAAGCCGTCCACTCCGGATTGGTTGAGGTTTCCGCCATGAGAAACAGGGGGGCCGGGCGCTCGACATTCAGAGCCTGAGCCATGGCCGCCACATTGCGAGAATACCAATGATTGGCCGCCACCTCATTTGGCGGCGTCACAAAGGTCGCGCGATCGGGAATGCGCAGAACGCCGATGAGATGCAGGGGCTTTGTATCTGTGGGATCAACAAGAGGTCGGGCCGAGATCGTGTCCCCGACAAACCCGCGATCCACAAGAATGCTACCTGCGGCGGGATTGGTGATCTTGCACGCCGAGATGATCCGCACACCGGCACCGGTGTCTCGAACGGAAAAGAGCTCGAGATATTTTGCTTTGGCGAGGCCCGGACAATCGACCTCGACCCTGGTAAAGTCGGCCTTTAGTCCCAGGGGAAGCACCTTGGACAGGGGCTGAGGCGGGGCGGACTGGAGCGCCGCAACCCGCGCCAATAGGTCTTCTTTCCAAGCCAAGCGCTTGAGTTGCCAAGCCCCCAGACTGACCAGGATGATGAGAGCAATCCCAGCGGCCAAGGTCAGGCCGAAGGGCAGCCGAAATTTCGCTGTGGGAGACTCACTCGCCATGGCGAGATTCAGATGCCTTATTGGCAAATTGAGCCGCCAGCATCAGGCCCTTGAAAGGGCGTAGAAGGCCAAGGCAGACAATCAGGGTCAAAGGAAGCCAGACAACGAGGTGCACCCAAATTGGCGGGTGATAGGCGACCTCTGTAAAGAGCGCTGCAAACGCAACCAGGAAGCCGCCAATCAGAATTACGAAAACGGCGGGTCCGTCTCCGGAGTCCGCCGCTGCGAGATTATATCCACAGGATTCACAGGTCGCAGAGACCTTGAGGAACCCCTCGAACAAGGGGCCATCACCGCAATTGGGGCAGTGGCCGGTCGCACCTGCCAGGTAGGGATTGTGACCGGCCATTGAACTCCTATTTCGCCGCCGCGCCGAAGATCACGTAAATAAAGGCGAAGAGGAACAGCCAGACCACGTCTACGAAGTGCCAGTACCAGGCCGCAGCCTCGAAGCCGAAGTGCTTCTTGGCCGAAAAACCACCACCCATCAGGCGCGCCAAACAGACGGCCAGGAAGATGGTGCCGATCAGGACGTGAAAGCCATGGAAGCCGGTGGCCATGAAGAAGGAGGAGCCATAGAGGCCTGAATTTTCAGCCCCCTCGCCGCCAAAGAAATACTTGTGCTCCAGGATATGGCTGTACTCGAACGCCTGGATTGAGGTGAATAGGACGCCAAGGGCGATGGTCAGGGCCAGAGCGATCTTGGCGCCGCGGCGGTCATCGGTCTGGATGGCGTGGTGGGCCCAGGTGACCGTTGTGCCAGACAGCAGCAAGGTCAGGGTGTTGACCAGGGGCAGGTTCCAAGCTGGAACCGTCTCAATCCCCTTCGGTGGCCATGAGGCCCATGCGGTGCGGACTTCTTCGATAGCTGAGCCGGCCCCTGAGCGATGGCCGTGGAAGAGCGCCATTTCGAAGAAGATCCAGAACCAGGCAACGAAAAACATCACTTCAGAGGCGATGAACATGATCATGCCGTAACGCAGACCGATGGAGACAACTGGCGTGTGATCGCCTTGGTTGGCCTCAATGGTCACATCACGCCACCAGGCGGCCATGGTCAAGAGCACACCGGCCAGACCCAGGAAGAAGACGAGGGGATCATGCTTGGGAAGGCCAAACAAGCCCTTCATCCAAATCACCCCGCCAATGGCCATCACCGTTGCCGCCGCTGAGCCCACCAAGGGCCAGGGGCTAGGATTGACCAGATGATAATCGTGTTTGACGTCGCCCGCAGACATGTTCGTCCTTATCCCTCTTAAGTCTCGTGTGCGCGGTCCTCTCTCAGGCCGCACAAGGTCTTTCTATAGTCGCTATAGCCCCGCTTTCGGGGTTCCGCCAAGGGTAGATGGTGACTTCTGACCAGCTGTCGACGCCTGTTTTGAGGCAACGGCGGGATAGAAGGTGTAGGACAGGGTTACGTCGAGCTTGTTGCGTGTCTCCTGATCCGTCGCATATTTTGGATCTACAAAGTAGACAACTGGGAATTCGATTGTCTGGCCAGGGCCAATCGTTTGATCCGAAAAGCAAAAGCATTCCAGCTTTCGGAAATAGCCACCAGCCTGCTCGGGCACGACATTATAAACCGCATGCCCTGTGATCGGCGTCTTGGCATTGTTGGTGACCTTGAAATAGGCCAAGCCCGTCTCACCAATTTTGACTGTCTGTGACGTTTGTTCCGCCGTGAAGGTCCAGGGTAAGCCGTGAATATTAGTGTCAAAGCGAATCAGCAGGGATTTATCCAGGGCCATCTTGGGTGCGACCGTCGCCCGCCCCGTGGTCCCGTCAAATCCTGTCGCCTGGCAGAAGGCTTTGTAGAGCGGGACAGACGCATAGGCAGCGCCGACCATGCCGACAAAGACGAAGGCACAGATCACCGCCAGATGACGGTTACGTCCCGCGGTCCTGCTTTCCGGCTTAGAGCGGACGGGCGGCAACATTGCCTCCAAGGCGGGTAATCGTCACGACAAAGACGAGGATGACGAACAGCACAAGGCCGAGGGCCAGGGCAATATTGCGGCCTCGGCGGGCCTTGGCTTCCAGTTCACTCTCGCGTGCGGGATCGCTCATCCAAAGGCTCCTGGGGCAACGAAGGGTGAAGCTCCGAGAATATGCTCGGCAAGAAGGGTCGCAAACAGCAGTGTGAGATAGAGAATAGAAAAGGCGAACAGATTTCGGGCGTCCTTCGCGGCCGCCTTCACATCATATAGGCCGTCATCCTGTCGCGGATCAGGGGCGTCACCCGCTCGACTGCGAAAAATTCTCCAGGCCAGAAGAAGAAAAACCGCTCCCCCGACAGTGGCGACGGCCAAATAGACCTTGCCGCCTAATCCTGTGAATGCGGGTACGAGGCAAAGAGGGGTGAAGAGCAGGCTGTAGATCAGGATCTGCTTCCGGGTAGAGGCGGCGCCGGCGGTCACGGGCATCATCGGCACGCCGGCCTTTTCGTAGTCCTCGCTGGTATAGAGCGAAAGGGCCCAGAAATGTGGGGGCGTCCACATGAAGATGATGGCGCAAAGCAGCCAAGCGTTGAGGGGCGTTGTTCCTGTGGCGGCAGCCCAGCCGATCACAGGCGGCAAGGCACCGGCAAGCCCGCCAATCACGATATTCTGTGGCGTCGAGCGCTTCAGCCACATGGTGTAGACCACGGCATAGAAAAAGATGGTGAAGGCTAGGAGCCCGGCGGCAAGCCAGTTGACGGTCATGCCAAGCAGCATCACCGAAAACATGGACAAGACGACGCCAAGCGCCAGGGCGTCAGAGCCCTGGACCCGACCGGCAGGCACCGGACGCCCCCGGGTGCGACGCATCTTGGCGTCAATGTCAGCGTCGTACCACATGTTCAGGGCTGCAGACGCACCGGCTCCCACAGCGATGCAGAGTATCGAAACCGAAGCCAGAATGGGGTTGATCGGGTGATTTGAGCAGACCAGACCTGTGATCGCCGTGAAGATCACAAGGGACATGACCCGTGGCTTCATCAAAAGCAGGAAGTCTTGCCAGCGGGCTGGCGCGGCGGAGGAATGAAGGGAGGCGGGCATCGCCATGGGTCTACTCTTAAAATGCGAAGGGCGCGCGCCGGAAATTCCAGCTCGCGCCCCTCATGTCGTTCAGATCGGCTGGACCTAGTGGTTGTCCGGTTCGATCACAGGCAGTTCACTGAACTGGTGGAAAGGCGGGGGCGAGGACAGGGTCCATTCCAGCGTCGTGGCACCTTCGCCCCAGGGGTTCGAAGCGGCCTTGCGGCGGCGAACCACGGCTTCGGCAAGAATCAACAGAAAGACACCGACGCCAACCAGGGTCACCGCATAGCCCATGGATGACACATAGTTCCATTTGGCAAAGGCGACGGGATAGTCGACATAGTGCCTAGGCATGCCTTGCAAACCCAAGAAGTGTTGCGGGAAGAAGATCAGGTTCACACCGATAAAGGTGATCCAGAAGTGAACCACGGCGAGAAACTCGTTGTACTTCACGCCCCACATCTTTTCGAACCAGTAGTAGAAGCCTGCAAAGATGGAGAAGACAGCCCCCATGCTGAGCACATAGTGGAAGTGCGCAACCACATAATATGTGTTGTGTAGGCTATAATCGATACCAGCGTTGGCAAGGACGACGCCCGTAACGCCACCCACAGTAAACAGGAAGATGAACCCCATAGCCCAAAGCATGGGTGCCTTAAAGTCAACGGAGCCACCCCACATGGTAGCGATCCAGGAGAACACCTTCACTCCGGTCGGGACTGCGATCACCATGGTCGCGGCCACGAAGTAGGCCCGCAGGTTGATGTTCATGCCAACCGTGTACATGTGGTGGGCCCACACGAGGAAGCCGACGAAGCCGATGGCCACCATGGCGTAGGCCATGGCGAGATAGCCAAACACTGGCTTCTTAGAGAAAGTCGAGACAATTTGGCTGACAATGCCGAAACCCGGCAAAATCAGGATGTACACTTCTGGGTGACCGAAAAACCAGAACAGGTGCTGGTACATGACGGGGTCGCCACCGCCGGCTGGGTCAAAGAAGTGGGTGTGGAAGTTGCGGTCGGTCAGAAGCATGGTGATGGCACCCGCCAAGACCGGCAGGGACAGCAGCAGCAAGAAGACGGTGACCAGTACGGACCAAACGAAAAGCGGCATGCGGTGCAGGGTCATGCCCGGTGCGCGCATATTGAAGATGGTCGTGATGAAGTTGATCGAACCCAGGATCGAACTCGCGCCAGCTAGGTGGATCGAGAAAATGGCGAAGTCCAGCGCTGGACCGGTATGTCCGGTTGTGGAGAGCGGCGGATAAAGCGTCCAACCGCTGCCAGCGCCGCGTCCTGGACCCCCATCAACAAACAATGACATGCATAGCAAAACCCAGGCTGCGACCAGCAGCCAGAACGAAATATTGTTCATCCTCGGGAAAGCCATGTCCGGCGCACCGATCATAAGTGGCACGAACCAGTTGCCGAAGCCGCCGATCATTGCGGGCATGACCATGAAGAAGATCATGATCAGGGCGTGGGCTGTCACCACGGCATTGTAGCCGTGTGGGGATTGCTCGACCAAACCTAGCAAGTGGATGGGCGAGTCTGGACGGAAGATCTGGATACCGGGATAAGCCAGCTCCCAGCGGATCAGACCAGATAGGGCGCCACCCACGAGGCCCGCCATAATGGCGAACAGGATGTACAGGGTGCCGATATCCTTGTGATTGGTCGACAGGAACCAACGGGTGAAGAATCCGGGCTTGTGGTCGGCATGTGCGTCATGAGTGGCAGCGTGGGCCATCGAACTTATCCTAAGATCACTTCGCGGCCAGCGCCGGAGCCGGCGCAGGCGAGGGAGGGGTGGTAGCAGTAGCGGGGCCATCGGCGACGGGCGCAATGGTGGCAGCTGCAGGAACAGCGGCGGTAGCCGCCTCTATCGCAGGAGCCGCAGCGGGCGGTATGACAGGAGCCGAACCCTTAGGGGATCCCCCCTTTGACACGACCCAGGCGTCGAAGTCGGCTTGCGCCAAGACATGAACTTCAATGGGCATGGCAGAATGCTGAATGCCGCAAAGCTGACGGCAGTTACCATAGTAAATCCCCGGACGATCGACCTTGAACCAAACGTTGTTGACCCGACCAGGGATAGCGTCGGCAATGACGCCGAAGCTTGGCACCGTGAAGGAATGGATCACGTCACCACCGGTAACCAAAACCTGCACAACCTTGCCCGCAGGAACCACGAGGGGCTCGGTTGCGGCCAAAAGATAGGGCACGCTCTTCTTCTTAGCTTCGTCTTCCGGCAGGACGTTAGAGACGTATTCGCTGATCTTCTGATCGGGGTATTCGTAACCCCAGTACCACTGATAGCCTGTGGCCTTCACCGTGAGATCCGGCTTGGGCATGTCGTTGTAGGCAAACAGCAGCTTGAACGAAAAGATCGCAATGAACATCAGGATCAGGACAGGTACGACCGTCCAGACCACCTCGATGAAGGTGTTGTGGGTGAATTTGGCGGGAACCGGATTCGCCTTCTTATTGTAGCGAATGCAGATCCAGATCAGCAGACCCAGAACCAGTAGAGTGATGGCCGTGATGATCGGCATCAAAATGATGTTGTGGAAAAAGGCCGCATCATTTCGCAGAGACGTAACGCCCGGCTGAAGATCAATGCCCCCCGGCGTCGGCTGGCCGATAAAATCCGGCGTTTGCGCTAGGGCAGCGACGCCCCAAAGCGCTGTCATTGCGCCCGCAGCGGCACCTGCCACCCACGCCCGCATACCTTGAAACCTCGACGTCATGTCCCCTCGGTCTGCTTGTCTAGACGACGGACGATAATGCGCCACGCCGGATCGACGAAATAGAGACGATCCCCATCTGGCGGATCAGCCCCTTTCATGGCGTCCATACGCGCTGAAATCCTGCTTGCCAAGGCGCTAGAACGCCCTTTCCTACCCTCACCCTGGGTGAAGACCACAGGAATGGCCAAAAGCGCACATCCATAGAGCGGTAAGTGGTGACGAGGGCGAGACGAAGCCCTATTTGTCATCGAGACTTTTCAGCAGTTCCAAGGGTTTTTCGATGAACGCACTCTCCCCCGCCCCGTCGATCCTGGAAGCGGCCGGCGTCTCGGTAGACCGGGCGCAGGCTATTCTTAATGACGCGCTCAAGGGAGCAGATGACGGGGAATTATTCATTGAGCGATCGGAAAGTGAGTCCTTCCTGTTCGACGACGGGCGTTTGAAGTCGGCCTCCTATGATTCGTCAGAGGGTTTTGGCCTACGTGTCGTGGCGGGCGAAACCGCTGGCTATTCCCACTCCAGCGAGATCACCGAGCAGGCGCTCAAGCGGGCTGCCGACTCATCGGCCCTGGCGAAGCGGGGCTATAGCGGGACTGCAGATCAGGCACCCCGCGCCACCAACACCCGGCTTTATGGCGAAGACGATCCTACCGCATCACCCGCGTTTTCGGACAAGGTTGCCCTGCTGCAGGAGATTGACGCGTGGTGCCGGGCCAAAGACCCTCGCGTGGTCCAGGTCATGGCCTCCCTATCTGGAGAGCGTCGGACAGTCGAAATCCTGAGAGCCGATGGGCGACTGATTCGCGATGTCCGGCCCCTGGCCCGGATCAATGTCCAATTGACCGTAGAAAAGGATGGTCGCCGAGAGAACGGTTTTGCAGGTGCTGGCGGACGGGCAGGCTTCGAGGCCTGGATCACTCCGGGTAAATGGCAGGAGCAGGCTCAAGAAGCCCTGCGTCAGGCCCTGGTCAATCTGGACGCCATATCCTGCCCCGCCGGGGAAATGGATGTGGTGCTGGGTGCCGGATGGAATGGAGTCCTGCTGCATGAGGCCGTCGGTCACGGTCTGGAGGGCGATTTCAATCGCAAGGGCACATCGGCCTTTTCCGGGCGCATAGGCGAGCGGGTTGCAGCAAAAGGCGTCACCGTCTTTGACGACGGCTCCCTGCCGGGGCGGCGAGGGTCCCTGACCGTCGATGATGAGGGCACACCCACCGAGCGCACCGTTCTGATCGAAGACGGGATTCTGGTGGGATACATGCACGACCGGATGAGCGCCCGGCTGATGGGTCTGGCTGCGACGGGCAATGGTCGCCGGCAATCCTATGCCCACATGCCCATGCCGCGCATGACCAACACCGCCATGGACAATGGCACCACCCCCCGGGCTGAGATGATCGAAGCCACTAAGAGAGGGCTCTATTGCGCGAATTTCGGTGGCGGCCAGGTGGATATCACCAATGGCAAGTTCGTCTTCCAATGCACCGAGGCCTATCTCATCGAAGACGGTAAGATCACCAGCCCGGTCAAGGGTGCCACCCTGATCGGCGACGGCCCGTCTGCCCTGACAAGGGTGACCATGATTGGCGATGACTTCGATTTTGATCCCGGCGTCGGAGTGTGCGGAAAGTCAGGTCAAAGCGTGCCGGTTGGCGTTGGCCAGCCTTCGTTGAAGATTACCGGCCTGACCGTCGGCGGCACCAGCGTCTAGGGCAAGCTGTCGAAACTTTAATGCACCTTACGGGCATTTAATTGGCCTTTCGGGGCGGGTCAGGGCTCGTTGTCCCCCGTCCCCCGAGAAGGTTGCGCCATGAGCTTACTGTACGCCTTGACCCAGGCTGTGGTTGCGTCGGCCCCTGAAGCCGCCGCCACTCAGGGGGTGATCGCCTATCCGCCAGCCTTTTTTGCGGCGGCCCGCCCCGTCAACGCTCGGGAAATGCTCGATCGCATACCAGGCTTCGTCTTCAACGGTGGCGATGGAGTCCGAGGCTATGAGGGTGCAGCAGGAAACGTGCTCATCGATGGTCAAAGACCAGCATCCAAGTCAGACAACCTCGACGACATTCTGCGCCGGACCCCGGCCTCAAAGGTCGCACGGATCGAACTGATTCGAGGCGGTGCGCCCGGAATTGACATGCAGGGTAAGGCTGTAATCGCCAACATCATCCTAAAGACAGAAAGCGGGACACACGGCCTGTTCGCCGTGGCTAACAATTTCTACGCCGCCGATGGCCGGAACGCGCCGGCATCCCGTCTGGAAGGATCCGGCGGCTCTAATGGTAGGAATTGGGAGCTCGGCCTGTTTGTCGGCACCTTCATTGACGACGGATCAGGCGACGGTCCCAGACTGCGGGTTAATCCAGCCGGCGTGCCGCTGATCCGCTCCTACATCCAGTCTGAAGCGGGCGGGCACGATTACCACGCCACAGGGGCCTATGAGACCCCCATGGTCAGCGGCAAACTTAAGATCAGCGGACGACTACAGCGGCAGTTTTGGGACTATGACGAGACCAATCGCGCAACATTTCCCAATGGCGATCTAATCTTGTCCCATCAGGGGGACACATCGGACGAAGGTGAATTTGGGCTGCGCTATACAAGGCAGATATCCAGCGCCTCGAACCTAGAGCTTGTTGGCCTGCACCGAGGCCGCAATGAGAAATTTGACGCGATTAGCCGGGGCCCCGGCGGTCTCGATGATTTCCGCCAGGACTCTGACACCCGCGAGACCATCGTCAGAGCCGTCATGAAATCAACCCGCAGTTCGACACTCTCACTCGAGTTCGGCGGCGAAGACGTTCTGAACACTCTGGATAACCGCCTGACCTTCGCCTCGAACGGGCAGGCCATCCCCATACCTGGCGGTAATGTCCAAGTGGAAGAGAAGCGTTTCGAGCTATTTGGCAAGGCGGTCTGGCGGCCGCTTTCCCACTGGACCCTTGAGGGCGGGCTGCGCCATGAGGGCTCGAAAATTTCGTCTAAGGGCGAGGTCAAACTGAAAAAGACCCTTTCTTTTGACAAACCCAGGATCGCAGTCACCTGGGCCCCCAGTGAATCAACGCAGGTACGGTTGAATTTCGAGCGGTCGGTGGGCCAACTGGACTTTGGCGATTTCACCGCCGGTACCTCGCAAAATTCAGGTCTGGTTACCGCCGGAAACACTGACCTTGTCCCGGAGCAGGCTTGGATCAGCGAAGCCACTGTGGAACAAAGATTCCTGGGTGAAGGGTCTATTTCAGTCACGGTTCGGCATTCCGCACTTACCGACGTTATCGATCGGGCACCGATCTTTACGGCGACAGAGGCCTTCGATTCCCCCGCAAATATTGGCAGCGGGACAAAGGACGAGCTGGCGATAGAACTCACCCTGCCCTTTGACCGCATCGGCATGAAGGGTGCCCAATTGCGCGGCTCAAGCACCTGGCGAGGGTCTGACGTCACTGATCCCACCACAAAGGCCAAGCGGGAGATCTCTGGGCTCCGCCCCCTGGAATGGCAGGCTAATTTCAGCTGGGACCTTCCGCAGCACAAGCTGAATTGGGGCGTCGAGGTCAACGGTTCCTGGCGTCAGGCCTATTACCGGCTGGACGAGATCGAGATCAGAAAGCTGAAAACCTATGTTCAGCCCTATATCGAGTGGAAGCCCAAACCCGACCTAAGCGTTCGCGGAGAATGGTCCAATGCCACAGAGCGCGGGTTCCGCAATACCCGCTACGTCTATAACGGGCCGCGCAATAAGAACGGCCTCGCCTATGCAGACGATCGCGACATCCAGTTTGGCCAGATGTACTACATCCGCATACGCAAGACGTTTGGCTAGGCCAATGGTCCGTCGTCTGACGCAACGGGAACCCCATTGCCCCAGGTCTTGGTCACAAAGCTCAAGGCGATGAAGGCCACGCCGATAATCATCCCGGCTGTTCCCAGCATGTTGAACACCCGGACCGATGCCGCCAGGGCTGCGCCTGGATCCAGGACCTGACCGCCGACCGTCTCCGTGCCCGCCATGCCAGCTATGGCACCCCCCACGAATTGGGCGACGGATGAGGCCAGGAACCAGACCGCCATCATAAAGGACACGACTGTTGGCATGGCCAGCTTGGTGATCTGCGACAGGCCAACCGGCGATAGGAACAGCTCGCCCGTGGTATGCAGCATGTAGAGCAGGGCTAACAGGATCAGCGGTAACTTGAATGCCGCATCGTGTAGACCCGCCCCCCAAACCACCACCATAAAGCCCAGGCCCACCTGGACCAGGCCAAGACCAAACTTCAGGGTCGGGTTAGGGTCCATGCCCCGTGCGCCCAGCCACGTCCACATGGCGGCAAAGAGCGGCGCGAAAAGCAGAATGAAGCCGGCATTGAAGGTCTGGGTCTGAGCGGCCCCGATACCGGTGTCAATCCAGCTGAAGGTCCCGCCGGGGGTAACGCCTGCGGCTGCCAGCTGAGCGTGGCTACCATAGGGTATGCCTAAGAAGGTTCCTGCACTCTGGGTAATGGATAGGTCCACATTGGTCGAGGCAAACAGGCTGAGCGAGGTGCCGGCCTGTTCGAACAGGGTGAAGAAGACGACAGCGCCCAGCACCAGGATCACGGCGAGGAACATGCGCTGACGCTCCTGCCAAGTCTGGCAGACCTTGGCGATGATGTAGATGACAAAGCCTGCCGAGCCGAGGATCGAGGCGATCAGTGCCTTACCCACCAGGTCATTGCGGGGCACCAGTAGCCAGACCAAGCCGACTCCGGCCAGGCCCAGAATATAGATCAGCCACTCGCGGTTGAGCGGCCCGATATAAGGGGCGGCCAGCTGTTCGGGATTGGGCGGCTCGCCCTTACCCTGTAGCATGGGACGGCCCAGCATGAAGGCGACCCAGCCTAGGGCCATACCGATGCCGGCTGCACCAAAGCCTGCCCACCAGCCCACATATTGGCCCAGCAAACCGCAGACGATAGCGGCCCAGAAGGCCCCCAGGTTGACGCCATAATAGTACAGGGTGAAGCCCGCATCCCGTCGGGGGTCGCCTTGGGGATAGAGCTGGCCAACAATCGAAGAAATGTTCGGCTTCAGGAAGCCGACACCCATGATGATCAGGGATACGGCCAGATAGAAGGCGTTGACACCGGTCTTGTCCTGTTTGGCGCTCATCTTGAACGCACCTTCCGGCAAGATGGAAGGCAGGGTCGAACCCACCGGAAGATCTTTGATCTCCAGGCCACCGGTCTTGGCTGGACCAAATTCATAGGGCTTGCCAGCAACGATCAGACGGGCCTTGAGGTCCTCCATCCGGCCCGCAGCGGTGACCTCATAAGCCTGTCCGGCATAGGTCAGGGTTTGGGTGGCGGGCTTGCCCTCATAGGCCATGGTCAGGTGACCGGCCACCAGTAGCAGGGCTCCAAAGGCGACGGCCTTGCGCATGCCTAGCCAGCGGTCCGCAATCATGCCCCCAAGCAAGGGCAGGAGATAGACCAGCGAGGTGTAAGACCCGTATTGGGAACTGGCCGCCTTCTGGTCAAACAGCAGGTGCTGGGTGAGATAAAAGACCAGCAGGCCGCGCATGCCGTAATAGGAGAACCGCTCCCACATTTCGGCGAAGAACAGGATCATCAGGCCCTTGGGGTGGGTCTTGCGCAGCTGGTTGAAGACCGGAATGCCGGTCGCCAGGGTGATGACGATCCCGATCAGAAAGACGAGGTTCATGGGGGAGAGTTCCGCAGGTGAAGCCGGCACGGAGGCATGACCTGCCTGCCGCGAGAGGCTCGCAGATGATCATGCCCAGCGGCGACTAGCAAGGCGGCCTCCAAACTTGCGATGGCGAAAGCTAGTAGGCGAAGGCGTCAAAGACCGGGGTGACATCCCCTTGCCAAGGGCCATTGTATAGCTCCAGCAGGCGGTCGGCGGGGGTCATGCCGCTGTCAGCGATCTCTTCCAGTTCGGCCAGATAGCCAGTCTCGTCCACAAGGTCGCCGCTCTGGCGTGCGCGATTCTTCAGGCCAGACTTGGCGATGGCCACCATGTCCTTGGCAATGTCCTGAACCGTGCGGCCGGCGATCTGCGCCTTCATGCCCAGGCGTGACACATCGGCCCGCAGCCGCTCGTGATCTTCCAGAGGCCAGTTCTTACAAAGATCCCATGCCGCAGCCAGGGCCTGACTGTCATAGAAGATGCCAGTCCAAAGAGCCGGAAGGGCGCACAGGCGGCTCAAGGGCCCCGTGTCGGAACCGCGCATTTCCAGATACTGCTTCAGCCGCACTTCCGGGAAGGCCGTGGTGGTGTGGTCGGCGAAGTCTTTCATAGTCGCCCGGTCGCCGGGCATGTCTGCCAGGGTTCCAGCCATGAACTGACGGAAGGATTTGCCCGACAGGTCCACATACTGGTCATTGCGCTTGGCAAAATACATGGGCACGTCCAGCAGGTACTGGGCGTAGGTCTCGAAATTGAACCCATCTTTGAACACGAAATCCAGCATGCCTGTGCGGTTTGGATCGGTATCGGTCCAGATATTGGCACGCTTGGTCAGGAAACCAGATGGCTTGCCCTCGACAAAGGGCGAATTGGCGAACAGGGCCGTGCCGATCGGCTGGAGGGCCAGGCTGGTGCGGAACTTGGCCACCATGTCGGCTTCTGTCCCATAGTCCAGATTGGCCTGAACCGTGCAGGTGCGGAACATCATGTCGAGGCCGAGATTACCGACCTTGGGCATGTATTCGCGCATGATCTTATAGCGGCCCTTGGGCATGACCGGGATCTGGTCCCGCCGCCAGTTTGGGGTAAAGCCCAGACCCAGGAAGCCCAGACCCAGTTCATCGGCAACTGTCTTCGCCTCCTTCAGGTGCTCCTCGGTCTCGGTAAAGATGTCGTGCATGGTCTCCAGGGGCGCACCGGACAGCTCGAACTGGCCGCCGGGCTCAAGGCTGACATTGGCCATGCCCCGCTCAAGACCGATCATGGTCTCGCCCTCATAGACGCCGGACCAGCCAAACCTTTTCAGGCCTTCCATCAGGGCCTTGATGC
>CAITHQ010000048.1 GCA_903892305.1 uncultured Alphaproteobacteria bacterium
CAATGGAGTTATGACGAAAGCCGCGCCAATGGTCTGGTCAATGCGGCGAACATGTCCTGCCCCGTCCTGGTGATCAACAATACCGCCGACCTCGCCTGCACGCCGAGCCACGCCCAGCGGCTGTTCGATGCGGTCGCCTCAAGGGACAAGACCCTGGTGCATATAGAGGGCGCCGACCACTACTATGTCGACCGCCGCGACCTGCTGCCCCAGGCCTGTAAGGCGGTCATATCATGGCTGGAAGACCGGGGCTTCTAACCACCTACTGAGCGGTATAGCCGCCGTCGATCACCATTTCACCGCCGGTCATAAAGCTGGACTCATCACTGGCCAGGAAGACGACGGCATCAGCGATTTCCCGGGGCTCGCCGAGACGGCCAATGGGGTGGCGGTCCACCAGCATCTGACGGCGCTCATTGCCGTTCTCGATGTTTCGAAGAATGCCAGAGACCAGGGGCGTATCGATATAGCCCGGATGGATGGAATTCACACGAATACCGAGGGGAGCCCATTCCAGGGCCGCGGCCTTGGTCAGCATCAAAACGCCCCCCTTAGAGGCGCAATAGGCGGCGGCACCCGGACTGGCCACCTTGCCCATGATCGAGGAAATATTGATGACCGAGCCACCCCTTTGGCCCGCAGCGATGGCCGGGCCGCAATAGCGCAGGCCCAGGAAAACCCCGTCCAGATTGACCGACAGAGTCTTGCGCCAGCCCTCCAGGCTATGGGTCATCAAATCAAGACCGGTAAGGGCGATCCCGGCATTGTTCACCAATACATCTAGGCGGCCAAAGGCCTCCACCGTCTTGGCGACAACAGACTCCCAAGCGCTCTCAGACGTCACGTCGTGGGCCAGGAACATGGCCTTGCCACCGGCAGCCAGGATTTCGTCCGCGAGAGCCTGACCAGCGTCCTCGGTGAGATCGGTCAGGACAACGGCGGCACCTTCCCGCGCCAGCCGCCTCGCAGACTCCGCTCCAAGGCCCGACGCACCACCCGTCACCAGGGCCGTCTTGCCCGCTACCCGTCCGCTCGCCATCGGTGCTTTTCCCTGCATTTTTCCCAGATCTTGAGTCTAGGACAATTCGGCCAAAGGGAAAGAAGGTTTGAGCCGAGTCTATCCTGGGCCCGCAATAAGCTCGAACTCCAGGGGCGGAACATTAAGGATTTTGCAAATCCTCAAAATCGTGTCCCGCTCGGCCTCATCAAATCCACCATCGGACGCAGCGACCCCACAGGCCGTAGCCACCAAGCGCCTTGCGGCCAGGGGGTAACTGCGCAGGTTTGCAACCGCAGCCTCTGCATCGCTGCGGGCAATTTCAGGATCACGGTCGAAGAGATCAATGAGGCGATCAAAAGCCTCAAGCGCCTCCTCAGGACCAAAGATTGCAAGGTCCTCAATCGCACAGAAGCGCTCAGTCAGCTTACGAAGCTCTTCCAGGGTCACCCACCCGTCTGCGTGGGCGACGAGGGCGCAGGCCCCGACAATGGCGTCAAACTGAATAGCGTCGCCGGGGGTCCAGGCCTCCTTCAACAAACTGCGGAAGTCCGGGCGATAGCGGCGATTGCGATGGGGCATATGTCCTCCTCAAGATCAGATGGAGGCTGCAAAATATCTAAGCCGCCTCCGGTGAAAGAGACGTTCTGATCCCGCAAAGAATTTGGCGGATCGCGACAATCCCTTGCGGTCCGACATCACGCTCGCCAGTTCGACAAGACGCCAGAGGGGCCCGGCCCGCCCTCAAGAGGTGGGTGCCGAAATCGGGACTTCAAGGGGCGAGGAGCTAGAAAAATCCTTAGGCCAGCGACCACTAATTTTTCATCTGTTTACGCACTATGCTGCAAAAAATGCTGCGCAGCATTTTTCCTCTAAATGGCGCCGAAACACCAGGCCAATATGGACTTCTGGGCGTGGATGCGGTTTTCGGCCTCGTCCCAGATCAGGGATTGTGGGCCATCGATCACCTCGTCCGTCACCTCTTCGCCTCGGTGGGCCGGCAAGCAGTGTAGAAAGACGCTGTCCTTGGCTGCGAGGCCCATCAGCCCGCTATTTACCTGATAAGGCTCAAGTGCCGCCATGCGCTGGTCATAGTCCACATCGCCCATGGAAACCCAGGTGTCGGCGATGACGCAATCCGCACCCTCTACCGCTTCCCGCGGATCATGGGTCGTATGGACACGCCCCTGTTCACCAGCCGCCCGCACTAAGTCCATCAGATCAGGAAAATAAAGGGCTGGTGCGGCGACATTAAACTGGAAGCCTAGCTTCGGTGCCGCATGGATAAAGCTGGCGCAGACATTGTTGCCATCACCCACCCAGGCAAGTGTCTTGCCAGCGATGGGGCCTCGGTGCTCCTCAAAGGTCATGATGTCTGCAATGATCTGACAGGGGTGGCCCTTGTCAGACAGGCCATTGATCACTGGAACGGTCGACCCAAGGGCCAGACGCTCCACATCATCATGATGGTTGGCCCGCAGCATGATGGCGTCGACCATGCGCGACAGAACCCGGGCCGTATCCTCGATGGTCTCTCCCCGACCCAACTGCATGTCCGATGCGGTGGAAATGATCACATCACCGCCTAACTGACGCATGGCAGCATCGAAGGAGAACCGCGTCCGGGTGGAGTTCTTCTCGAAAATCATGGCCAGGGTGCGATCCCTGGCTGGCGCATCCGCATCAACCCGGCCCTGGGTCCAGCCCTTGCGCGCCGCCTTGCGGGCGTGGGCGTCATCCAAAATGGCGCGCAGGGTCGCCCCGTCGTGCCGCCAAAGATCGAGGAAATGTCTCACAGGTTGGGTCATTGAAACCCTCCATTCACCGCCTGCCGGGGGAATACCGGACGGAGGCGGGATCGAACATGTGGGCCTAAGCCCCTTGGCGTCCCGGCTTTCGCCAGGACTTGAGTTGAGCGTCAGGCAGCCTTGGCAGCGGCGCGGGCGGCCTCACAGGCGCGCTCGATCCGGGCCACGGCGTCACGCGCCTCATCCAGGGTGAGTGTCAGGGGCGGCAGGAGGCGGACGCAGTTGTCACCGCCACCGGCAATGAGCAGGTGCTGATCGCGGGCATGCTGCATAAACTCGCGATTGGGCGTGCCCAGTTTCAGCCCGATCAGCATGCCGCGACCGCGGACATCCTGCACCACATCAGGAAAGCGTTCCTGAAGGCCCGCAAACTGCTGGCGGAAATAGCCGGACACCTGGTTCACATGGGCGAGCAGTTCAGGTGAGTTTAGCTGCTCCATGGCCGCCAAACCGACCGCCATGGCCATGGGGTTTCCGCCATAGGTCGACCCATGGGACCCGACCACCATGCCCGATGCGGCTTCCGCCGTCGCGAGGCAGGCACCGACCGGGAAGCCACCGCCGAGGGCCTTAGCGACCGTCATAATGTCCGGCTCGACCCCAGCCCATTCATAGGCAAAGAGCTTGCCGGTCCGACCCAGGCCACACTGGATTTCGTCGAGGATTAATAGGACACCGGTTTCATCGCACAGCTGGCGAAGGCCACGCAGGCAGACATCTGGCAGAGCTCGGGCTCCGCCTTCGCCCTGTACCGGTTCGATGATGATCGCCGCAGTGGTCGGGCCGATGGCGGCCTTGAGCGCTTCATGGTCGCCATAGGGCAGCTGGATGAAGCCAGCCATTTTAGGGCCAAAGCCCTCAAGATAGGACTCATTGCCCGAAGCATTTACCGCCGCCAGGGTCCGACCGTGGAAGGAGCCCTCAAAGCCGATAATGTCGATGCGCTCTGGCTGACCCTTGGACCAGTGATACTTGCGCGCCGTCTTGATGGCGCACTCAACGGCCTCGGCCCCAGAGTTTCCGAAGAAGACCACATCGGCGAAGGTCGCGTCGGTCAGGACCTTGGCGAGTTTTTCCTGGCCAGGGATCGTGAAAATGTTCGACACATGCCAGAGCTTTTCGGCCTGATCCTTGACCGCCTGAACCAGTTTCGGATTGGCATGCCCCAGGGCGTTCACGGCGATGCCCGCCATGCAGTCGAGGTATTCCACGCCGTCCACGGTGAAGAGGCGCGCGCCTTCACCACGTTCGAACGCCAGCGGGGTGCGGCTGTACACCCCCATAATGTGGTCGCTGGGAACGGGTGCCGAAGCGGTCTTTTCAGTCACGGGGGTAACCCTCCGAAATCAATCGTCCCCGCCGCAAGGCGACGGGGACTGGAAGGCTTGGCGTTTTCGTCTCAAGCAACCGCTATGTCAACAAAGACGAGCTGCTGTCATCAAGACTTTATCTTATAGCCAGTCTCGAACATCCAAAGGCAGATGCTTGTAAAGGCAACAATCAATCCTGCAGTCATGGCAGCGCCGACCCAGAGAGAGCCCTCAGCATGGCCGATGAACCCATAGCGGAAGCCATCAATCAGGTAGAAAAATGGATTGAAGTGGCTGGCAGATCGGAAGGGCTCAGGCAGGCGCTCAACCAGATAGAAGGTCCCCGATAGAAAGGTCATTGGCATGACAATAAAATTCGTGACCACAGCCATATTGTCGAACTTCTCGCTCCAGAGACCAGCCATAATCCCCAGCTCCCCCAGGATAATCGCAGCACCAAAGCCGAAATAGAGCACAGCCCAGGGATGGCTGATCGGCAGGTGGGTGAAGGGTGCGACGGCCAGCCAGGTCACAGAGCCCACCAGAATACCGCGGGTCGCGGCACCGAGGGCAAAGGCTGCCACATGCTCTGGCGGGGTAAGGGGTGGGGTCAGGAAGTCGCCGATTAGACCGTTCATCTTGGCCTGAAGCAGGCTGGAGGACGAATTGGCAAAGGCGTTGTTCAAAATTGACATCATGATCAGGCCGGGCGCGACAAAGGTGCCGAAAGCGACCCCATGGACCGGAGGCCTTGCGCCCTGGGCTGCGACCACAAAGACCATCATGTAAAGGAGAGAGGTGACCACTGGCGCGGCCAGGGTCTGCATGCCCACCTTCCAAAAGCGCATGATCTCCCGGCGATAAAGCGTCCGGAAGCCTGCCCAGTTGACCCCATGATAGTCCCGAGGTTGCGGGGGATTAACAGCAGCTGCGGGGGTGATGTCAGTCATGGCCTTGATTTGCCTCCCCCCGGCCTGATGCGCAAGGCCCGCCTGCGACGAATCAACATCTAGTTTCTGTGGATGGACCGGAAGGCGCCTATTGTGGTGATTAACGAAAGGTATACGGTATCTAGTAGTTACGGGGGTCGGAGTTGGGAACGGCCACCAGATATTGATCCGGGACGCGCGCTGGGGCGTCGCCTGGACCGTGAACACGCGGTGGAGAAAACCATGGGCTGGACAGACGAACGCGTCGAATTGCTGAAAAAGCTCTGGCAGGACGGATTATCCGCCAGTCAGATTGCAAAACAACTAGGCGGGGTCACCCGCAATGCCGTGATCGGCAAGGTTCACCGCTTGGGCCTATCGGGACGCGCCGCGCCCTCCAAGCCAGCCCGTCCGGTGTTCAAAGCACCGCGGCCAGCTCGCCCCGTGGCACAGCCCGTGGCCCCGCGCCGGATTGTCGAACCCGCTGCCATAACCCTGGCTCAACCACAGCCCGCGCCAGTGCGATATGTGGATGAGGCACCCGGCTCGGCCACCGTGCTGACCCTGGGGGCCCACATGTGCAAGTGGCCGATCGGCGATCCGTCCAGCGATGGCTTCACCTTCTGCGGTCGCCGTCAGAGCGACGGGCCCTATTGCGTTGAGCATGCGCGGGTCGCCTATCAACCGGCGCAGTCGAAGAAGAAATCAGGCCCCAATGAACTGGCCCGATCCCTGAGGCGTTACATCTAAATCCGTTGGGGATGGGGTAGCGGGGGTTTGGGTTTCGCTCAGCGCCCGCTACCTTTCTCTTATGACCGACCTTCCAAGTGAGTCCGACTCTAACGCCAAGGCCTATTCCGTTTCGGAACTCGCCTTTGCTCTGAAACGGACTCTTGAAGAGTCCTACGGCTTTGTCCGCTTACGCGGCGAACTGTCGAAGGTGACCTTCCACGGCAATGGCCACGTCTATCTGACGCTCAAGGACGAACGCGCGTCGATTGATGGCGTCGTTTGGAAGGGTTCCGTGCGGGCCCTGTCTGTCCGACCCGAGCAGGGCCTGGAAGTCATTGTCACCGGCAAGATCACCACCTTCCCTGCCGGATCCCGCTATCAGATTGTCATTGAGACCATGGAGGCCGCCGGCGTCGGTGCCCTGCTGGCCCAATTGGAGCGGCTCAAGGCCCGGCTACAGGCCGAGGGCCTGTTTGATAGTGCGCGCAAGCAGGCCTTGCCAGCCATGCCCTCTGTGGTCGGCGTCGTCACCAGCCCCACAGGCGCCGTCATTCGCGATATCTTACATCGCATCCGCGACCGATGGCCCTGTCATGTGATTGTCTGGCCCGTTGTGGTCCAAGGCGACGCCGCCGCCGCCCAGGTCTGTACGGCAATAGAGGGCTTCAATGCCCTGACGCCCGGCGGCCCCGTGCCCCGCCCTGACATACTGATCATTGCCCGGGGTGGCGGTTCGGTTGAGGATCTTTGGGCGTTCAATGACGAGGCGCTCGCAAGGTGCGTCGCGGCCTCAGACATTCCGCTGATCTCTGCGGTGGGACACGAGACCGACACCACCCTGATCGACTTCGTGGCGGATCGGCGGGCCCCGACCCCTACGGCTGCGGCAGAAATGGCGACACCGGTTTTAGCCGAGCTAAGGGCTGGGATTTCAGATCTCGCCGGGCGGCTTCACAGGACTGGAGGCCGCCTGGTTGAGGATCGCCGTGGCCGCATCGAGACCCTGAGCCGCAGTCTGGCGCGGGTTCCCGACCTTTTGGAACTGGCCGAACAAAGGTTCACACTGGCCAAGAGCCGTCTTGGCGCGGCCCTAGAGCGCAATGTTGCGGTTCATAAGACGAGCTTGGTTCGGGTTGGATCAAGGTTGAACCCAGCCCTGCTCCAGCGCCCCCAGACCGTGCATCAGGACAGATTGACCCGTCTGAGCGTCCGACTACAGCCGGCCATGACGAGGGCCGTTGATCGCGCTCATGAAAGGCTTCTCAGCCTTTCCAAACTCTACGCTTCGGTTGATCCCAGCGCGCCTCTGAAGCGCGGCTTCGCCCGGGTTCATCGGCTGGACGGCGGCTTGGTTCGGGAGGGCGCAAGCCTAGCTCAAGGAGAAGCCGTGCGCCTGGTGTTTGCAGATACAGACCGGCAGGCCGTGATTGAGGGTGGCAAAGATGCCCCTGTAGTGAAACCCGCTGTGCGGGCCGTTAAGTCAAGCCACCGACCGCCAGATCAGGGTGATCTGTTCTGATCCTGAGACTTGAGGTAACATGCCCCGATGAACGCTATTGATCGCAACCTCTCGAACCCGGCCGATATCGCCAGCCTACACTATGGCGATGGTGAATTTGTTGTCTTGAAGAATGGCAAGTATGTGATTTGCGCCGTTTCCGGGGTGAAGATTCCGCTGGAAGCTCTGAGGTACTGGAGCGCGCCCCTGCAAGAAGCCTATGCCGGACCGGCAGAGTCCCTGACCCGCTGGCGCGAGAAAAACCCCTGATCACCACCCGCCGTCAGGCCCTCCTTGGCTTAGGGGCGTTGGGCCTAGCCGGCGCGGCGCGCGCAGCCATTCCGCTAGACTTGACGGGCCGTTCGCAGCAGGGCGGTGCCTTGATCGGCCGCACGCGACCCAGGGCTCGGATTTTCGTCGACGAAATCTTTCAGGGCCAAGCCTCGGCCAAGGGCTATTTTATCATTGGATTTGATCGCGATGCGCCGCCAACAGCGGTGATCCGGGCCGTGACCGATGAGGGCGAGGCCCAGCATGTGTCTCACATTGCGCCGGGCGAGTTTGATCTCCAGAAGATCGATGGCCTCGCCGAAGATCAGGTCAATCCCCAGGGCGAGGCCTTGCTGGCGCAGATTGCCGCCGAGGTGGAGCGCAAGGCCCTAGGGTTCTCCAGCCGCGCCGATCGCGATGATTTTCGCCATGGGTTTATCCTGCCCCTACGGACTTTTCGGCTGTCTGGGCATTTCGGCGGGCAGCGCATTTTGAATGGCGTGCCCAAGCGCCCCCACTATGGCGACGACCTAGCAGCGCCGATTGGAACCCTGATCCGAGCTCCAGCAGCGGGCTTGGTCGCATTTGCTGAAACAGGCCTGCACTTCGAAGGTGGACTGACCCTGCTAGATCACGGCCAGGGCCTGATCACGGCCTATCTCCACCAGTCTAAAGTGCTCGTTAAAAAGGACCAGCTGGTAGCGCCAGGTCAAGTCATTGGCGCTGTGGGCATGGAGGGCCGCGCCACCGGGCCGCACCTATGCTGGCGCATGAAATGGCGAGATCGCAATCTCGATCCCATGCTTTTGGTCGGCGTAAAGGCTGCCTAGGCCTTCGGCTTTTTGTAGAGCTCGTTCGGCCAACGTTTATGGACCCAGAACCATTCGGCAGGCCTCGCCCGCACGCGGTCCTCTATGAAGGAGTTCACCTTGCCCACACCCGCGGCGATATCAGCGTTCCGGTCTCCGGTGTTTTGCAGTTGGATAGGGTCATGGACCACCACCTTGAAGCGCGCCTTATGGGTTCTTTGCACGGACATGGGCTGTAAGGGAATGCCATAGCGTAGAGCAAAGCTGCTGGGCCCAGGGGCCGTGTAGCAGGTTATGCCGAATAAGGGTGCCGCCACCCCGCCGTTGAATTTCTGATCATTCATTAGGGCGGCGCACTCGCCCCGGCCGAGAGCGCGGATCAATTCTCGCGCGCTTTCCCCGCCCTTGGGGGCAAAAAGTCTGACGCCATATCGAAAACGACTGCGGCGGAAACTCGCGTCCACATAGGGGTTATTCATGGCGCGATAGGTGATGTGGCAATTGACACCGGCATGGACGATGGCCGCAGGCATGATCTCCATGGAGGAAAAGTGTCCGGAAATGAACACGACTGCCTGGCCTTCTCGGGCAATTTCAGCAAGCCGATCGCCGTTCACCAACTCAACCCGACTGGAATCAGCAATGATCTTATCGAGGATCGGGAACTCCAGCGCCACCCGACCGGTTTCGGCCCAACTCTCTAAGGCGAGATGCTGAATCTCAGCCTCTGAGGCCTCTGGAAAGGCAATCCTCAGATTGGTCAACACCACCTGGTGGGTGCTAGTCATCGGGCCTAAGCCTTTGAAAAGCCATGCTCCAAAGTCTGACACCCCATCAATAGGAAACAGGCGCGCCAAGCCGGTGACCCCGTCATAGGCCAAGGCCTCGATCCGCCAGAGGATATGCTGCGCAAGGGAAGGTTTGACCGGGGTCATGGCACATACCTAACCGGCCTGGGGCCTGTCGCGCAACGCGAACTCGGCTCGCTTGGCGCGCGACTTGCCATTGGAAGGGCAGCCCGTCTCAGTTTGGGACAGGCGTTGCAACCAAAGCAGAGGGGGCGGTCATGGACTCCACCGGCAGCAATATTGATCTCCACCTGGGCAAGCGCCTGCGTCGCCGTCGGCGGCTTTTGGGGCTCACGCAGCAACAACTGGCCTGCGCCTGCGGTGTCCGCTTCCAGCAAATTCAGAAGTATGAGTGCGGTGCCAATCGGATTTCCGCGGCCCGACTCTGGCAGCTGTCTGAGGCCCTCGAGGTTCCGGTCGGCTATTTCTATGACGGCCTGTCAGAGGCTGCCAGCCGCGAAAACAACGGTGAGACCGAAGGCAATGGCGAAATGTTCGCCCGCAAAGAAACCCTCGACCTGATCCGTGCCTATTATCAGTTGGGCGAACGTCCCCGCCGCCGCCTGCTTGATCTGGCCAAGTCGCTGAACGGCGATCAAGAGGCTGCTTGAGGTCTTAAGACACCCTCGAATAAGCGGGGGTTTCACATCTGAGCTGCGACGGGGTAGAGCAAGCTATGCTCACGCCTCAAAACCTCGCCGCCCTCGATGATTTCCTCCTAGAGCTGAACGCCGCCTCTGCAGCGGTCATTACGCCTTTGTTCCGTGCCGATCACGGCCTGGAAGATAAGGGCCATTCAGGTTGGTTCGACCCTGTCACTCTGGCCGACAAAAACGCCGAAGCTGCCATCCGTCAGGTAGTCGCGAAACGGTTTCCTGAGCATGGCGTCATCGGCGAAGAATATGGTGAAGACCGGCCCGACGCAGAGTTCGTCTGGGTGCTAGACCCCATTGATGGCACCCGCGCCTTTATTGCTGGCCTGCCAGTCTGGACCACGCTGATCGGCCTGCGGCATGAGGGCAAGCCGGTCTTAGGCTCCATTGGTCAACCCTACATTGGTGAAATCTACATCGGCCATGCAGGCGGATCGCGCCTTATCTCTCGCGATGGCGTTCGGCCCTTGAAGGTCCGATCCTGCGACGGTCTCGGTCCCGCGGTCATCGCCACCACAGACGCCGACGGATGTTTCAAGCCCCCAGAGCTGGCCGTCTGGAAGCAGGTTCGCGCGGCCGCGCGCCTGGCGCGTTTCGGTTGTGACGCCTATGCCTATGCCATGGTGGCAGCCGGAACCCTCGATCTGGTCCTCGAGGCTGGCTTGAAATCCTGGGACATTGAAAGCGCGATCCCCTTAATGGAGGGAGCCGGTGGGATAGTCACCGACTGGCGCGGTGCCCCCGTCGGTCAGTACGGCGGACAGGTCGCCATCGCCGGCGACCGTCGCTGCCTCGAAGCCGCCCTGGCCTTGGTAGGCCCGGCGGCGCTCTAAGCCTTAGGTTTCGGAGAGGCCTTAGCTGCAGGTTTTTTAGCAACGGCCTTGGGCG
>CAITHQ010000049.1 GCA_903892305.1 uncultured Alphaproteobacteria bacterium
CGACCATGACGAAGGTCATCGTCATCCATGGCCGGCAGGTCATCGTGGACCAGACTATAGGCGTGCACGCACTCCACAGCGCAAGCTGCCCGAAGCACGGATGTCGGATCAAGGTCGAACAATCGACCTGTCTCTATTGCGAAGAAAGGCCGCAGCCGCTTGCCGCCGCCAAGGGCCGCATAGCGCATGGCCTCAGTTAACCGAGCCTCTAGGCCCTGCGCCCTCGGAAGCAACTGATCCAGAGCCACGGCGACCAGATCGGCAGTTTCAGCGATCCGGCGCGCAACCTCGGCCGTCATCAATTGAACTCGGCAGGCTCTACGCCTGTGATTCCGCCGGCACCGACGACGATCTTTTCCACCCGCAGGCGGGCAGCTTCGAGTCGGGTCTCGCAGTGGGACTTTAACAGGGCCCCGCGTTCATAAAGCGTGATCGAGGCCTCCAGGGGCGCCTGGCCCGACTCAAGTTGGCCGACAATACGCTCCAGTTCGGCCAGGGCCTGTTCGAAGGAAAGGCCGTCAATGTCCGTTGCGTCTGCCATCTCGATCCCCTTGCTTCGTTGTGCAACCTAGTTAGGGAGACATCGAGCCGCAACGGCGGATCGTGATTATCCTCAGGGCAATTGCAGGGCACGGACATGTGCGGTGGCAGAGGTGCCGAGGGCGTTTAGGTCGTAACCGCCCTCAAGCGAGCTAACCATCCGCCCCTTGCTGTGCTTGCGGGCCACTGTGGCAATGGCGCGGGTCGCCCACTCAAAATCCTCAGCTTGCAGATTTTGCGCCGCATCGCCGACGGGATCGTTGGCGTGTGCGTCAAAGCCCGCTGAGATCAAAATGAGGTCCGGGGCAAAGTCATCAAGGTGCGGCATCAGACTTTCAAATGCCGTGCGCCAGACCTCCGGCGAGGCGTTAGCTGGGGCCACGGCATTGCGGATATTGGTCGGCACAGCTTCATCAGGATGGCCGGTACCCGGCCAGATGGGCCATTGCTGGACCGACGCCAAGAATAAGTCTTCAACACCCGCAAAGGCCGCCTGGGTGCCATTTCCGTGGTGGACATCAAAATCGACCACGGCCACCCTCTGAAGGCCAGCAGCCTGGGCGGCGCGCGCTGCTATCGCAACGTTGGAGAAGATGCAAAACCCCATGGGCCTGTGCGGTTCGGCGTGGTGGCCAGGGGGACGAACGGCACAGAATGCGCGATCACCAAGACCCGCCGCCACATCCCTTACGGCTTGGGTGACGGCTCCAGCAGCGCGGCGGGTGGCGTCCAGGCGGCCCGCCGACATGAAGGTGTCGTCATCCAACATCAGGAGGCCCGAGGTGGGCGCAGAGCCGAAGATCGCATCCACATAGTTGCTGAGATGAACGGCACAAAGGTCAGCTTTAGAGATCAAGGGCGCGTCACGATGGGCCAGCCTCAGATCGCTGGCGTCTTGAAGCGCGTCGAGAACGGCAGTCAATCTTTCAGACCGCTCGACGTGTCCCGCTCCGGGATGATGGCCAAACATATCGGCGTGGGTGTAGAGCCCGACCGTCATTTCGATTCCACTCAGGATGAAGCGGGTCTGGTCTATGACTGAATTAAGCATACGTAAAGCTGTAGAATTCGATGCTCACACCCTTTCCGAAATTGGGGCAGCAACCTTCATTGAGACCTTTGGACACCTCTATCCGCAGGCGGATCTGACAGCGTATCTCGCTGTCGCCTATGATGTGGAAGACACCCGACTAAGCCTAGTCAGTCCGTCTAAGGCCTCATGGATTGTGGAAGATCAGGGAAGGGTCGTGGGTTTCGCCACAGCTGGACTTTGC
>CAITHQ010000050.1 GCA_903892305.1 uncultured Alphaproteobacteria bacterium
AATCTCAAATATTATCGGGGCTTTGATGCCCTGGTGGCCAATACCGAGGACATTGCCGAATGGGTGGTGGGCCAGGGTTGGCCGGTGTCCAAGGTTCGCTATATCCCCAATTTCGCTGCGGCCCCGCCAGAGGCCGAGCCCGTTGAGCGCATGACCTTGCGGACCCCCGATGGCGTCCCCCTGCTGCTGGCCATGGGGCGCCTGCACGAGGCCAAGGCCCATGATGTGGCCCTACAGGCCCTGACCCGGATCCCCGATGCCTATTTGTGGATCGCCGGGGTCGGCCCCATGGAGGCCAAGCTGAAGGCTATGGCTGAGGCCCTTGGGGTCGAGAAGCGGGTACGGTTCCTGGGCTGGCGAACTGATGCCTCGGCCCTCTATCGGACGGCCGATATTTGCCTCTTCCCCTCGCGCTATGAACCCCTGGGCAATGTGGTGATCCAGGCCTGGGCCCACGGTTTGCCCGTGGTGGCCGCCGCAAGCCAAGGTCCCTCCGCCCTGATCCGCGAGGGGGAAGATGGCCTGCTTGTGCCCATAGATGACGATGAGGCCCTGGCCGCGGCGGTCCAGCGCTTGCTCGACGACTCTGACCTGCGCCGCCGCCTTGCCGCGAGGGGCATACTGCGGGTGGCTATGGAGTTTTCCCAGGCCGCCGTCGTGCATCACTGGCGCAATTTGTTTTCCGACCTCGGCGCCCTCTGATGTGCGGCATTGCTGGGGTTTTGCATGGGTCGACCTCGGCCCGCGCTCTGATCAATACGCTCAAACATCGCGGGCCCAATGGCATTCGGGTCGAAGACTTAGACAGTGCCTCCCTAGCCCATGCCAGATTGTCGATCATCGACTTGGACGGCGGCTGGCAGCCCCTGCATGGGGCGGGCTGTACGGTCATCGGCAATGGGGAGATTTATAACTATCTCGAGCTGACAGAGACCTTCGGACTGTCGGACAAGCTGGCCACGGGGTCTGATTTTGAGCCCCTGCTGCATCTCTATGCCCAAGAAGGCCCGGCAGCCTTTCAGCGCCTTAGGGGCATGTACGCCTTTTGCCTTATCGGTGCCGATGGCCGAACCTGGCTGGTGCGGGACCCCTTTGGTATTAAGCCGCTCTATGTCCTGCAGAAAGACGGCGCTGTGCTGTTTGCCTCCGAACCCCGGGCCTTTCTGGAGTCTGGGCTGGTAGCACCCAGCCCCTGCGAGGACGCGGTTCAGGAATTGCTGGCCTTCAACTACACCCTAGGCGAGGGCTTGATCTTCGATGGGATCCAGCGGCTTGCCCCCGGCGCCATTGTCGAGGTCGTGGATGGAAACCTGATCCCTCAAGGCCGACGCCCTGCCCTGCCCGCCTTGCCGCCCCGTCGGGAAACCGACGAGACCGCCCTGGTCAAGCGCTTGGACGCCGTGCTGGAAGATAGCGTCAGGGTCCACCAAAGATCTGACGTGCCCTACGGCCTCTTTCTATCGGGCGGGATAGATTCCGCCGCCGTGGCAACCTTGATGGCGCGCCTCAACTCAAGGCCCGTGACGGCCTTTACCTGCGGGTTTGATGCCCCAGACGCCAAGGACGAGCGCGGCAAGGCAGAGCGGGTGGCTAAGGCCTTAAATCTGGACTGGCGGGAGACCCTGTTCACCGAGGCTGACTTCTGGGAAATCTTGCCCCAGGTGGCCTGGGCCATGGACGACCCCACTGCCGACTATGCCGCCCTGCCGACCTTTAAGCTGGCCCAGGCCGCCCAGGGGACCCTGACCGTCGTGCTGACCGGCGAAGGCGGCGACGAGTTGTTTGGCGGCTATGGCCGATATCGGCGGGCTCTGCGTCCCAAATGGCTTGGCGGGCGCTCCACTGTGCCCAGGGCGGAGAATGACGGGGCGGTGGCGCGCTGGACGGCGGCGGCACAAGCCCCCAAGGGCCTGTCCTTGCTGCAACAGGCGCAGTGGGCAGATGTGACCACATGGTTGCCCAATGACCTGTTGCTCAAGCTGGATCGTTGTCTCATGGCCAATGGGCTTGAGGGACGAACGCCTTTCCTTGATCCGCAGGTCGCAGACTTTGCCTTCACCCTGCCAGATCGGTTCAAGGTGCGCGGTCGATATGGCAAATGGCTGGTGAGGAACTGGCTAGAGGGCGTGTGTCCCACCGCAGATCCCTGGGCCCGTAAGCAGGGCTTTACGGTTCCGGTGGCGAGTTGGATCGCCCCCAAGGCCCAAGACATAGCCAGCCGCATCAGCAAGCTGGACGCGGTTCGCGCTGTGCGAACCCGCAAGCCGTTTCGGCGAGCCTGGCGGCTGGCCAGGGATGGCCCCTGCTGTTCTTCGCCGTCTGGTCGCAGATCCATTTGGAGGGCGCAGACCCGCGTCAGGCTTTAGAAACCTGCGTTGGGTCGCTTTAGGCCAAGGCGGTTACGGACCTCTTCGCCAATGGCCAGGGAACTGGTCAGGCCAGGACTCTCGATCCCGAACAGGGTGACTAGGCCCTCCAGGCCATGGGCCTCTGGGCCATCGATCCGGAAGTCTGGTTGGGGCTCTCCGGGACCATGCAGCTTTGGCCGGATGCCGGCATAGTCGGGATTCAGCGCGCCGTCGGGCAGGCCCGGCCAGAACTTGCGGACATAGGTATAGAACTCCCCTGCCCGAGCTGGATCGACGCTGTAATCCAGGGTGTCCACATAGGCCAGATCAGGTCCAAACACCGCCTGACCGCCAAGGTCCCGCCGGTAGTGCGTGCCCAGGGCCCCGGGAATTGGGGGCGGATAAATCAATCTTGCGAAGGGTGCCTTGCCAGACATTCGGAAATAGACGCCCTTGCCATAATGCAGGACCGGAATCGTCGCCGCAGGGAAGCCGTCTATCATGCCCGCCACAGCCTGAGCCGACAGGCCAGGTGCGGTCACCAGCAGACGCACGTCCAAAGTGGTCGGCTCCTCGCCGCCTGCCCGCACCCGCCAACCACCACCTGGCAGAGCGCTGGCACCGGTAAAGGGAGTTGAGGTCACTACCGCGCCGCCGCCAGCCTCGATCTCGCCCTGCAGGGCAAGCATATAGCCATGGCTATCAAAGACGCCGCTTTCCGGAGAGATCAGAGCAGCCTTGCAGTTGAGTTCCGGCTCGAGAGCAAGGGCCTGGGCGGCGGTCATATGCGCCATGCCCTCCACATCATTGGCCTGAGCCTGGGCAAGGATGGGGTCGAGGCGGGCGACTTCTTCGTCATTGGTCGCCACCACGAGCTTGCCGCACCGGTCATAGGCGACCTTATGGCTGTCGAGGAAGCTGTAGAGCGCCCGGCGGCCCTGCACGCAGAGGCGCGCCTTCAAAGACCCGGTCGGATAGTAGAGACCCCCGTGGACCACTTCAGAATTTCGCGCTGAAACCCCTTCGCCGATGACAGGTCCTTCTTCCAGAACCGCAACCGTCAGGCCCTGCCGCGTGAGGGCATATCCGCAGGCCAGGCCAACGGCACCTGCGCCAACAACAACTGCATCAAAATCGAATTCGCTCATAGGCCCGACCTATCCCAAGCGCAGGCGTATGCAAATCCAGATGGGCGCTCTAGGGTCAGCTCTGGTTCATTTCGCGCCGAAGAGGGACATTCATGCGACAGTTTGCAAGACTTGGGATCGCCATGACCCTCATGGCCTCCAGCGCCTTGGCCGCACCTCCGCCCCTGTCTCAGACTCTGCTCTCCTGGACACCGGAACAGCAGTTCTGGGGTTACCGCCACGTGGAAGACGCCTTCCCGGTCAAGGCCGTGCCCAAGGGCGACTATGTCCGCCGCCTGCCCCAGGCCAAGCACCAGATTGATCCGAAATGGATCTGGGACGGCAAGGCGCAAACCATGGCCAGCTATATGGCCGCGCACAACACCTCTGGCTTGCTGGTCCTCAAAAACGGCAAGATCGTCCTTGAGCGCTATGGCCTGGGCCGCAAACCCAGTGAGCGCTGGACATCGTTTTCCGTCGCCAAGTCCGTTACCTCGACCCTGGTGGGCGCGGCCATCGCCGATGGGAAGATCAAGAGTCTCGAGGACAAGGTCAGCACCTACCTGCCCGACCTCAAGGGCAGCGCCTATGACGATGTTACCATCCGCCAGCTCATCACCATGACTTCAGGGGTCAAGTGGAACGAGGACTATAGCGATCCCAACTCCGACGTGGCTCAGGTTGGCATCTCTACGGCAGAGCCTGGGATCAATCCGACCGTCGCCTATATGCGCAAACTGCCCAGAGCCACGCCCCCAGGCACGAAGTTCGTCTACGACACGGGAGAGACTGACCTCACCGGAATCCTAGTCTCCACCGCCGTGGGCAAGCCCCTGTCTGCCTATCTGTCGGAAAAAGTCTGGAAGCCCTTCGGTATGGAGCAGGACGCCGTCTGGATGACCGACCAGGGGGGACATGAACGGGGCGGGTGCTGTCTGTCCATGACCCTGCGGGACTATGCGCGTCTGGGTCAGTTCCTGCTGGAAGATGGCGTGGCCCAAGGCAAGCCGGTCACGCCCAAGGGCTGGGTCGCCGACGCCTCGGCTTATCATGTGAAGTTTGGATCAGAGGTGGAGCCTCCGGAATTGGGCTATGGCTACTTCTTCTGGCTCATGCCCGGCGGCTATGCGGCAGAAGGGATTTTCGGCCAGCAGATCTTCGTCTTCCCCCAAGATGGTATTGTGATTGCCGTCAACTCTGCCTGGACTGAAGCCGACAATGATAAGGACTGGGCCGCTCAACACGCCATGGCGGAGGCCGTCCGCAAGGCCTTGAAGTGACCGCGCAAAACCTCGTCTATTTTCACGGCCAGCCTGGCTCCCCCGAGGAATTGCGCCTCGTCTCTCGTCATCGGGACATTGCATCTATCTTCGCGCCGGACCGCAGCGCAGATCGCACAGACCTCAGTTTCGAGGGATATTTAGACGCCTTAACCAGCGATATTCTCGCGGCGTTCCCGTCTGGCAGCCTGAGACTGGTCGGGTTCTCCATGGGGGCCTTCGTCGCCATGGAAGTCAGCATAAGGCTTGCGGCCCTGGCCCTAGGTCGAGATATCAAACTCGATCTGATCTCGGCACCCGCGCCATTGGAGACTGGAAACTACCTTCCCCACATGGCCGGTGGGGTTGTCTTCAATCTGGCGAAAAGCGCGCCCTGGGCGTTCAAGCTGATGACCCGCCTCCAGGCCAAGCTGGCCGCTGCGGCACCCCAAATGCTTTACCGCCAGCTGTTCAGCACAGCGGCAGGAGGCGATAAGGCCTTGGCGGAAACCGCTGAATTTGAGGCGGTGATCCTGGCCCTCCTGGGCAAGACCCTAAGGGGCGAGGCCATGGGTTACCGGCGCGAGGTTCTTGCCTTTGTCAGGTCAAGCGCAGGCCGGCTGAGCAAGGTCACCGCCCAGGTCACCCTGTGGCAAGGGACTGCTGACAATTGGACGCCGGCCGCCATGGCTGACGCCTTGAGCCACCACTTGCCGAACCTCGTGGATGATCATCGATTTTCGGGTTTGTCGCACTACTCGACTTTGATCGCAGCACTCACAGAGATCCTGGAGGGCCAAACGACAGCCAGCTCGGGGTAATCGGATCAGGCCTAGGCACTCAGCGTGCTGGGCAAGCTTTGGTCCCGCGACCCGGCGCTTCGGGGCGCGCGCCTACGAGAAACTGGCCGGGTCTGAAAGTTTTCGACATTGAATCCATCCAAATTGGATTGAAAATCATGCAATATATCAATGATTTCCTCGGCGGGGATAATGAGCTCGACCCCTGATGGAAAACGATACTGCCAAAAACTCACGATATGGGAAATGATGCCGATCCGCTCGCCCAAGAGCACAAACATGCCGGGGGCATTCATCAGGAAATCCCGGAACGCCATCGGCTGGTCGTTATGTGTTAGGTCACGATAGGCGTCGTCATAAACCTGCAGCGCCTCCTGCACCTCAAGCCGGCGCAGATGGATGGTCTTGGCCAGCTGAAATTTTGAGGCCTCAATCATGCGCGACTGATCATTGTCGAGAAAACTCGACGACTTCAGCATGGGAATTTCGTCTAGGACATCTGACAAACGAGGCAGCAGATCATTGAGCGCCCACTTGTAATAGAGAAAGCCCTTCCAGCTGAAAATTCCCTCGCGATAGCTATCCTCGTCCAGCCGCATCACATGCCGTAGGGGCTCTAAACGCTCGTCTATGGCTGTGGAGAGAATGACCCCGGCCATTTTGAGGCCGCTGGCACTATTGTTTTGGTTTGGGAATGCAAGTTCTATGAGGGCTTGAATCTGGATGCCGACGAAGGTTTGCATCTTCTCCATGTCGGCTTCTGAAATGGCGAAATAGTTCGACGCTATGGAATAGCCCTTACGAATCAAGGACTCTTTCATGAGGAATGGATCTAGAGACGGCAAGCCATTCAGGTCCCTCAGCAGGGCAGCATCACGTTGAAGCGATCCAGGATCCTGAGTTAGCTCTTCTAAGATCGACAGCCAGCCCCGCTGACCCACGAAGAAGGATTGACCGCCCAGGCGAAGATCGCTTCGCTCAAAAGGTAGAATAACCTTGGTGGCGACGGTCGGCGGAAAATCGAACACAAAACGCTCATCCTGCCGCACGCGGTGCTTCAAGATGATACTCTCGTTGAGGACAGGATTTATGAAGAAGGGTTGCTTCAGATAGAGGTCATCTTCTTGATCGAGTGCATCGGCAACAGACAGCAGGTTGAGCACACGACTGCTCGACGCCGTGCGCTTCAAGGCATCGAGACTGCGAACCGATCGGTCCCCACCTCGTACCCGCGGATTGCGTGTTTCGGCTGCCACTTGCGAAACCAGTCTCCAAAAGGCCAATGCACGACAAATTCGTGCTCAGCCGAGGCAATAGTCACCGTCAAAGGTTGAAAAAGAACGACCATGCGGCGAACCCGCGTCCTTCTGTAGCGGGCGGCATGAGATAGGGCCCGGCGAGTGCACCGGAAAACGCTCTAACCTTTTGAAAATCAATTAGAATCTCGACGAGGATCCCAAGAGGTATTCTCGTTATGCCAGAAGGGCCCAACTCCGCTGACCTTGGTCGTTTTTAGCCCTCGAAAGCACCAGGATCCCTGAGATCGGAATTTGACCCTTTTTGAGCAAAAAATTGTCGCCAAGCGTCGCTTATACGCCCGGCATCGCAACTTCCTTCTAACTGCGCCTGCTAAAGTCCTTGCATGATCCTATAAGTCTGTCGCAATTGCCTGCCAAAGCCATGCCCCTAGAGGCCTCAATCGAGCACGATTAGGGCCCGTTTACCCATAGTTCGCGAGTAAAACATGTCTGAGCCCCTGGACGCTGTCGATGCAAGAATTCTGGACCTGATCCAGCACGACGCAGCCTTGAGTGTGGCAGAAATCGCTGAGCGGGTTGGGTTATCCTCCAGCCCCTGTTGGCGGCGCATAAAACGCCTGGAGGACACAGGCGTCATCCAACGGCGCGTTACCATTCTGGATCGCGACAAACTGGGCCTGGGTTTCGAAGTCTACTGTACGGTCAAGCTCTCACTGCCCACCAAGGACAATCTGGACGCCTTTGAATCCGCCATCGGCAAGCTTCCAGAAGTGGTTCAATGTGCCACAGTCACAGGGGCAGCTGACTATGAACTGCGGATTGTCACCCGCGATATGCATGCCTTCGATAACTTCCTGCGGGAGAAGCTTCTTGGGTTGGGGCTCGTCTCCAACATCGAAAGCCGGATCGTGATCCGATCCGTGAAGAACACCACTGCTGCCCCCTTGGGACTGATCAGCGCTTTCGTGGGTACCCAGGACTAGGCCTTCAAAGCCCTGCGGGTCTGGTCCCAGTACTGAATACCCGTCACGACGGTGATCAAGGTCGCAACCCAAAGGGTACCGTGGGCAAACACGGCCAGCGCACTCACCCATGGTGCGAGGGGATCAGAGGCCTGGCTTACCGCGAGTAGCAGCTCGGCCCCCAGCGCGACGAGTTGGCAGGTGGTTTTCCATTTGGCCAATATTGTTACTGGCAGTTTGATACCCTTGCCGGCACCCACTTCACGCAAGGCGCTTACCGTGAACTCGCGGAACAGGATCAGGCCGGAAGGTAGCACCACCATGGGCTGGGGCCCCAGGGCCAGCAGCCCCAATATGGCACCGCATACAAGAACCTTGTCACCGATGGGATCTAGGATGGCCCCCCAGACCGTGACAGCGTCCAGCTTGCGCGCCAGCCAGCCGTCGAAAAAGTCTGTGACCGCCGCAATGACAAAGGCCCAGAAGGCAAATCCCAGAAGAGCAGGATGGCTTTCGGCATCGTGCCTTAGGAATGGAACCCCACCCCCAACGGCCGCCAGGGCCAGGAACATAAACAAGGTCAGGACTAAACGCCCTGAGGAGAGAAGATTTGGGATGAATTTCATGCTTTGAAACTAGCCCTTCCGGAAGAAAGCGTGAATGCGTTCCGCCAATGGATCGCTGACTCCATCGACCTTAGCCAGATCCTCCACCGAGGCGCGGGAAACACCTCGGGCCGACCCAAAGGCGTGCAGGAGGGCTCGTTTACGACCTGGACCGACGCCCTCAATCTCATCTAGGGGGTTTTTCAGCATGTCAGCGGCTCGCTTGATGCGGTGGGTGCCGATGGCGAACCTATGGGCCTCATCCCTCAAACGCTGAAGGTAATAGAGCACCGGGCTCTTAGGCTCGAGCATAAAGGGCGGCTTACCCGGTAGGAAGAAACGCTCCAATCCGGCGTCACGATCTGGGCCCTTGGCCACGCCGACAATGGCGATATCGTCAATGCCCAACTCTTCAAAGATGTCGAGCGAC
>CAITHQ010000051.1 GCA_903892305.1 uncultured Alphaproteobacteria bacterium
GACCTATAACGGCGTGGCGATCCTCTCCAAAACTCCCCTCGAAGACATCACCAAGGGCCTGCCGGGGGACGAGAGCGATGAGCAGGCCCGCTATTTGGAAGCCGTAGTCAGCGGTCCGCGCCCCGTCCGAGTCGCCTCCATTTATCTGCCCAACGGCAATCCCATCGGCACAGAGAAATTCGACTATAAGCTGGCCTGGTTGGCGCGCTTAAATGCCCACGCCAAGGGCTTGCTGGCCCTGGAAGAGCCCTTGGCTCTGGTCGGCGATTACAACGTCATTCCTGAAGCGCGGGACGCCTCCCACCCCGAACAATGGACCAAGGACGCCCTGGCCCAGCCGGAGAGCCGCGCGGCCTTTCAGGCCCTGAAATGGCTTGGCCTGACCGAAGCCTTCATGGCCGTGGACGGCGCGCCGGAGAGCTACACCTTCTGGGACTATCAGGCCGGAGCCTGGCAGAGGAATAATGGAATCCGTATTGATCACGCCCTGTTATCCCCACAGGCCGCCGACCTTTTGACAGGATGTGCCATCCACAAGCATGTGCGGGGCTGGGAAAAGCCCTCCGATCATGTCCCTTTCATGATTGAGCTTAACCTCTGAGCTTTCTCGCTGGGATTAGAGGGGTTAGCCTCCATCCATGACGGAGATTCCCAAGCTCTTCCTGCTCGCCGTTCTGGCCGCCATCGCGGTCACAGCGGCTGGGTCTCTGGTGGCTTGGTATATGCAGGAAATTCACACCCTCGCCCGCGCCTTAAAGCGGGTCTTGGGGGGCAAGCCTGACGCCATGATTATTGCCCATGGCCGGGGTCGTGCCGCAGGGTTCAATTTCGCCAATGACACCTGCGCCGTCGCCTGGGATGCCGGGGATTGGTGCCTAGTTTACCAGATCGAAGAATTGGCCGGCGCAGAGGTCACCGTCGATGGGATCGTGGTCGCCCGGGCCTTTCGTAATGAACCGCGCAAGGCCCTGGATCAGACGGTCCCCAACGCCAATCGCGTGACCCTCCGGCTTATATTCGATGACCCCCATCACCCAGACTTCGAGCTCGACCTTTGGGTCATAGGCGACGAGGCCCGCCGCCGGGGCGAGGCCACAGCCACCGGAGCAATCAAGGACGCCAATCGCTGGATGGCCCGGGCTGAGGCTATTCTCCGCCGCCCCGCCTCACCAAAGGCCCCTTACGTCAGGCCGCCCTCTCCGCCGCCGCCTATTACGGATCAACCGACCCTGTTCGATGACGACGATCTGGATCTATAACTTGACAGTGTAAATTTATAGATCCACTCTCCTATCCGACACGATTTAGGAGGTTCCATGGTCAATCTGCTGGCGGCGGCCGTTTTCTTCGTTCTGCTGCATCTACTGGTATCCGGCACGACCCTGAGGGACAAACTGACCGGTAAGATCGGCCAAGGCCCCTATATGGGCCTCTTCTCCCTGGCATCCGTCGCTGGCCTAGTCTGGCTCGGCATGGCCTATGGTGCCGGACGGCACGAGGCCTGGAACCAGGCCTATTGGGACATCACCCCAGCCACCCGCCACATCCAGCTGGGCCTGATGGTCATCGCCCTCCTGCTCATTGTGCCGGGCCTCACCACCCCCAACCCCACCAGCGTTCGCCAGGAAGGCACCTTGGACCGGCCCGACGTGGTCAGCGGCATGCTGCGTATCACCCGCCACCCCTTCCTCTGGGGCGTCGCCATCTGGGCCGGCGGCCACCTGCTGGTGAACGGCGACCGCGCCTCTATCCTCCTGTTTGGCTCCATGCTGGCCCTGGCCATATTCGGAACCCTCAGCATTGACGCTAAGCGCAAGCGGGCCCTGGGCGAGACCTGGGATGGCTTCGCCGCCCAGACCAGCAATGTCCCCTTCGGCGCGATTTTGGCGGGCCGTCAGCCTCTAAAGATCGGCGAAATCGGCTGGTGGCGGATCGCCCTGGCGATCGTGATCTACGTGGGAATTCTCATGGGCCACGCTGCGGCGTTCGGGGTGCGGGCTCTGCCTTAGTCGCTGAGGGCGAAGGTGATCCCCGCCTCCGCATGGACAATCGCCGTATCGACCACCGGCAAGGCCAGATCCGAAGCTGAGATCAACAACCCAATCTCCGTACAGCCAAAGATCACGCTGTCAGCGCCGACCGAACGCGCAATCATGGCCAGCACCTCAGCCTTTGACGACGCCGTCACCACGCCCTGGACCAGCTCGTCATAGATGATGGCGTGCAGCCTCGCCCGATCCCCCTCATCAGGGACCGACGCCGTAATCCCCATGGTCGCCAGCCGCTCGGTATAGAAGCCCATCTCCATGGTATAGCGGGTGCCCAGCAACAGGGGCTTGCTGCAGCCCAGGGCCTTGATCGCCTCGCCGGTCGCATCGGCGATATGGATCAGGGGAATGCCCACCGCAGCCTCAACCAGAGGCGCGCAGACGTGCATGGTGTTGGCGCCGATCATGAGGGCCTTGGCACCGGCCCGCTCCAGGGCCTGGGCTGCCTTCACCAGCTCAGCGCC
This sequence comes from uncultured Alphaproteobacteria bacterium, assembly GCA_903892305.1. GTDB lineage: Bacteria > Pseudomonadota > Alphaproteobacteria > Caulobacterales > Caulobacteraceae > Phenylobacterium. The sequence goes on from CAITHQ010000051.1 coordinate 2,513, forward strand.
CGCCGCGTCCCAGTCGCCCTTGGCCTGCAGCTGCGCCATAGGCGCAAAGTCGATGGACCAGATGACCACCTCCGCTGAATGCATCGGACCCAGGCGTTCGCGCACCAGGCGGTTGAGCGTCTGGTAGTAGTAGGTCGTACTCTCCGCGCTCATCCCGCCCAGCAGGCCCAGGGTCTTCATCGGTTAGAGGTCCGCGTAGACGTGGCTCTCGCCCGCCATGCCCGGATGGGTCACAGCACCTTCATGGGGCGGGCCCACCAGCTGGGCATACTTCCACAGGGCACCTGAGCCGTAATTGGTCACCTTGGGCGACCAGTGGCGCTTGCGGTTTTCCAGCTCGATAGGATCGACTTCCAGGTCGATGGTTCCGGCGTCGGAATCAATGCTGATGATGTCGCCATCCTGGATCAGGGCGATAGGGCCGCCGAGCTGAGCCTCAGGGCCGATATGGCCGACGCAGAGGCCGCGGGTGCCGCCGGAGAACCGGCCATCGGTGATCAGGGCCACCTTGTCGCCGCGCCCTTGGCCGGAGATTGCCGCCGTGGTCGACAGCATTTCCCGCATGCCCGGACCGCCGCGGGCGCCTTCATAGCGGATGACCAGGACGTCGCCGTCTTGGTAATCGCCAGCTTCTACTGCGTCGAAACAGGCCTGCTCGCCGTCAAAGCAACGGGCGGGGCCGCGATGGCTGCGGTGGCTGGTCATGCCGGCCACCTTGACGATGGCGCCGTCGGGCGCGAGCGAGCCCCACAGGCCAACCACGCCCCCCGTGGGTGAGAGCGGATTTGAAATCGGACGGATCACTTCCTGGTCATCGCGCCAGACCACGTCTTTCAGGTTCTCCGCAATGGTCTTGCCGGTCACGGTCATGCAGTCGCCGTGGATATAGCCGCCCTCCAGCAGGGTCTTGAGCAGCATGGGCATGCCGCCCGCCTCGCCCATGTCCTTGGCCACGAAACGGCCGCCGGGCTTGAGGTCGGCAATGTGAGGGGTCCGCGCGGCGATCTCGGCAAAGTCGCGCAGGGTGAACTCAATGCCGCACTCATGGGCCATGGCCGGCAGGTGCAGGCCGCCATTGGTGGAGCCGCCCGTGGCGGCAACCACAGCCGCCGCGTTTTCAAACGACTTGCGGGTGACAATGTCCCGGGGGCGGAGGTTCTCGGCGATCAGGCGCACAACGCATTCGCCAGAGGCCACGGCGTAGGAGTCGCGGGCAAGGTTCGGGGCCGGCAGGGACGCTGACAGCGGTAGGGCCAGGCCCATGGCTTCGGACACGCAGGCCATAGTGTTAGCGGTGAACTGACCTCCGCAGGCGCCGTCGGAGGGGCAGGCGTGCTCTTCGAGGCTGCAGAGATCTTCCAGGCTCATCTTGCCTGCTGAATGCATGCCGACGCCTTCGAAGACGTCGACCACGGTAACGTCCTTGCCCCGCCAATGGCCCGGCAGGATCGAGCCGCCATAAAGGAAGACGCTGGGGACGTTGAGGCGCAGCATGGCCATCATCATGCCCGGCAGGGACTTGTCGCACCCGGCAATGCCCACCAGGGCGTCATAGCCGTGGCCGCGCATGGTCAGCTCGACAGAGTCGGCGATCAGGTCGCGGCTGACCAGGGAGGAGCGCATGCCCTCGTGGCCCATGGCGATGCCGTCGGTGACGGTAATGGTGCAGAACTCGCGCGGGGTGGCACCGGCGGCCTTAACGCCCTGCGAGACGGCGTGCGCTTGGCGCATCAGGGCCGTATTGCAGGGGGCCGCTTCATTCCAGCAGGAGGCGACGCCGACAAAGGGCTGGGCGATCTCGCGGCTGCCCAGGCCCATGGCGTAGTAATAGGACCGGTGCGGTGCCCGGGCCGGGCCTTCGGTCACATGCCGACTGGGCAGACGCGACTTATTCCAGCTTCCATCGGGATTGCGGATCATGGCGGACCTCCAAGTTTGAGAGCCGCATCCCTAAACGCCTGAGCCCGACCTTGGAAGCCTCAGTTGGCCGGATTTACGCTTTCGGCCAGTCCGGGAGCGGACGTTTCACCGACTTGCCCTCCTGGCTAGCCCCCAGATTAAGGAGGAAGCTGGCCATGCCCGCCGCCCCTTGCATGTAGCCGGTCTGGGCCTGCAGGAAGTCAGGGCGATCGCGGTGCTCGGCATGCAGCCAACGGCGGCGACCATCGGTCACCTCAGACTGACCGACCATCACCTGGGCACACCGCAAGGCAATGTCGCGATAGGCGGCCTCGCCAGTACGCTTTTCCATCAGCAGGGCGAACTCACCGACCCCGGCGTCGCCGCAGCACTGGCCGTAATTGTTCCAGAAACCCTTGGATCGCGTTTCCGGGGCGCCGGTGGCCAGCAAGCCGTCCATCAGGGTCCTAGCGTCATCCAGCCAGTTGGGGTCGCCAGTGATGTCATATAATTCCAGGAGCAGGCGGCCAGTTCCCGCGGGGCCATGACAGGCCCCGAGATAGAAGATCGGGTTCCGGGCCTCTTCCGTGTGACAGACGAGCCGACCAGAGCCCATAGGGTGCGAACGGCTCATAGTGTAGTTGGCGGCCGCCATGGCGGCGTCGAGATAGCGTCCCTCTCCGGTAAATCGGTGGAGGCGAGCCAGCAGGTAGCCCACCCCTGCCCCGCCATGGGCGAAGTTGGGGGCCGTGAAGGGAAAGGGCATGTCGGACATCATCCGCCAACGCAGACCGTCGGGATCGTCTTCTGCGACCTCAAGCAGGCGCTCACAGACCGCCCTTGCCCAGTCCAGGGCCTTGGGATGCACGCCGTGCTCGTGGGCATAGAGCAGGACGAGCCCCGCCCCTGCCGCGCCGACCGACTGGTCATAGATCTCGCGATCCCCGGTCATGCCGGTGATCTCAGAAAAGGGCATGGGCTCGATCCAACCGACGCCAGCACCCAAGGGGTGTGCCTGGTCCATGAGGCGCTCAAGACAGGTAGCAGCTGCGGCCTTGAAGTCGTCGCGGCCCGTGGCCAGGGCCAGTTCATTGAGGATGAAGGCATAGCCCGGCCAGCCGGTCGACGGGCTGACCGACAGCCAGTCCTTACCCAGGACATAGGTCATGACGTCTTCACCAGCCGCCACGGCCTCTTGAAGTGCCTGGTCGTCGAGTCCCGCTGCATGAAGCTCCAGCAGGGCCAGGATCACCCCCGATGATCCGCGATAGAGGCTTCGATCCGCTCCCGACTTGGCCTCGTCGTTCCGCTTCCAGCCCGCCTGACTCTCCAACTTTTGGGCTCGAATGAAGGCCACAGCCTCTTTGGCTGCTGTCAGTTGAGGATTCATCGGTCCGCCCTTTTTGTGCTTGCGGGCATGAGTGCGCGAACCGCTTGACGGGTCAAGCGCACTGACAACTGACAAATGCTGAAAAGCCGGTATAGGATCGCAGGGCAGCAGGTCAGCCAGACCGCGCAATCGGCTCCAAGAGGAGCAGGGAGAGGAAACATTATGGCCACAAAGACATTTCCCGTGGAAGCGTCGCACATTCTCATGTTCGCAAGATCTGTCGGAGACGATAACCGCGTCTATGCCGACGCCGACTATGCCAAGACCACAGAAGCAGGCGGCATTATCGCCCCGCCGACCTTCGCCCAGGCGAGCGCTCAGTTTGACCCCGACTACTTCCTACGGCCCAAGGTCGGCCAACCCTGGTTCGGCTCGGGCAAGAACCCCACAGGCATCACCCGCTCAGCCGAAGGCGGTGGTGGCGGTGGTGGTGGCGGCGGATTGCATGCCGAGCAGCATTTTGAATATCACCGCCAACTGAAGGCCGGTGATGTGCTGACCGCCACAACCTTCCCCGGTAAGACCTGGGAAAAGGAAGGCCGCCGTTCCGGCAAGCTCGTCTTTTCTGAAAGCGTCACGGAATACCGCGACCAGAACGGCGAACTCGTGATCACAGCTCGTGGCGTCGGTGTGCGCACCGAGCGTCCTGTCGAGCAGAAGTAGGAGACCCCATCATGGCGCTCAGTGCAAAAAACCTGAAGGTCGGCGACGTCCATACGGCCAAGTTGGTCGAGGACCTCAAGCGTACCCAGATCGTGCAATATGCCGGTGCGTCGGGGGACTATAATCCCCTGCACACCGATGAAATCTTCACCACCAAGGTGGCTGGCTATCCTAGCGTCTTTGCCCACGGAATGCTGACCATGGGCATGACTGGCAAGATGCTCACCGACTATGTGGGCGACGCCCGCCTGACCAAGTACGGCGTGCGCTTCACCAGCCAGGTCTTCCCGGGCGATGACCTGGAGGCCAAGGCGATGGTGAAGGCCCTCACCGAAAAGGATGGGGTGACTTTGGTAGAACTCGACGTCTCCACCACCAACCAGAACGGCGTTGAAGTGCTCAGCGGCTACGCTGAAGCTCGCGTCGACGCCTAAATCCTAGCCTAGCGAGACGCCTCCGATGACACAGCTATCTACACCGCCATCGGGGGCGGAACGCTTGCGCTCCATTCTGGCTGGGGCGGCGGGAAATCTGGTCGAGTGTTTCGACTGGTTCACCTATGCCGCCTTCGCCCTCTATTTTGCCAAGGTCTTCTTCCCGGAAGGCGACCAGACGGCTCAGCTCCTGAACTCCGCCGCCGTTTATGCGGTTGGCTTTTTTGCGAGGCCGGTGGGCGCCTGGCTAATGGGCCTCTATGGTGACCGCATAGGCCGCCGCGCCGCCATGATCGCCTCGGTCTGGCTAATGTGCCTGGGGTCCATCACAATTGCCCTTTGCCCGGGCTACGCCGCGATCGGCATTGCCGCACCGATCATCCTGGTACTCGCCCGGATTTTCCAGGGCATCAGTATGGGCGGCGAATACGGCACCAGCGCCACCTACATGTCCGAAATGGCTGGACGGGATAACCGTGGCTTCTGGTCTGGTATTTTCTACGCCACCCTAATGGGCGGCCAACTCCTGTCCCTCTGCCTTCTACTGATCCTCAACCAGGTTCTGACCCAGGCGGAAATGCAAGCCTGGGGCTGGCGCATCCCCTTCTTCATTGGCGGTGCCCTGGCCTTGGCTGTGTTCTGGTTCCGGCAAGGCATGGATGAAACCCCCTCCTTCAAGGCAAGAACCGGCGAGAAGGCGACCACCTGGGGCCTGCTCAAGAAGCATCCGCGCCAGAGCCTTCTGGTCATGGGCCTGACGGCTGGTGGGACATTAGGCTATTATACTTTTGGTACGTATATTCAGAAGTTTCTGGCAAATACCTCGGGTTTCACCAAGGACCAGGCGAGCCAGATCACCGCCGTTGCCTTGCTGGTCTTCCTCATCGCCCAGCCGGTCATGGGTGCTCTTTCAGACCGGGTCGGTCGCCGCCCCCTGCTCATCGCGTTCGGGGTGGTCGGCAGCCTTATTACCTGGCCAGTCCTGTCGACCCTGGCCAAGACCCACGACATGATGAGCGCCATAGGATTGGTCGCTGGTGCCTTGGTGGTGGTCAGCGCCTACACCTCTGTGAACGCCATCGTGAAGGCTGAGCTCTTCCCCACCGAGGTGCGTGCTCTGGGGGTTGCCCTGCCCTATTCTATCGCCAATGCCCTCTTCGGAGGCACGGCAGAATTCGTCGCCCTCTGGTTCAAGCAGGCCGGCCATGAGACCTGGTTTTTCACCTATGTGACGGTGGTCATTTTAGGCTCCCTGGTGGTCTACCTCACCATGCGCGACACCAAGACCCACAGCCTGATCGTCGAGGACTAAGCATGACCTTTCGCGCCCTACGCCTGCACAAGACCGAAACCACGCCTGAGGTCCGGTTCGAAGATCTGACCTTGCCCGACCTCATGGACGGCGATGTCACCGTGCGGGTCGAGCACTCGACAATCAACTTCAAGGACGGCTTGGCCATTACCGGCAGGTCCCCCATTGTCCGCGCCTGGCCTCTGATCCCCGGCATCGACTTTGCCGGCGTGGTGGAGGCCTCAGACAATCCCGACTTCAAGCCCGGCGACCGGGTCGTGCTCAATGGCTGGGGCGTCGGCGAGGGCCACCATGGCGGCTACGCCCAGATAGCGCGGGTCAAGGGCGACTGGCTGGTCAAGCTGCCAGACGGTCTCACCACCGATCAGGCCATGGCCATTGGCACGGCGGGCTATACCTCCATGCTTTGCGTTCTGGGGCTGGAGCGCCAAGGCGTCACGCCAGACAAGGGCGACATCCTGGTCACCGGCGCCGCCGGCGGGGTCGGCAGCGTCGCCGTCGCCCTTCTGGCCAAGCTGGGATATCGCGTGGTCGCCTCCTCCCGGCGCAAGGATAGCGAAACAGACTACCTGATGGGTCTCGGCGCAGCTGAGGTCATCGACGCCGCAGAATTCCAGGGCCCAGCCCGCATGCTGGGCAAGGAGCGCTGGGCTGGCGCCGTCGACTGTGTCGGCAGCCACACCCTGGCCAATGTGATTTCCCAGACCCGCTATGGCGGCGCTGTCACCGCCTGCGGCCTGGCCCAGGGCATGGACCTGCTGGGATCGGTGGCACCCTTCATCCTGAGGGGCGTGGTGCTGGCGGGCATAGACAGCGTCATGCGGCCAAAGCCCGACCGCATTGAGGCCTGGGATCGCCTGGCCAAGGATCTGGACCTCGCCAAGCTCGCCGCCATGACCAGCCGCGCCACCCTGGAAGACCTGCCCCGGCTGGCCGGGGAAATCCTTGAGGGCAAGGTGCGCGGCCGGGTGGTGGTCGACCTCTAGAGGGCCGCCGTCACAGCCGACACAACTTCATCGGCCAATGGCTCAGTGCGCGGGCCGAAGGCGCGGATCAGGGCGCCGTCCTTGCCCACCAGGATCTTGTGGAAGTTCCAGGCCGGATCGGCTGATTCACCTAGGGTTTCTAGGGCCCACTTGTAGAAGGGGTGGGCGCCTTCGCCCTTGACCTCTTCCTTGGAGGTCAGGGGAAAATCGATGTTGAAGCGGGTCTCGCAGAAGGCTTTGATCTCGGCTTCCGTCCCCGGCTCCTGGCCCATGAACTGGTTGCAGGGCACGCCCAGCACCACCAAGCCCTCGTCCTTGTAGTCAGAATAGAGCTTTTCCAGGCCGTCATATTGCGGGGTCAGGCCGCAGGCCGAGGCGGTGTTGACGACCAGCACCACCTTATCCTTGAAGGTGGTCATGGGCAGGGGTTGGCCCTCAATGGTCTTGAAGGCGAAATCATAGGCGTTGGTCATGGGGGCGCTCCGTTCGGATTTAGAGCCCAGCTAACCCGGTTTTCCCCTTGGCCTCAACCAGCTTGCGCGGCTTGTTCAATGGCTAGAGCCAGGTCCAGGGCCCGGGCAGCCTCGACCGCCGTGACGATGGGCCGGTCGGTCTCGCCGCGCACACAAGCTAGGAATCCGGCGACGCTAGCGCCCAAGGGATCCTTGGCTCCGGCGGTCTCCTGGAAGTCCGGATTGAGTTTCGATGCAGTGGTGTTCCGAAATTCCCGGCTAATGAAGTCGATCTCAAGTTCGCCTGAAGGATAGACCAGCTTCATGGTCCGCTTGCGGCCCGGCGCCATGCGCGAAGCGTCGAAGTTGGCGGTGAAGCCATTGGCGAAGGTGACCTCAGCGCTCACCTGATCCCAGCCGCCGCTGTAGGACGAAACGCCCTCCGCTTCAGCGCTTAGAGGCTCAGCCCCGGCCAGGGCCAGAGCGAGGTCCAGGTCGTGGATCATCAGATCTAGCACCACTGACACATCCAGGCTGCGCTCTGACTCCGGCCCATGGCGCACAGCTTCAAGCCGCAGGGGGCGCTCAGAGGTGTCGAACAGGCCGATGGCCTGGAAAACCAGCCGCTCCTGATGGCCGCAGGCGACCACGAGGCCCTGTTTGGCGGCTTCATCGATAATCTTGTCAGCGTCCCGCAAGGAGACCGCCAGGGGCTTTTCCACATAGACGGGCTTGCCAGCCTTCAGGGCCGCCAGGGCACCTTCCACATGATAGACGGCGGGCGAGGCCACGGTGACCACATCCACCTGCGCCAAGAAGGCCGCCATGTCGTCAAAGCCCTGGGCGTCGTGCCGTCCAGCGACCTCGTCAGCGCGGACCTTATCGGGGTCGAAAACCCCGGTCAGCTGGACATTGGCTGCATTGGCATATTGCCTTGCGTGATAGCCGCCAAACACACCGGCCCCCATGACGCCTGCTCGCAAGACCCGTGACATAGCCGACTCCAACTTCTCTGTGCGATGCGCCTAGCACTGGAGAGGCCTCGACGCCACCGGAGGCGATCGTTAGGAGTGGATGTAAAGCGACACAGGTCGCGCCGATCAAGAGGAAGACCCCATGACCCTTTCCCGTGAAATCCGCCTGAAGTCCCGCCCGGTGGGCCTGCCCACCTCAGATAATTTCGAGCTGGCCACCGTCGAGCTGGCCGCGCCCGGCCCCGGCGAAGTTCAGGTGCGCAACACCTGGATGACCGTCGACCCCTACATGCGCGGCCGCATGAACGACGTGAAGAGCTATACCCCGCCCTTCCAGTTGGGCGAGGCCCTGCAGGGCGGTGCCATTGGCGAGGTGACTGTATCCAATGACCCCGCCTTCAAAGCCGGCGACCTGGTCCAGTCCATGTTTGGCTGGCGGGAAGGTTTCA
>CAITHQ010000052.1 GCA_903892305.1 uncultured Alphaproteobacteria bacterium
CTGGGATGAGGATAAGTCCGAGACCAAAACCGATCAGGTGCACCTCCCATGCGACCACAACGCCCTCTGCACCGGGGGCAAAGCCGAGTATTGCGGTCAGAAGATTGATGATGAGCCAGGCACCGCCCATGCCCAGGACAAAGGGACTCCAAAGTGGACCGACCTCGCCTCGCCCACCCACAATCCGAGCTGCCCCGGCAGCCAAGGCGGACACCGCCCCAGAGGCCCCAATTAGCACCCAAGGACTTGATGGATGCAAAAGGCCAAACCCATAATTCGCAAGGGCACCACATACCGCATAATAGAGTGCGAATACGCAGAAGCCACGGAGGCCTGAACCGAGGTAGCGTGCCACAGGTGTTGCGAAGGCAAGCCCCATACCTGCATTCATAAGTGCGTGAGGCCAGCCCCCATGTAAAAAGAGCGCAGTCACCAAGGTTTCTGGTCGCCCGCTTGCAAGATTGCCGGCTGAGTATCCCCAGCGCGGCAAATCCTGCGCCAGCAATCCCTGAGACTGCAGAAAATACCCACCCAAAATAACAGAGGCGACCGCCAAAGCCGCTGGTGGCGCATGAAACAACGGCTCTCGAACTTCACTCACGACCAAATTCTCTCCATCGCCGGCAATTAAGCCCCGTTGACCATAGCTTCTTAACCAAATCGCTGACGTCTTCTTCCGCGAGTCCATGCGCGAGAAGTGGCACGCTCATTGCTTGGCATAGTTAACACCTTTAGTTCACCTGGAGTTTTTGTACCTCAATGTATGCCCCCCCGATTAGAAAGCTGCAGCGTTGGGGGATTTACGCCGTGATAGCTGTTTCGGGTTCCAGCAGCCCTGCCCTTGCGCAATCCATGACCTCAAATTCAGCGAGCTTCAATGCCGGTTATGGCCGAACCGCTGGAGCTGAGAATAGGCCCGTAGATGTCTCGACCCGCGATGCCAACGGAAACCGCGTCATCGTCGACGGATTGATCCTCACCGGCGAGGATCAATCTACCTTCTCATCAACCTCCGGCGCAGTCGATGCGTTCGCAGGCGTTGGGGCTGGGTCTGGCGGCGCAAGCGCCATTGGGAACAACCTCGTTGTGGTCACGCAAGGCAACTACAACACCGTCATTGTGACCTCGAAACAAACCAACACCGGTTCGGTGACCGCCGGGGCGACTTTAGCCAATGGAGGTGTCGGCCATGACTGACCAGCGGATCCTACCAGGGGGCCGAACAGTTGCCCTGCTTGCCGTGGCCTCTTTGGTTCTATCAGGCTGCGCGACGCCAATTGCCGGTTCAGCGGGAAACTATGCGACGCCCACGGGCTCGGCACCTGTGACACCTAATCCTACGCCCTACTCGGCAGCCCTTGTCTGCATGGCCGGCTACGCTCGCAATGCTAAGCTGGTGGCTCCCAGAATAGCGATTGGACGCATTGCCGACTACACGGGTAAGGCCGAGGCAGATGGTTCCGGGCGGAAGATCACGCAAGGCGCTTCTCTGATGGCGATGTCAGCTTTTGCCAAGGCTGGGATGCCATTGGTCGAGCGATTTGACACCTCTGTATCCGAGCTTGAACTCCGCTACGCCAATAACAAGCTGATATCGGATGAGCCCAATCCTGCCCCAGATAAGGCTGCGGAATATCGGCGCATCCTGGCCGGGCAAGTTCCTGGGTCCGACTTCTATGTGGCTGGGGGCGTCACAGAGCTGAATTTCAATATCCGGTCTTCTGGAGTCGACATCTCCGGCGGCGGCGTAAAATCGACGGCAGCCAAAGGCGTTCTACGGAGCCGGTATATGGTCATGAATGTCGGCCTCGACCTGCGCCTAATTAACACTCGCACTCTCGAAGTCGTCGATGTCATCTCCTATCAAAAGCAGGTTGTCGGTCGAGAGATCGGCGCAGGGCTTTTTGATTTCATGGACGGCAATGTCTTTGATATTTCTGCAGGTGCTGGTGCTCTTGAGCCTATGCAACTCGCCGTCAGATCTTTGGTCGAACGGGCCGTCGTGGAAATGACTGCAAATCTGTATGGCATGCCCGGACCAAAAGCATGCCTGTCCTACGATCCCCTGGGCGACGGGTCCGTCGGCATTACCGGCGGCTATATTCCCGCTTATAATAATCTGGATTCAAACAATGCCAAAACGCGGGCTGATCCTTCTCGTTGGAATGATCGTCGGGACCGCTCCGTGCGGAGTCGCTACTAGTCAGACGGCGGCGAGCTCGGTTCGTAACGATCAGGTTCAATTGCGCGACATCTTCGGGTCTCAAACTCTGGATGTTCAAGCTGTTACAGACCAAACCGTGGGCGAAAGCCATGGTTCAGGAAATCAGTATCAAGCGAGCGTAGAAGACCAGGATACCGACGTCGTCAGCAATCAGTTCGCGCTCGGCAATGTGACAGCCGAAACAAGGTTGAATGTCGTCTCAAACTCAGGGGCCGTAACCTCCCTGAACACGACTGCCGTCGGAAATGCAGGTGAGGTCGGCGTTACCGGCGCCGTTATAACATCCGTTCTGCTCCAAGAAACGGGGCCTGCAGCCATCCGAGCGAACAGTCAAATTACAGCTCCGGCCGGTCAGGCGGGCGATGTGGATGCCTACATCCAGTCCCAGGGGAATGGCCAGGTGATTACGGCTGATCATTCGACCGCTGGCGTCAGGGTTATTCAGACCAATGGCGCAGCGGTCACATCGGATGGTGGTGGCGTATATGCCTACATAAAGGGCGAGGCCCAGTTCCAAGCCGTCGCCTCAGCAAACGACCTGACCTATTCCGGCTCCAATGGTTCGGGTGCACGCTTGGTTACTGACCAGACAAATAACGCCACGCAGACACTGGCAGCGCAGTTTACGGCCTATGGCCAAGTGCAGGACGGCAAAACCATAACAAATGCGGTCGGCAACGGAGTTGATGCGATCAATCAAGGCTTTCTGATGGATGCGACGGCCACTCAGACAAACCGTTCCTATGTTCGCAGTCAGGCGAGTTCATCAGCAGCGACTTTTGGTGCCATTTCCACGGACGCACACAGCACTGGCAATAACATTGTCGTCGGCGATTTGGGAGGAGAAGTCCGTCTCGATTCAACCCAAATCAATGACGGGGGCGTCGACGCAATAGCCGTCACCTCAGCGGGAGAGGGATATGACGCATATGCCAGTGCGAGCGCTGCCGGAAATGCCGTCGTCGGCTATGCCTGCGCCGAGTGCAGTGGACGCATGACCATTACAAACAATCAGACAAACTCAAACGATATTGGGGCGTCGACCACAACGACCAGCACTGGGTCGGCGAGATCAGTCACTGGAGTCGCCAATGCGGTTGGAAATTCCGCCGTCTATTATGTGCGGAAGCCCGGCTCCAACTAGAAGAATCCGACGGATCAGAAACTTTAGGCCATATCCCCGCCCGGTTGATGCCTTGCGTCCGCCCCATAGAGCGCGGCATTGATCATATTCCCTGACATTAGGTTCGGAATTTCTATGCCTTCCTCTTCGCCTGCGGCCTCAGCCCTCATCGCCGCCCTTTGGTTTGGGCTATCGTCTGCTAGCAGCGCCTCGCCTCTTGCCGACATTGCAAAGACGATACCTTGGCAGCAGAGCAAATCGGGGATCGCGCCAGACCCTGACATCGTCTTCGGTACACTCCCCAATGGCATGCGATATGTCCTAAAACGCCAAGCCGCTCATCCAGGCCAGGCTGCCCTGCGACTGAGAATCGAAGCCGGATCCTTAATGGAGTCCGACGCGCAGCAAGGCTTAGCGCATTTTCTCGAGCACATGGCTTTCAAGGGATCCCAGAAGTATCCCAACGGCGAAATGATGAAGATACTTGAACGCCATGGCCTTTCCTTCGGCGCTGACACAAACGCCTCCACCGACTTTGATCAAACCATCTACAAGCTTGATCTACCAAAGACTGATGAGGAGACCATCGACACCACCCTTACCCTCTTACGTGAGGCAGCGGGTGAACTGACCCTTGATCAAACCGCTATGGATAGTGAGCGCGGGGTAATTCTGTCTGAGGAGCGAACGCGCGACACGCCCTACTTCCGTCTGTTTGTCACCCGGATGAAATTTCAACTTAAGGATCAACGGGCTAGTGACCGACTTCCGATCGGCAAGGTCGAGGTCCTAAAGTCAGCACCCGTCTCTCAAATTGCTGATTACTATCGGCACTATTATCGCCCCGAGCGCACAGTCCTTGTCGCCGTCGGGGACTTTGATCCCGAAGCAATGGCGAGCAAAATTCGCTCGCAATTTGGCAACTGGAGCCCATCCAGTGCGCCGGGTGATGAACCCCATCTTGGCAAGGTGAAAAACCGAAAACTTGAGGCACGCCTCTTGACCGATCCGGGGGTTGGCACCTCGATAGGTATCGCATGGATCAGACCACCAGACCTTCGCCCCGACTCGGTCGCAACGCGCCGTGAAGGCCTCATAAATCAACTTGGCTTCTCGGTTCTCAATCGCCGATACCAGAAGATCTCCCGCAGCGCGGGTGCAAGCTTCCTAAGTGCCGGCGCTTTTTCAGCGACCGAATATAAGACTGCCACCATCACCAACCTCTTGGTTAATTCCGACTTCGATCACTGGAAGGAGGCCCTGACCCAAAGCGAGGTGGAACGTAAACGGTTGATTCAATTCGGTGTTCGTCAAGATGAACTCGATCGCGAACTCGTCGAAATGCGAACAGGACTGAAGGCGAAAGCCGCAGGCTCAGCCACGACCCTGCCCGAGGACCTCGCTGACGATTTCATCGCCGCGATCAGTGACCGCAACGTCATAACCTCGCCGACTCAGGATCTCGCTGAATTCGAGATCGCCGTGAAGGACTTGAAAGCTGAGACGGTCACGGCCGCCATGCGCGCTCAATTCAAGGGCCAGGGTCCGCTAATATTTATTGGCACGCCCAAGGCGATTCCTGGGGGTGAAGACGCAGTGCTCACCGCCTTCAAAGCCGCAGATAAGGTAAAAATCCAGCCCGCTACCGCAACGGCCGACATGGCCTGGCCTTACGCAACCTTCGGTACACCATCAGAGGTCGTCGAAACCCGTGACGTGCCTGATCTCAACCTCACATTTGTTAGATTCGCAAATGGCGTGCGACTAACAGTCAAACCCACGAAATTCCAAGACGATCAGATCTTCGTGCGCGTGAACCTTGGAGATGGTCGGAGCGAGCTACCGAGCGATACGCCCTCTCTGGGATGGGCAGCCGGTGCCTTCACTGGCGGCGGACTTGGTCGCTTATCGGCCACCGAAGTCGAGCACGTTCTCGCCAATAGAGTTTACGGTGCGCGGTTCGGAATTACCGACGATGCCTTTGTATTAGCAGGCGAAACGACCAAGACAGACCTTGATGTGCAGTTGCAGCTCTTAGCAGCCTATATCGTAGATCCGGGCTGGAGATCTGAGACGTTCGACCACCTGAAGACGGCGGCGAAACCTATGAACGACCAGTTTGATGCGACCGACTCGGGCGTCCTCTCCCGTGATCTGCCGGGCCTCCTGCATAGCGGCGACACTAGATGGCGTTTCCCCAAAATCGCTGAAATTGAGGCGGCCGACTTTGCGAAATTCAAGGCGATGATCGCACCTGTCCTTAGTGAGGCACCGCTTGAGGTAGTAATAGTCGGAGACATTACCGTAGAAAAGGCCACCGACTTGGTCTCCCGCACTTTCGGCACCCTGGCGTCGCGCAATGCCGCCGTTGAACCGACGGCCACGACCCCAATTCGGTTTCCGGAAGCTACGTCGAGCCCTGCCCACCTGACCCACAAGGGGCGCGAAGACCAAAGCATCGCTCTTATTGCTTGGCCAGTACGGACCTATTTCGCCGACCCACGCGGGAATCGGTCTGTCGATATCCTGTCGGAAGTGATGAAGTTGCGGCTTCGGGCAGAACTTCGAGAAACTCAGGGCGCGACCTATTCACCGAATACCGGCCTGCAAACCAGCCTCACCTGGCCTGACTGGGGTTACTTGGCAGCTCGCGTTGAAGTGCCAACGGCAAAGCTCGAGTCAAGTGTCGCCGCCATAAAGAAGATCGCGGCAGATTTAGTCCTCACCCCCCCGACACCGGACGAACTTAACCGGGCAAAAACGCCACGGCTCGAGGATTTCGCCAAGGCCCAGCAAACAAATGCCTATTGGATTTCCGAACTTAAGGGTGCGCAGACTGATCCCCGGCGCTTGGCGATCCTACGTGGCGCCATAGCCGCAACAGAATCAGTTTCGGCAATGGATGTTCAGAAGTCTGCACGCGAAATCCTGAGTGTGGGATCGGCATGGACCCTCACCGTCACCCCTGCAACCGAACTTGGGTCACAGAAGTAACCCCCCTCAAATTGGCAGCCGCCATACAGCGGATCCTACGATCAAAAGAACTAGAGCGACTTAGTAGACCACGCCGCCAACACCGCCATCAAGGCTTAAGCCAGCGCCCATGACTGAGGCCTCGCTCCGCGAACTTGTCTCGCGGTAAGCGGTGTAGGTTTCGGTTGTCATCATGGCCAATATCTTGACCCCGGCTCCAAAGCGGCGAAGGAGGGATCGCTCATTGCAATCACGCGCCGGGCGTTGGGGCCGACATTCTATTCGCCCACCTTGGGCGTGATAGAGAGCGTCACCCTTATGACAGGTCAGGGTCTGACCGCCGGCAAAGTCCACGCGCCCATCATAGTTTGCTATGGTGGCCTGTAGCCAAGTCCCTGCAATGCAACGGTAAATCTCGCCATCATAGCTATCTTCGATTGCGCGCTCTGGGGAGAGCTGTGATGCTGGGTGCGGAATTGTACGATCGTCGATGCACACGGATTGAATCACAACGCGACGTAAAATTGTCCGAGATGCCTGATAGGCGGAGCGGGCAGCCTGTCCACCATCTACATTCAAGCCTTGGATGACAGCCGACACTGCTGGGGGAGCGTAACCGCCGCCACCCCCGCCGCCTCCGTAATAGGCACCATCGCTCCCCAAGAGGAGATTACTCCCGCGAGAAGCAGCGCTGGACCGGGCATTGGCCACGGCAACATTCACATTGGAAATCGTCACGTGGACGTTGGTCTTGTTGTTGGTATCGCAACATGCGGCGGGCGGCGTGGGATGCGGTGTCGTGCAGCAAGGCGGGGTTGGAGGCGTACAGCATGCCTGCGCTTTTGCGATGCTGGGCGAAAGCATAGCAAGTATGAACAGCCCAAGAGCGAATGGCAGCCCCAGCAAGATCGATCGGTTCGTCATGGCGGCGCCACTCCAGAGTCTCGCTGTTAACTATGCAAGAACCGCACCGAATGGTGTGTTCAGCGGAAATAAACATCAGACACGTCCCATTTTGGGACATCCAGGTCTTGGCTCGAATTTGCCTGCAAACTGCGTGCGGTCGCTTTTGACCGCGCAACAGCGCTGCTTTCTTCGATGTCTGTGTCTCATTTGAATACAAAACGATTGATAGATTATTGGCGAAGCCGCGCCGGTGAAGGGCACCTGCCTGACCGCCGTGCCATAGACCCGACCCATTTCCCCAAATTGCTAAGCCAGGTTTTTGTCACAGGCCGCGAAGATATCGGCGTCTACCCCCTACGTCTGGTCGGCGGGTTTGTCGCTGAGTTGCATGCAAAGGACTTGAGGCATCAGAACGTCTTGACCCTGTTTCGTCCGCAGGATCGGCACGATCTTAGGATGGGACTTGAAGCGGCTCGCCATCGCCCTGAACCTGTCCTGGTAAAGGCTGAGATCACCACCGCTGGACCTAACCTTCCCATAGAAATCCTATTCCTGCCCTTGGCACCATCACCTGGGTCCCCGGAGCGGTTCCTGGGTTTCTATCAACCCCTTGGTATGGTCGCGCGCCTCCAGGGCTTGCCAGCCCTGGAGATCGCTGTGGATCAGGTCATCAATATGGGCCGCGCCAACGAGGCGTCGCCGCGCCTGCGACTGGCCGCTGTGGACGGTCGGCGTATCGCTTAGGCAGCGGCGCTTTCATCATAAACCGGCGCATCATCTGCAGGCAGGGCCGCCAGACCTAGGATCAGGTCGGAGGCCTTTTCAGCAATCATGATTGTTGGGGCGTTGGTATTGCCGCCGACCAAGTTTGGCATGACCGAAGCATCGATGACCCGTAGATTCTTTAATCCCTGAACACGCAATTCAGCGTCAACAACCGCCATGGGATCGCCAAGCGTCCCCATACGGCAGGTACCGACCGGGTGATAAATGGTCTCTGAATTGGCCCGAATCCAGGCGTCGAGTTCCTCATCGGTCTGAACAGACGTACCGGGGAAGAGTTCTTCAGAGCGGAATTCGTCCAGGGCAGCCTGGGATGCCACCTGGCGCATCATCTTCGCACCCTCACGCAGGGCGCGACGGTCTTCCTCCGCTGAGAGATAGTTGGCAAAAATCGCCGGATCATCAAAGGGATCAGCAGACTTCAGGCCGACTCGTCCTCGGCTCTCGGGTCGAAGTTGGCAGACATGGAAGGTAAACCCGTCCTTTTCGACCTGGGTCTTGCCATGGTTTTGCATGACCGCCAGAACGCAGTGCACCTGAAGATCGGGGCGATCGAGGTCTGGCCGCGACTTCAGGAAGGCACCACTCTCCAAAGCCTGGGTCGCGCCAACACCCTTCCGGAACAGCAGCCAGTTCAGTCCGACAAGCGCCGTCTTCAGCAGGCCCTTGCGCTGGGAATAAATCGTAATCGGCTTGGGACACTCCCAAGAGAGCGTGACATCCAGGTGGTCCTGCAAGTTCGCGCCGACCCCTTTCAGGGCGTGGACCACAGGAATACCGTGCTTACCCAATTCCTCGGGATCGCCGATGCCTGATAGCTGTAAGATCTGCGGCGACTGCACGGCCCCGGCGCAGACCAAGACTTCCTTGTCGGCGTAGACAGAGGTCCGCGCCTTGGTCGCCTCATCGGCATATTCGACACCAATCGCTACCCCGTTTTCTATCAGAATGCGTGTCGTCCGAACACCGATCAGATTGGTGAGATTGGGTCGATTGAGGATCGGGTGCAGATAACCCTTAGCCGCACTCCAGCGCTCACCCTTGTGGATGGTGAACTGATAGGGGCCCCAACCTTCCTGCTGAAAACCATTGAAATCAGACGTAATCTTATACCCAGCCTGACCTCCCGCTTCGATGGTCGCCTTGTAGATGGGATTGGGTGTGTGGGCCTTAGAGACCTTCAACGGGCCCTCGCCGCCATGCCAAGGATCGCCGCCGCCTTCTAAAGATTCCGAACGCTTAAAATAGGGAAGGACATCCTTATAGGCCCAGCCTTCAAGCCCCATCTGACGCCATTGGTCATAGTCGCGCGCGTGTCCGCGAATATAGATCATGCCATTGATGGAGGAGGATCCGCCCCAGCCCTTGCCTCTGGGCCACCATAGCTTGCGGTCGTCGAGATGGGGTTCAGATTCGGTCCAGAAACCCCAGTTATAGGTTCCCTTGTCGCCGATCAGGCTTCCGACACCCGCAGGCATTTGGACCAGGATTGAATTATCCTTCACGCCGGCTTCCAAAAGCAAGACGCGGTTCTTCGGGTCCGCACTGAGACGGTTGGCCAGCACACAGCCCGCCGATCCGGCGCCGATGATGATGTAGTCGAAACGGTCCAAGGCAGTTCCTCAGGAAAGGGGATTGTCCCCCTTCCCTGCCTTGACATGGTCGCCCTGACAAGCGTTCCGCCGCCGAGAAGTCCAGAAACTTGACGACTGCGTCACGAATGTTTGGCCTAGCGCCCTTTCCAGTTTGGTGTGCGCTTTTGCGCAAAGGCCATGGGCCCCTCCACAAAATCTTCTGACCTAAATAATGCGCCAACAGCCGGGTACTTATTCTGGCCAAGAATAGCGTCTTTGAGGCTCACTTCATCGAGCCCCTGGAATACAGCTTCTTTAGAAGCACGGACCGACATAGGCGACAGTTCAGAGATTTGTGCGGCCCACCGACGGGCTACCGACATCAGCTCTGATGCCGAAGCAACTTCATTTACGAAGCCGAGGCTCTCGCCCTCAGCGGCGGATACCCGGCGCCCCGTCAAGATCATGCCCATGGCGCGTTTCACCCCGATCGCGCGAGGCAAGCGATGTAAGCCACCAGCTAGGGCAGCAAGGCCAACCCGAGGCTCTGGTAGGGCGAAGATCGCACCCTCAGCGGCGACAATGATGTCGCAGGCCAAGGCAATCTCGAACCCGCCGCCCATGGCAATTCCATTTACAGCGGCAATCAGGGGTTTGTTGAGGTCAAATCGCGAGGTCAATCCAGCAAAGCCACTGGGCGGACTACGCATCTCGCCGCCGGTCGCTTGGTGCTTCAAATCATTGCCAGCCGAAAACGCCCGATCCCCGGCACCTGTGACAATCCCCACCCATTGCTCTGGGTCAGCGGCGAAGGCGTCGAAGGCCTCGTGGAGTTCAAAGTGCGCTGGGGAATGGAGAGCATTCATCACCTCTGGTCTGTTCAGAGTGAAGATTGTGACGTGATCTTCCCGCTCGACTTTGATGAATTGATAGCTCATGTGGCCAGGCTCCTTTTGATGTTTACCGCAGTTCACCGATGCGCCGCAGGGTTCGTCAAGGCCAATCGGACCAAATCAGCCCGAGCGGTGCGGCAGATCCCTAGACGTCCCGAAGATCGCGCTTATATCGCTGCCAATTCTCCACATAGTGCATGGAGCCACCAACGATCATGGCAGCCTGGGCTGGTGACAATTCTCGGACAACCTTTCCGGGGGCCCCCATCACCAGGGAATTGTCCGGAATTTCCTTGCCTTCAGTGATCAGGCAATTGGCACCGATTAGGCAATTGCGGCCAATCTTCGCCCCATTGAGAATGATTGATCCAATGCCCACCAGGGAATTGTCGCCAATCGTACAGCCATGCAGCATCACCATGTGGCCAACGGTGACATTTGCGCCAATCGTCAAAGGAAATCCAGTATCTGTGTGAAGTACTGATCCATCCTGGACGTTCGAATTCTCGCCAATTTCAATGGGATCATTGTCACCTCGAAGGGTTGCCCCCCACCAAATGGAAGCATTTTTCTTCAAAATCACACGACCTACTACAGTTGCACTCGGCGCAATCCAGTACTCGTCGTCATTTGGCAGTTCTGGTGCGACTGCGCCCAAGCTATAGACACTCATCCGTATGCCCCACTTCTCAAATCTTCCTGCTTGCTTAACAGGTCATTTACCACGTTAGCATGAGCATACTCGGGCGATTCGAGGGGTGCATTCCCCTCTAAACACACCAAGGTCGATTTTCGGCCTTCGTGGACCCGCAGGACGGAGTGGTTTGTGTCGCGGTTGTGGTTCGGGCGATCCTCGCCCCCAAATCGACGTTGGAAAGTTGAGCCCCCGGGCTCTTCTCGGCGGCGAGTCTCTTTGTTCAATTTTATCGATCTTCGAGGGCGGTCCATGGCGGATTCGCCCTTTTTTCTTGCCCATTAGGAGGCCTTGATGACCAAGCGGATCCTTAAGCGACAACTGCGCGAAGGCGCATTTGATGCGAGCCAGTTCGAAGATGACTCAAAAATACGCCGGTTGACGCTTGAACGATCCTGGTCGCCCCTGGCGCATCACAATGACGATCGTGAGCAGGGCTATCTAAAGACGATAAAAGCCAAGTCTCCGGGTCAGGAATCCCTGATCGCAGCGATCAATGAGAAGAACTTGGTTATGGCCCTTGGTCCGGCAGGGACCGGCAAGACCTATTTGGCTATAGCCAAGGCAGTCGAAGCCCTTGAAGCCGGAAAGGTCGGTCGCATAGTTCTATCCCGCCCCGCTGTAGAGGCCGGCGAATCCATCGGCTTTCTACCCGGAGAGATGGAAGACAAGCTCGCACCCTATCTTCGCCCCCTCTACGACGCCCTCTCAGACCGTCTTTCGATGAAGCGCGTAAGGTGCCTCATGGCAGAGGGAGCCATTGAAATTGCGCCGGTCGGCTTCATGCGCGGTCGAACCCTCAACAATGCCTTTGTGGTCATAGATGAGGCGCAGAACTGCACCTACATGCAGCTCAAAATGCTCCTGACGCGATTGGGGTGGAACTCTACCATGGTCGTCACCGGAGATCCCAATCAGTCAGACCTGCTGCCGGGCATATCTGGCCTAGGGCCAGTCGCTGAAAAGCTGGAGGCGGTCAGCAATATCGCTGTGGTTCGCCTGCAGGATCGCGACATTGTTCGACACCCGCTGGTCGCCGAAATGCTGGGCGTACTCTAGTCAAAATAGCAGCGGCCCCGACATCACTGTCGGGGCCGAGTCGCTCTTCAGCCAGACGCCAAGGTCCCGTTAGGGCAGATCCTCTGCGAGGATCGCCATTTCGAACATGAACGATCCATCGTCGTCCTCGTCCTCGAAGACCACACCAATGAACTCTTCGCCGATATAGACCTCGGCGGAATCTTTCTGCTTGGGCCGCGGCACCAGAGTGATCCGTGCATTGGCGAATGTGCCGCGCAGATGCCCCTCGATCTTGCGCATTGCTCTTTCGTCCATAGCCAGCTCCTCGGCGATTCAAATATGAGCGGACCCTAGACTGCCAGCCGCGCGGAGGGAACCTCAGATGCCGTTTTCAGTGAAAGCTTCAGCTAGGGAGTGATCCATTTTCCGCGCCGGCTCGTCACAGGTCGGGCAATTGATCAGCCTTGCGGGCACCCCCGCAGCCGTGCAGTGGGCCGGAACGTCCTTTAGCACGACCGAACCCGAAGCAATCTTGGCAAAATCACCGATCTTGATATTGCCCAGCACCTTGGCACCGGCGCCAAGCAGAACACCGTTTCCGATTTTGGGATGGCGATCTCCGCGGTCAGCACCCGTACCGCCAAGGGTGACCCCCTGAAGCAAGGAAACGTCATTGCCGATGACAGCGGTCTCGCCGATGACAATACCTGTCCCATGGTCGACAAAAACGCCGGACCCGATGCGCGTAGCGGGATGGATATCCACTTGAAAGACTTCGCTGACACGACTCTGCAGATAGAAAGCGATAGTTTCGCGCCCCTGGTTCCACAGCCAGTGCGCCACACGCTGTGTCTGCAGTGCCTGGAACCCCTTAAAAAATAGGAAGGGCTGCACATAGCCCTTGCAGGCGGGATCACGTTCATAGACGGCCCGCAGGTCGGCTTCAGCAATAGCCACAAGCTCAGGATCACTTCGGTAGGCCTGGGTTGCCAACTCGCGCAGGCTCATGGCGCGGAGCTCCTGGTCACCGAGCTTTCGGGCCAATTGATAGGACAGGGCATCGCCAAGGTTTTCGTGGCTAATGACCACGGCATTGAGCAAGGACGCCAAAGCAGGCTCGCTCTTGGCTGCACGCTCCGCCTCATTGCGAAGGGAGGCCCAGACAGGGGGCGGCTGAGTCGGATCTAGAATTTCCAGGCGCTGGCTCATAGTTTTCTCCCGCCCTCGTGATGACGTCTTCAGCCTAGCACAAATTGCGCCAGACCATCAGGCAGTGCACCTGCATAGGCCATATGGTGGACCCGCAGCAGCATAGCTACCGTCAGGCTGTCGGAAATATAACCCGCCATGGCGGCATCGAGCACCTCACGAAAAGGTGCCCGCACCCGAGCAATGTCTTCGGTGTCGTCGACATGGGCGATGAGGTCACTCTTGGAGAGCCCGGTGGCGAGAAAGCAAATCGCCAATTCATCGCTCACTGAATTGGAAAGCTGCAGCCGCATGACCTCTTGCCAGTTGGCCGCCTGATAACCGGTTTCCTCCAGCAATTCCCTTTGCGCGCCCGCTAAAGGATCCTCGCCAAGCGGCCCGCCACCCTCCGGAATTTCCCAGCTATAGTCTGAAAACGGCAGGCGATTTTGGCCGACCATCAAGATCGTGCCATCGTCGAACAGGGGCAGAATGGCCAAGGCACGGTTTTTATAGCCAACCAAGCCATAAAGCGCTGGATTTCCAGTCGGCGCGATCGCCTGGAATTCGGTGACAGATATCCAAGGGTTGTCATAGACCAGCCGCCCTGGGCCTCTCTCCCAAGGCGTGCCCGAAGGACGCATCCATTCTGGTTTGTCAGCCACGACCTAGACTCGCCTTGCTCGGTTGGAGCCTAACCCCTTAAACAGGCTTTGCCTTAGCGGCCAGTTCAGGGTTTCAACCATGGCGACGTCCCACCTACCCGCCTCACCAATATTTGGCGAGGAACTGACCCTTTCGGCGATGCCGGACGTCTTGGCCTTCCTGAAGCGGAGACGATCCAATTCGGCCCTTACCCTGACAGCACCCGCCCCGAGTGAAGCGCAGATAGAGACCCTCCTCGGGCTCGCGACCAGGGTTCCTGACCATGGCAAGTTGGCGCCCTGGCGGTTTATTCTCCTCAAGGCTCAGGCGAAGGCAGAGTTTGCGGCCGAACTGGAAGGCCTGGCGCTTAAACGTGAAGATACGCGCGCTGCAGCCAAACTTGGCAAGCTCAAGGCACCGCCCATGGCCATAGCGGTTGTGTCTAGTCCTAAGTCCTCAGACATTCCTGAGTGGGAGCAGTGGCTCTCCGCTGGCGCTGTGTGCACCAACCTACTCTACGGTGCCCTGGCCATGGGTTTCGGTGCCAACTGGATCACAGACTGGTACGCCTATGATGCCGAAGCCCTCGCCATCTTAGGGCTGAGTCCTGGCGAGAAGGTCGCTGGATACATCTTTATCGGAACGCCCAATGCCCCCGCCCAAGAACGAGAGCGCCCAGATCTAGCCCATCTCGTCACCCACTGGGGACGGCCCTAGCCCCGACCGCGATAGGGCGGCACACCCTGGTCGGGCAGCCAAAGCCCCTCCGGCGCAGGTCCGGTCTGCCAGAAAACGTCGATTGGAATTCCGCCTCGCGGATACCAATAGCCACCGATCCTTAACCAGGTCGGCTGGGCGATTTCGACGATCTTGCGACCAATCGCAACCGTGCAGTCCTCATGGAAAGCCCCATGATTCCGGAAACTTCCGAGATAAAGCTTCAACGACTTCGACTCGATCAGCCAGTCTCCCGGCGCATAGTCGATCATCAGTGTGGCAAAGTCGGGTTGGCCAGTCACCGGGCATAGGGAGGTGAATTCCGGCGCGGTAAACCTCGCCAGATAGAGTGTGCCCTTCTGCGGATTAGGAACCCGCTCAAGAACAGCCTCTTCCGGACTAGCGAAGCCACGAATCTCCTGCCCAAGTTGGGTCAAATGGGTATCAGTCATGAGCTCGCCATACTCGTCATTCCCCGCCGCCGCAATTAGGGCTTAGATCGTGTAGTCCAGTTCCCCGTTAAGCCAGGCGGTGATCCGCTCTGCAGCCTGGGGTGCGGTTTCCGACGTGGTGTCGATGCGGATTTCTGGATGTTCCGGCGCTTCATAAGGGCTGTCTATGCCGGTGAAGTTCTTCAATTCACCTGAGCGTGCCTTCTTGTAGAGCCCTTTCACATCGCGGGATTCTGCGACCGCCAGGGGTGTATCTACAAAGACTTCGACAAAATCATTTTGCGCCATGAGCCCCCGCGCCATGTCGCGCTCAGCCCGGAAGGGTGAGATGAAGGATACAAGGACGATCAGGCCAGCATCGACCATAAGCTTGGCGACCTCCGCCACCCGCCGAATGTTTTCGACTCGGTCGGCATCGGTAAAACCAAGGTCTCGGTTGAGGCCATGACGGACATTGTCACCGTCTAGCAAGTAGGTGTGACGCCCCTCCGCGTGCAGCTTCTTCTC
This sequence comes from uncultured Alphaproteobacteria bacterium, assembly GCA_903892305.1. GTDB lineage: Bacteria > Pseudomonadota > Alphaproteobacteria > Caulobacterales > Caulobacteraceae > Phenylobacterium. The sequence continues at coordinate 15,700 of CAITHQ010000052.1, forward strand.
CACCAGATTAGCGATTGTGGACTTACCCGACCCCGAAAGGCCCGTCAGCCAGACCACCCGACCCCTCTGGCCCTTCAGGGCACTCCGCGCGGCCTTGTCCACATCCACCGCCTGCCAATGGACGTTCTGAGACCGACGCAGGGCAAAGTGCAGCATGCCCGCCGCCACTGTCCGATTGGACAAGCGATCTATCAGAATGAAACCCCCAAGATCGCGGCTCTCTGCATAGGAATCAAAGGCAATGGCGCTGTCGAGGGTCAGGTTACAAACGCCGATTTCATTAAGCTCCAGCCGCTTGGCCGCAAGCTTTTCAAGGGTGTTGACGTTGATCTTGTGCTTGGGTTCGGACAGGGCAGCAACCACCGTCCGCGTTCCCTGTTTCAGCAAATAGGCCCGGCCCGGCAATAGGGGCTCATCATCCATCCAGACAACGGTTGCCTCAAACTGATCGGCGACTTCCGGGGGACTTTGGGCGGCGGCCAGGACATCGCCGCGGCTAACATCCACCTCATCAGTCAATGTCAGGGTGATCGACTGGCCCGCAACTGCCACATCAAGATCTTCTGGCGAGGCGACTATACGGGCGACCGTGCTGGTTTTGCCGGAGGGCAGGACGCGGACCTTATCCCCTGGCCGGACCTGGCCTGACACCACCAGGCCTGCAAAGCCTCGGAAGTCCAGATTGGGGCGGTTCACCCACTGCACTGGCATTCGGAAAGCCTTGTCCTGTAGATCGTCGTCCACAGGCAAGGCTTCGAGAACCGACATCAAGTGGGGCCCCTGATACCAGCTGACCCCTGGCCCCGGTCCCGCAACATTTTCACCCCTGAGGGCAGACATGGGGATTGCGGTGAAATCAGTCAGGCCGATCTGGGCTGCGAAAGCGCTGTAATCAGTGATGATTTCATCAAAACGCGCCTGACTCCAATCCACCAGATCCATCTTATTGATCGCCAAAATCACGTGGCGAATACCTAGCAGCTTGACCAAGTAGGAATGCCGCCGGGTCTGGGTGAGCACCCCGCGGCGAGCATCGATCAAGATCACGGCTGCTTGGGCTGTGGAGGCTCCCGTGACCATATTGCGCGTGTATTGTTCGTGGCCGGGGGTATCAGCGACAATAAACTTGCGCTTCTCGGTGGAGAAAAATCGGTAGGCGACATCGATGGTGATGCCCTGCTCACGCTCCGCCGCCAACCCGTCGACCAAGAGGGCGAAGTCAATCTCGCCGCCTTGGGTCCCGACCCGCTTAGAGTCAGCTTCAAGCGCCGCAAGCTGATCTTCGAATATCATCTTTGAATCGTAGAGCAGCCGGCCAATGAGGGTCGACTTGCCGTCATCGACTGAGCCGCAGGTGATGAACCGCAAGAGGCTCTTGTGCTGATGCTCCAGCAGGTAAGCATCGATATCAGTAGCGATGAGATCGGACTGATGGGCCATCAGAAATAGCCCTCCTGCTTCTTCTTTTCCATTGAGGCGGTCTGATCATGGTCGATGACCCGCCCCTGGCGCTCAGACGTCGTGGTCAAAAGCATTTCCTGAATGATCTCAGGAAGGGTCGCGGCCGTGGACTCCACCGCCCCCGTCAGTGGGTAGCAGCCGAGAGTCCGGAATCGCACAGACTTCATCATCGGCATCTCGCCAGGCGCAAGCCGGAAGCGGTCATCATCGACCATGATCAGTGCGCCCTCGCGTTCCACCACCGGACGAACATCCGAATAATAGAGGGGAACGATCGGGATGTTTTCCAGGTGGATGTACTGCCAGATATCGAGCTCAGTCCAATTGGAGATCGGAAAGACGCGGAGGCTTTCGCCTTTGTTTTTGCGCGCATTGTAAAGGTGCCAGAGCTCTGGACGCTGGTTTTTTGGGTCCCACCGGTGCTGAGCCGACCGGAAAGAGAAGATCCGCTCCTTGGCGCGGCTCTTCTCCTCATCGCGACGCGCGCCGCCAAAGGCCGCGTCGAAACCAAATTTATCGAGGGCCTGCTTCAGACCCTCGGTCTTCCAAAGGTCGGTGTGGACCGCCGATCCATGGTCGAAGGGGTTGATGCCCCGTGCCAGGGCCTCCGGGTTCTTATGAACAATCAAGTCAAAGCCCAGTTCCCGGGCCATCCGCTCGCGCATCTCGTACATGGCGCGAAACTTCCAGGTCGTGTCCACGTGCAGCAGGGGAAATGGCGGCTTGGCCGGATAGAAGGCCTTGGCCGCCAAATGCAGCATGACAGCGGAGTCCTTACCGACCGAATAGAGCATAACTGGGCGCTCGGCCTCGGCCACCACTTCACGCATGATGTGGATCGACTCAGCTTCCAGGCGCTGGAGATGGGTCAAGGTTATCCCCTGCCGATCGTCCGTCATGGGCTTTGTACTCCTGTCTCAGTCAAAACCTGAACCTTTGGAGCAGACCCTATAGGACACCCGTTTCGCCAAGGCTCGAACGGAGTGCGCCTACTATGGAAAATTCTTCTGGGTCCTGCCCCAGTTTTCCTGGTCCTTTGCCGGCAATGAATTGACTTCGCGCCGCCGCTTCAGAGCTAATGGGCACAACAGCCAACGTAAATAGGGAAAGAACGATGAGCGGCCAGGACTTCAAGGACTATATCGTCGTAGTCACCGGCGCCTCCACGGGGCTAGGACGCGCCATCGCCGTAGAGACCGCAGATCGCGGCGCTAAAGCCGTCATCATCAACTATGCCCGGAGCCTGGATGAAGCCCAAGAAACGGCCCGTCAGGTTGAGGCCAAGGGTGCCCAAGCCATTCTGGTCCAGGGCGACGTTGCTATTGACGCTGATTGCCGCCGCATCGCAGACGCGGCGGCCCCTTTTGGCCGGATCGACGCCTTGTTCAACAACGCCGGAACAACCAAGTTTGCACCCAACCACGGTGATTTGGATGCCGTGAACGCTGAAGACTTTCAGAACCTCTACGCTGTTAACGTCATTGGTGCATTTCAGATGGTGAGGGCAGCCCGCGCCCTGCTGGAAGCTGCGCCCGCCGCTGGGGCCGTCGTCAATACCTCGTCCATCGCAGGGGTCACAGGCATAGGGTCGTCTGTGCCTTATGCCGCGTCTAAGGGGGCATTGACGACCATGACCTTGTCCCTTGCAAGGGGCCTAGCACCTCACATTCGGGTCAACGCCATATGTCCTGGGTTCATTGATACGCCTTGGTTCGGCAAGGGCATGCCGGAGGAACGGGTCGCGAGAATGCGAGAAGGATCTGCCGCAGGCACCCCGCTCAAAGTCGCGTCAACCGCAGAGGATGTCGCCGCTGCCGCAGTCTTCCTAGCCTCGCCAGCTTCGCGGCACGTCACGGGCGAGACCCTGCTTGTCGATGCCGGATCCCACCTCGGTATGGCCTCCCTCAGCATGCGATAGGCCTCCGATTGACGCCTAATTTTCATGCAACATTAAATTTGACCGCTCATAAACCCGGCAAGTCGCGCACCTCATTCGAGGTCAGACGGTTCAATGATGGCGACTCGTCATCATTCCGCGAAACTGCCTGCCTATCGGGCAGTGCCTGACGAAAACGGGGATAAAAACTATGCAAACTCTCAAAGTTCTACTCATTGCTGGTGTTGCCAGTCTCGGCCTAGGCGGCGTCGCCTTGGCAGACGATGCGCCAGCCATCACCTTCAACGTCGGCGCAGCTTCTGACTATGTGTTCCGCGGTATCAGCCAGACCGATGGCGCAGGCCAAGTCTTCGGTGGCGCAGATGTATCGATGGGTAAGGCTTACGCGGGTGCCTGGCTGTCCAATGTCGATTTCAATAACGGCACCACATTAGAGTACGATGCCTATGCTGGCTTTAAACCGCAACTCGGACCTGTCGCACTTGATGTGGGCGTCGTCTATTATGGCTACGGCAATAAGCCCTCCGGTGCCGACGAGGCCTATTGGGAAGCCAAGGTTGTCGGGTCTGTCCCGGTCGGCAAGGGCACAGTCGGCGCTGCAGTCTATTATTCCCCAGAATTCCCCTTCAAGACCGGTGAAGCTACTTATTACGAACTGAACGCCTCTGCGCCGCTGACGGAAAAAGCCTCCGTGTCGGGCGCTATCGGCCACCAGTCCGTTGTCGGACCTGCAGATTACAACACCTGGAACCTGGGCGTTGGCTATGCATTGACCTCTAAACTCGGCGTCGATTTGCGCTATTGGGATACGAGCGAGCACGGGTTTGGCAAAATCTACAACAGCCGCGTCGCGCTCTCACTTAAAGTGAACTTCTAGTCACTGCTGAATTTGCGACCAAAATCAGCCGCCTTCGGTCTCCGGAGGCGGCTTTTCTGTTTCCTTGGGGCAACCGCTCCTTTAGGATGAATCAACCATTGAGGCTTTGGCTTCATGGGTCTTTCGCCTCCTGATGCGATTTTGACCCATTCGAAGTCAGGAGTTTCGCTGGACGATGGCGCTCTCCTGTTTAAGGTGCGGCGTTGAGCGACGCGAATGGAGTGCGATACATGGAGCAGATGGCCAATAGGGCCCAGACCATTGTCGCCGATACAGTGATCGCCGGTCTGGCATTCCTCCTTGCCTACCTTCTTTCCGCCACACGCGCCCTTGGACTCGACTCCAGTGGTCTTTCGACCCTGAACCTAGCTCAGCTTGTGGCGATATATGCACTGCTGGCTGGGTTCTTCTCTTCGATTTTCCGCCGTGAACTCTCGCCCTGGCGTTATGTTTCAATACCTGACGCTCTCGTCCTGGCCCGTACGGCCGTCCTGACCGTCGGCGTCTTTCTCCTGACCGTCTTTGTCATCGACCGGGCTATGGGCCTTGCTAGGTCGATTCTTGCCCTTGCCCCGATCCTCCAGCTGGCAGGCAGTATGGGCGCACGAACCCTGCGTCGCGCCCTCCATGAGCACGCCCTGGACAGCTTCGCGCCATTGAAGTCGATCCAGGACAGGACTCCTCAGGCACCTGCGCTTCTGCTCATTGGTCCCACCGCCTTGGCCGACACCTATCTTCGCGATGTGGCGCGTCGTCACGATCAGGCCTGGACCCCTGTAGGCATTGTGGGCCCCGATGCACGGGATGTGGGCCAGCAGGTGCGAGGCGTCTGCATTATTGAATGCATCGAGAAATTGGACGTCGCGCTCGCTGATCTACGTCGGTGGAATCGCTATCCTCGCGCGATCCTCTTCCTGGATGAACCGGGCCGCCTCAAGGGCCTGACCGCTGACCAACTCGGCCAATTGAAGAATGATGGCATTCGGCTGCTGCGCCTGCCCTCGATTGTCGAGCTCTCTCAGCATGACGGCATGGCGCTGTTGCCTATGCGCGAGATCAGCGTCGAAGAATTGCTGGCCCGTGAACCGATCAATCTCGACCGCGCCGCTGTTCGAGCCCTGGTACAGGGTCGGCGCGTCTTGGTGACTGGCGCTGGTGGTTCGATCGGTGCCGAACTGTGCCGCCAGGTCGCAACCTTCCAGGCCTCCCACCTCACCCTCTTGGACTTCTCGGAAACCTCACTTTTTGAAATTGACCGTGAGTTGGGAGAGACCTGCCCAGGCTTGTCGCGGAAGGCTGCTATGGTTGACGTGCGGAACGCCGCCCGTGTGGCCGCCTGTTTTGAAGCAGAAAAGCCAGATCTCGTCTTCCATGCTGCGGCGCTAAAGCACGTCTCTATGGTCGAATGTCACCCTTGCGAGGGGGTGCTGACTAATGTGATTGGCACCTTGAACGTCGCAAAGGCGGCGCGTGCCGCTGGCGCGGCTCAAATGGTCCTGATTTCCACAGATAAGGCCGTGGATCCATCCAATGTCATGGGCGCCACCAAGCGATTGGCCGAGTCCGTGATCCAGGCACAACAAAACGGTGCCGGCACCCGCTTCTCGGCTGTACGTTTTGGCAATGTGCTCGGTTCAGCCGGGTCCGTGGTGCCTATTTTCAAGTCGCAAATTGACCGCGGCGGCCCAGTGACCGTGACTCATGAAGACATGGCCCGGTTCTTTATGACTATCCCAGAAGCGGCACAGCTGGTCCTGCACGCAACGGCGACATGCGCCGGTGATAGCGAGGGTGCTGACGCGCGGCTATTCCTGTTGGAAATGGGTGAGCCGGTCAGAATTATGGATCTGGCACGTCAGATGATTGCCCTGTCTGGCCGAACACCCGGCAAGGACATCGAAATCGAAATCACCGGCCTCCGACCTGGAGAAAAGCTATCGGAAGCCCTGCTGGACGACACGGAACGATCGGTTCCCTGTGCGCCAAAGGTTATGGAGGTTGTGTCGTCGTCAGCCCTACGGGTTACGACCAACCATCTACTGAACCTGGAGGCCCTAGCCGAGCAAGGTGATGTAGAGCTTGTGCGCCGTGCCCTCTTTGATCTGGTGGCTCAAATCCGTGGGGAAAAACCAGGCGCAGCACCGGCCCTGCGCGTTGTCGCAAACGGCTAGACGCGCGAACAGTAAGGCCTGAACCCCATGGCCAAGGTCATTGTTACAGGCGTAGCCGGCTTTATCGGCTCGACCCTTTCTCAGTATCTTCTGGATCGTGGCGACCAGGTTGTCGGGATCGATAACCTCAACGGCTATTATGACCCCACCTTGAAACAGGCACGACTGTCTCGCCTGGACTCACGGGACGGCTTTCAATTTCACCGCCTGGATCTGACAGATCGTGAAGGTCTAGCGGCGGTCTTTGAGGCAACGGCCCCTGAGTTGGTGGTCAACCTCGCAGCCCAGGCTGGGGTCCGCTACAGCCTTGAGAGTCCGGGCACCTATGTGGACTCTAATATTGTTGGCTTCCTCAATGTGCTTGAGGCCTGTCGATCGGTAAAGCCGCGACACCTGGTCTTTGCCTCGACCAGTTCGGCCTACGGGGCTAATGGGCACATGCCCTTCACCCCGCACGAGTCAGCCAACCACCCCCTGACCCTCTATGCGGCCACCAAGTTGGCCAACGAATCTATGGCGCATGCCTATGCCCACCTATTCGATATTCCGTCGACGGGGCTGCGCTTTTTCACGGTCTATGGCCCCTGGGGTCGGCCAGACATGGCCTTGTTCAAATTCACGGCAGCGATTTTGAAGGGCGAACCTATTGATGTGTACGGCGAAGGCCGCATGCAGAGGGACTTCACCTATGTGGACGACATTGTCGCCGGGATCATAGCTGCCCTGGATCATCCCCCCACCGCCAACCCTGATTGGGACCCCATGGCTCCAGACCCCGCCACCAGCGGTGTCGCACCATGGCGAATCTTGAATATCGGGGCCAGCCAGCCCGTGGAGTTGATGACCTATATCGCCGTCCTGGAGGCTCGCCTGGGTCGCAAGGCGATCCTTAACCTCATGCCCATGCAGCCGGGCGATGTGGTCCGCACCTCGGCAGACATCTCCGACATTCAAGCCCTGGGCTATGAGCCAACCACGGCTGTCGAAGCCGGCATAGGCAAGTTCGTCGACTGGTACCTGGACTATTACCGGCCCAATACAATTTAGAGTCGGAAGTCGGACTGATCCTTCGGGAAGACGGCCTTGACGTCAAAGAACACGCAGCCTGGCTTGCCCAGGGCCTTGATGGACTGGACGCCCATATCGCGAAACTGCTGATGGGCCACGGCCAGTATGACGGCGTCATATTCCCCTGCCTGTGGGGCCTGAACCATACTGACGCCGTATTCCGCCACGGCGTCCTGGGCATTCACCCACGGGTCATGGACATCCACCGCCAGGCCGTAGTCTTTCAGCTCAGCGACAATATCGATCACCCGGGTATTGCGCAGGTCCGGGCAGTTCTCCTTGAAGGCCAATCCTAGAACCAGGACCTTTACGCCCCGCACCTGCAGGTCACGCTTAATCATCGCCTTGATCAGCTCTTGGGCAATATAGCCGCCCATGCCGTCATTGATCCGCCGACCGGCCAGGATCACCTGGGGATGGTGGCCAGAATCTTCGGCCTTATGGGTCAGGTAGTAGGGATCAACCCCGATGCAGTGGCCACCCACCAGGCCTGGCTGGAACTTCAGGAAATTCCACTTGGTCCCCGCCGCCGCCAGCACCTCGTGAGTGTCGATCCCCAGACGATGGAAGATCATGGCGAACTCATTGACCAGGGCGATGTTGAGATCTCTCTGGGTGTTCTCGATGACCTTGGCCGCCTCCGCCACCCGGATGGAGCTGGCCAAGTGGGTCCCTGCGGTCACCACCTGCCCGTATAGCCTGTCCACAAAGGTTGCAGCTTCGGGTGTCGACCCGGCGGTCACCTTGATAATCGAAGACAGACGATGGGTCCGGTCGCCGGGATTGGCTCGCTCAGGGCTATATCCAGCAAAGAAGTCCCGGTTGAACTCAAGGCCAGACACCTGCGCCACCACCGGCACGCAATCCTCCTCAGTCGCGCCTGGATAGACCGTCGACTCATAGATCACCACTCCGCCCATAGAGATGGCCCGACCCACGGTCCGGCTGGCCGCCAGAAGAGCCGTCAGATCCGGCCGCTTCTGTCGGTCAATCGGCGTCGGCACAGTGATGATGAAGACATTACAGGCCTTCAACGCCGCCTCGTCAGTCGCAAAGCTAAGGCGCGTGGCGGCCATTAGGTCGGGAGCGTCTACCTCCAGGGTGCGATCATGGCCCTTAGCCAGCTCCGCCACCCGGCCCGCATCCAGATCAAAGCCGATGACGTCGTTATGGGCTGCCAGGGCCACCGCCAGGGGCAAACCCACATAGCCCAGGCCAATGACGCAGACCTTGGCCGCTGATTGCGTGAAGGGATTTTGCAGATCAGGCATGTTGGTCCTAGGCAAACGGCGAACGGCGAACGGCGCACCGCTTCGTTAGCCCATTTTCTCTCTGGTCCCAAACGCCACAGATCGGTCTAGACTGTCGGCGAACGGAGCTTTGCGCCGTCGCACCGGGGATCAGCCCAAATCGGCGCACCAGACGCCGACGGGGTCAACAGGAGGACCAACATCAGATGCAAAGCCCGCCCATCGCCCTTGGCCCTGATCTTATAGACGCCGATTGGATGACCGCGGCACTGCAAGCCTCAGGAGATCTCCCGGCCGGTAAGGTCACCGACGTTCAATGGTGCCCTGTGGGCAATGGCTTGGTCGGCGACAGTTTTCGGTTTGAGCTGACCTATGCCGGAGCCCCCGACACAGCGCCGGCCAGCGTGATCGGCAAGTTCCCGGCCGAAGACCCCGCCAGTCGGGCCTCCGGCGCAGGCCTGCGCCTCTATTTGCGCGAGGTGGGCTTCTACCGCGACATCGCCCCGACCGTTGACATCTCCACCCCTCGTCCGATCTATGCCGAAATCAATCCCGAGACCCACGACTTCACCCTAATCCTTGAAGATCTGGGCCCCGCAAGGGCTGGCGACCAATTGGCCGGATGCTCCGTTGAAGATGCTGCGACGGCGCTCAAAGAAGCCGCCGCCCTTCACGCCCCCCGCTGGGGCGATGTCAGCCTGCTGCAGATTGACTGGTTGAACCCCGCCAATAGCGAGATGAACGGCCAGATCGCCGCCGCCCTGCCCATGGTCGTGGCCGCCTTCAAGGACCGCTATCAAGGCCAGCTGGAGCCCGAGTGTATCGCCATTGTCGACCGCCTTCCAGCCGCCGTGGTGGCCATGCAGGGTGTAAGCGATTTTCCCGTCACCCTGCAGCACGCCGACTTCCGACTCGATAATATCCTCTTCGACGTTCAGGGCGGCACACGGCGTATGGGCACCCTGGACTGGCAGACCATCACCCTGGGCGCGGCCCTTACTGACGTTTCGTACTTCCTAAGCGCCGGACTATCACCCGAGACCCGCCGGGAGCACGAGCGCGATCTGGTCGGCCTCTATCACGCCGAACTGCTGCAGAGGGGCGTGCGCAACTACCCCCTCGAGGCCGCCTGGCGGGACTATCAACGCTTCGCTGTCCACGGCGTGCTCATGGGCGTCTTCTCCGCCATGGCCGTAGAACGCACTGACCGCGGCGACGCCCTCTTCCTAAAAATGACCCGTGGCGGATGTCTACAAGCCCTGGATCACGGGACGTTTGAGATGTGGGGGTAACATGCGCACCGCGTCTTTCGACCGCGATTGTTCCGGCCCAAAGGACTTGGAAGCCTTCCTGGAGTTTGCTAGCGCCACCCAAAGTACAAAATTTCCGGGCAGCGCCGCCTGGCATCCTGGCGACATCATTTGGTCTTTGCGGGGCAATACTGAGGACATTGTCGGCATGCATTTTTGGGGGACCAGGGACCTTGAAGCAGTGGCCTGGTTCGACGGCCCAGGCGATCTCTGGATAGAGGCTCACCCCGCCGCCGAGACCCGGATTCCTGAGATGGTCAGGTGGGCGGAAGACTGCGCGGCCCAGAGCGGCTCAGTGCTGCGCATACGCCTTTTCGCCGCCGATCTAGCCCGAATAGAAATATTAGAGGCGCTGGGATATCGCAAGGGCGAGCCCGACATGGTTCTGATGCGCCAAGACCTATCTTTGGCGATCCCGACGCCGCACTTACTCCCCGGTATGAAAATCCGCGACTCGGTAGGGATAGACCCCGACCATCGCGCCGAGTGTCATCGAAACGCA
>CAITHQ010000053.1 GCA_903892305.1 uncultured Alphaproteobacteria bacterium
GCCAGATCGCGGATTTCGACCAGATTCACGCCGAACCGCTCTGGCGACAGGCGGATGCCGAGGTTGAAGTCTGGGCGGCAACGGGTGCGAATACCGTCAAGGATTTGCCGAATAATGCGGGCACGATTTTCCGGTGAGCCGCCATAGGCGTCGGTGCGCTGATTGACCTCAGCGCTCAGGAATTGGCAGAGGATATAGCCATGGGCACCGTGGAGCTCAACGCCATCAAAGCCCGCCTTCTCCGCTCGCTCAGCGCCCAGGATGAAGTCTTCGATCAGTTGGGCAACCTCGACCTCGGTCAGGGCTCTAGCACCAAATTCGGTGGAGTCAGAGGGACAGACCGGGGACTCGCCGATCAGATCCTTCGGCGAGCGCATACCCGCATGATGTAGCTGGACAATGGCCAGACTGTTGGCCGCCTTAATGCCCGCCGCTAGCCGGGTCAGACCCGAGATGTGGGTGTCAGAAAAAATGCCGAGCTGGCCGGGAAAGCCCTGGCCAACAGCCTGAACATGGGCGGCACAGGTCATGGTCGCGCCAAAGCCACCAACCGCCCTCTGGGTCAGCCAGTGATATTCATCATCCGACAGGGTCCCATCCACATGGCTTTGCAGATTGGTCAGGGGGGCCAGCATGAAGCGGTTCTTCATGGCTGGACCATGGGTGAAGGTCATCGGCGCGAATAGATCGGTCACTGGCGGTCTTCCCTAATGATTTGAAAGTGTCATAGGCGATGCCCGTATCCCTGGGCAAGGCTAACCGGCTGATAAGAATGCCCTGCTAGTTTGCAGCCATGTCTAAGACCTTTGGCCGACGATCAGAGCCTGTCCATCTTGCCCCAACCCGGGAGCCAGAGATACCGCGTGAGGTGCACGAAGCCCTGGCCGCGGTGAAGCGTCCACATCAGGACCCAGAGTTTGTTGCCTGGACAAAAGCTCGCACCAAGACCCGCTGGAAAATCTGGGGCATGTGCTTCCTGATCGTCCTGGGCGGTCCGCTGGCCTTCTTTCTGCCAGACGGCCTTGGCCATGTGACTGGCCTGGCCTCTGCGGGCGTCGGCATTGGCGGGATGATCCTGCGCTGGCGGCAGAAATTCTCCCCTGCTGGTGAGGTTTAGGGCTGATCGGGGGGCGAAACGATCGAAACGCCAGTGACCGCCTCAAAGGTCCTGGCCTCTGCGGCCAGGGCATCGCGGATATCCAACTGACGACGGACCTCCCCGTGACGCTCCGCATCCAGCTTCCAGCCGATGAAGGCCGCACCGCCCAGGAAGACCAGGGTGATCGGCGCAAAGACATAGGTCATTTCCAGACCATGGATCGCCTGGGGCGTATTTACGGCTCCTTCAGCGGCCTTATAGCCGACCAGTTCAAGCACCTTAAAGCTGATCCCCACCGTGATGGCCGCACCGACTTTTTCCGCGGTGGTGATCAAGGCGTAGAGTAAACCCGTTCGCTCATGGCCAGACTCCAGCCTGACCTCGTCGGCCACGTCTGCGACCATGGCCCGGACAATGGGGGCAAAAGCAGATCCAACAAACCCCACGGCGAACATGCCCGGTATGGCCAGGGCCATGGTGGCAGGCGGGATCAGCATGAGGGTCGTCTGCGCAAAGGCATAGGCGACCGAAGAAGCCATGATCGCCCTGTGCTTACCAATTTTTTGGGCCAAAGTTCCCCAAAACAGGGAGCCCACTAACCCGGCGGCGATGTAAAACAGAAGCAGGATCGAGGTTTGCGGCAGGCTGTAGTGGCGGGCATCATGGAAGAAGAACAGGTAGAGGGCAGCTGTGGTGCCAGGGCCGAGGGCAATGATGAAATCAGCCCAGACCAGCCGCAGGACTTCTGGGCGCGTCAACAAAGACCAGTAGTCCTGCAGGGTCACCGGCGTCTCATTGGCAGCGCGGGGCGAAACTTTTTCCGGCGTCACCAAAGCACATAGGGCGACGGTCAAGGGGATCAGGACGATCAGGAACCAACCCATGGCTGGAATGCCACCATGGGCACCGCTGGGCTTTCCGGTCAGGGCCAGCGGCAAGAGCAGGATCAGTATGGCACCGACCACGCCAACCGCCTGAACCACACCATAGACCCGGCTGCGGTCGTGATAATCGGTGGCAAGCGTCGCCCCCCAGGCCGCCTGACCAAGTGTGAGGATCGAGACCCCAGCGTAGAGCACAAACAGCCAGGCCAGCAGACTGGTGAAGCTCAGCCCGGGCTGAGCCATGAAGAGCATGTAGATGGCGACCATGGTGATGGGCGCGCCTAGCAAAAGCCAAGGTCGGTAACGCCCCACCTTCGTGCGGGTCCGGTCCATGGCCATGCCCAGCAAGGGATCCAGTCCCATGTCCAACAGACGGACGATCATAAAGGCTGCACCGACAGCACTAAGGCCAAGGCCGATATAGCTGGAAAAGAACCTGGGCAGGTAGACGCCCATGACCAGTCCGATGGCGGCGATAGGGGCCGCTGTAGAGCCGAAGGCCGCGACCACCGGCAGGGATAGTCGGGCGCTCTTTGTCATGACGGTCTACTTTGTTACGGTCGGTTTGCGGTCGTCGCCCACATAAACAGCATCGGCTTCGCCGGTCAGGCCTTCAAGGACGGGAGCCTCGTCATAGAGGGCATCCCGCTCTTCCAGTTTGGCCCGGATTTCCGCATGGCGCTTTGAGTCTAGCTTGTACCCCACAAAGCAAGCTCCCCCGACCATGACGAAGAAGATCGGGCCGATCAGGTAGGCCAGCTCCAGGCCATGAATCTGAGCGGGCGTATTAAGGGCACCTTCCTTAGCGTTATAGCCGATCGCTGCAAGGACGTTGAAGGTCAGGAAGATCGAGCCGGCACCGGCAATCTTCGTGGTGGCATTGGTCAGGGCGTAGAGCAGACCAATCTGCTCCTTGCCGCCTTCGAGACGGATTTCATCGCCGATATCGGCGGTGAGCGCCCGGATCATCACGCCAAAGCCAGCGGCGAAAGCCCCTTCGAAGGCCATGGGAATGGCACCCCAGATAAAGCTACCATGCGGAACGGCCATCAAGGTGATCAGGCCGATCGAATAGAGGGTGGTGGTCACCATCAGCGCACGGTGCTTGCTGATCCGATTGGCCAGCCAGGCCGTGGCTGGTGCGCCAACAAAACCTGTCAAAATATAGATGGCGAGCAGGCCATTGGCCGCTTGGACGGTGAAGCCACGGGAGGACGTGAAGAAGAAGATATAGATGGCTGCCATCCAGCCTGGCCCCAGGGTGACGCACAGGTCGGCCAGCAAAATGCGCAGGACGTTTCCGCGCGCCAGAAGGGCGGCGTAATCTGATAGTTTGAAATGGCCATCGGCATGGTCTCGGGTAATCTTTTCCCGCGTGCTAAGGATCACGGCCCCTACGGCAAAGGGAATGAGGCAGATAATCGCCCAGCCCATGGCCATGACGCCCTCAGCGTTAGACTTGCCCATTCGCGACC
>CAITHQ010000054.1 GCA_903892305.1 uncultured Alphaproteobacteria bacterium
GATAAGGCCCAAACTAGCTTGAGCCAGCCCTACACACATCCAAAAGGCTACACCAAACCAGTCAGACCGAGCCTTTGCCGCCAAGGTCGGGCCGTGGCCATAGGCGAAGGCGCGAGAAAACGTGTAGGCAAGACTTAGGCGCTCGGGCAGTGGATCTTCCCAGACCCAGGCCAAAGGAGACCACACAAAGCGCGCACCAGAGGCCTTCATGTGTTCGAACAGCACATCATCCTCACCGCCGATGAGATTGCGTGCGGCCGAAAAGGGCGCTGGACAATCTGGCATGGCGGCACGGCGGATCAGACTATTCCCGCATCCATAATAACCGTCGATCTGTCCCGGTACATCAGACCCTAGCCTGGAAAAAAACCACTCGAGATAGGCCCGATGAGGACTGGTGCCTTTCGGTATGCGGCCTCGGACTGGACCGAAAACTGCATCGGCATCAAATTCAGCTTGAACCTGAAGAAGGGCGGTAAGCCATTGGGGATTAGCCTCTTCATCGTCGTCTAGGAAGGCGAGCAAACTGCCCCGCGCCTGCTTCACGGCGGCATTACGCGCGTTAGCGACCCCGGACTCTGGGGCATGAAAGTAGGTAACAAAGAGCGGAGCCTCGGTCTTAAGGTGCGCGACCAAGGGCATTGCCGATGGGACCTGGTCATTATCGACAATGACCAATTCCAGCTTTGAGAAATCAACGCCGCTCTGGGCGAAGATCGACCGCGTCGCGAGCTCAAGGCCCATCAGCCGTCGCTGGGTCGGGATGATGATGCTGACAAAGGGCCCGTCGGACGTCATGCCAGCGAGGCTAAGGGGTATCGGTTATAGAAGTGTGGAGCTGCCAAATGTTGCAGACAGGATCGTTTGCAGCCACTGCCCGTCCACCTCGTCGAAGGCGCCGGGTTCTTTCGAGTCCACATCAAAAACCGCGATCAGGCGGCCAGACGCATCGAAAACAGGGACCACAATCTCGCTGGCAGAGTGACTGTCACAGGCGATATGACCGGGAAAGGCGTGAACGTCGGGCACGATCTGCGTCTGCGCCGTCGCTGCGGCCGTCCCGCAAACGCCGCGACCGAATGCAATGCGCAGACAGCCAAGCGTGCCCTGATAGGGGCCGACCACCAGCTCATCGGGCTTTTCCCGATCGACCACATAAAAGCCGGTCCAGAAATAGGTGGGAAAGCTAGCAGCCAGCATGGAGGCCACCGTCGCCATCTTTGCCGTGAGGTTGGTTTCGCCCTCTAGAACCGAGGCGATCTCCTCGGCGACCTGTGCATAACGGTCGGCCCGACCCGCGGGCAGGATCAATTCATTAAAGGCTTCGGCCATCAAAAAATCCCCGTCCGGTGAGGCAGATAGCCTCACCAGACGAGATCGCAATCAGTCTTCTTTTTGCGGCAATTCCATGGGCGAGGCCTCATGCCCCTCCACCAGAATTCCGCGACCCAGGTTGGAATTGTTCCGACCGAAGACGAAATAAATCACAATACCAATGGCAAGGTAGATCAGAAAGAACTTGCTGGTCGCCGGGGACGACATGAGGCTTTTCAGCAGAACCAGGCACATTATGGCACCCAGGATCGGAACCAGCGGGAACAGTGGTGTGCGGAAGGGGCGAACGAGATCCGGCGCAGACGTCCGCAGATAGATCACTGTGATGCAGACAATGGCAAAGGCGGCGAGAGAGCCAACGTTCGACAGGTCAGCAAGGGCGTCCAGGGACATAAAGCCTGCGGCACAGCACGCAGCGATACCGACTACGATGGTATTGATCCAAGGGGTTTTGAACTTCGGGTGCACCACAGACAGGGCCTTGGGCAACAGGCCATCACGGCTCATGGTGTAGAAGATACGGGTCTGACCATACAGCAGGACCAGCATGACCGAAGACAGCCCAGCAATGGCACCAATCTTCACCAGAACGGCAAACCAAGGCAGGCCAATATGGTTCACCGCCGTGGCGATCGGCGCAGGGTTGTCCAAGGACGCATAGGGCACGATCCCCACCAGCACGGCCGAGGTTGCGATATAAAGGACCGTACAGATCGCCAAAGCACCGAGAATCCCGATCGGCATGTCCTTGGCCGGGTTGCGGCTTTCTGCGCCGGCCGTAGAGACCGCTTCAAAGCCGAGATAGGCAAAGAAGATAACGGCCGCTGCGTGGATGACGCCACCGACACCGTATTTGGTCGACGTATCGCCGGTCATGACCCCCATGAGAGCCCGGCCGATCTGATGCAACATGTCCATCGGTGTCCCGGCTGGTGGCGATGGGATCTGGGCTGGAATGAGCGGATGCCAGTTGGCGGGATTTACATAACGCGATCCGATGATGATGAAGGCAATGACCACGGTCAGCTTGATAGCGACCACGATATTATTCACCGTCGCAGACTCTGACACCCCCATGACCAGCAAGCCGGTAACCAAGGCGATGGCGACAATGGCAGGAAGGTTCATGATGCCATGGGCGATCACCTGGCCCGCATCGTTCTTGACCAAAACCCCTGGCGCGGCGGTGAATTCAGGTGGAATGACGATGTGCATGTCCTTCAACAGACTTGCGAGATAGCCTGACCACCCCACCGCTACAGTTGAGGCCGCCAGGCCGTATTCCAACACCAGCAGCATGCCCATAACCCAGGCAACGATTTCGCCCATTGAGGCATAGGAATAAGAATAGGCCGATCCCGAAACCGGAATGGCAGAGGCGAGCTCGGCATAGCAAAGGGCGACGAAGGCGCAGAGGGTGCCGGTAATGATGAAAGAGATCATGATGCCCGGGCCGGCAAACTGGGCGGCCGCGCGGCCCGTCAGAACGAATATGCCCGTGCCGATGATGCAGCCGATCCCGAGCAGGATCAGGTTCAGAGCCCCCAGGGACCTGTTGAGTTCCCCATGTTCATGCTCGGCCTGAATCTGTCCGATGCTTTTCCGTCGGAAAATTCCTCCGACACCGCCTGCATTCGCCATTTGTCTCTCCAATTGCTGGCCGATCTGCGCCGCCAGATTGGGCAGACGCTAGACGTCATTATGGAAACGGGCAATCACCCAGGTGCCTGCTGCCGGTGTCTGCGCGCATTTCGCCAAAAAAACAGGCCAGTCAGGACGAAAGCGCCTCCCTGTCGGGAAGAGAGTTAGGGTTCAATTTGACAAGATATAACGCCCAAGACGACCTCCGGCCGAGGATGTGTATAATTTGCCCTCGGTGCGCAGGGACAAGCTATTGATTGCTAACCCTTGGTCGATCCATGGGTAGGTTACCTTCAGAAGGCCTCACGCCCACTATACTCATTTTGAGGTTTTCAGATTTAGGAATTACCGCTAACCTAGCGTCATTCACAGGCTAGTTGGGGAGCGGCACCCTGAAAAGGGCTCACCCCGACGACGATCGCTGACAGGGGGATTACGTGAGTGAAGTCGTGTATTTGGCAAATCGGGCGGAGTTTGGTCTGCGTAAGGCCCGCACCCGCGTTGATAATATCACCACGATGTTTCAGGCCCTGGAAGCTGGCGGCCTGCTAGATATCGCCCCTGAAGATCCAGAGGCTAAGGCTAACCACACAGTTGCACGCAAACTTCTGGGCTTGGTACAGGACGAGTTGAACCTTCTCCGGCAGGAACTGCCTTAGGCCTTTTTGGCCCCGACCCGCCCCCTCGCCTCCTGGCGGGCACCTGTTGCATCCTTTAACTTGCCGGCAAGCCCTAGGCCGAAGGCTGGCATGTTGTTGTAGACATTCTCGTACTTGCCGTTTTCGATCAGGTAGGTCTCATGCCAGATGCCCACGTCACCTTTTGATCCGATGGCCTTATTAAAAGCCTGCCAGGCTGGCAGATGAGCGGCCTCCCGTGATTTGGCATAGGCTTCGAGGTGGCCAAAGCTGCGCCAGTATTGGGTTACGACGATATCTGGAAATCCGAACATGGTTCTGGCGTGCAACAGGCCAAGGTCTGGCTGTTTGGCCAACTCAATCAACATGCGTGGCATAGCGGCGGCGACAGGAACCCATTGCCAGAATTTCCAAGGGCGATTGATCCGCATACCGA
The DNA here is from genome assembly GCA_903892305.1 of uncultured Alphaproteobacteria bacterium. GTDB lineage: Bacteria > Pseudomonadota > Alphaproteobacteria > Caulobacterales > Caulobacteraceae > Phenylobacterium. The sequence goes on from CAITHQ010000054.1 coordinate 4,051, forward strand.
TCAGAAATACGACGAAATCTCCATCGACCTCTGCGCAGACCCGCTTGGCTATGATTTCTGACATGGTGATCCCCGCTTTCTATTCTATAAATTTACACTGAAAATTTATAGCAGCAATATGCAAATGTTTATGCCCGCCATTCGGAAATGGGGGGGCATTTCGATTTGCGGCTATCGCCCTGGCCATCGAGTCCCGTTAGAAGCAGAGACATGAGCGCACCTGCAAAAACCCTCGCCCAGACCGCCGCTGAATATGGCCTCAAGGCCGAGGAATTCGACCTGATCGTCAAGCGGCTGAACCGCGATCCAAGCCCTGTCGAGCTAGGCGTCTTCTCGGTGATGTGGTCAGAGCACTGTTCCTATAAATCGTCCAAGATCCATCTGGGCAAGTTCCCGACCACGGGGCCGCGGGTCATCTGTGGCCCTGGCGAGAACGCCGGCGTCGTGGACATTGGCGATGGTCAGGCCTGCATCTTCAAGATGGAGAGCCACAACCACCCCTCCTATATCGAGCCCTACCAAGGCGCTGCCACTGGTGTCGGCGGTATCATGCGCGATGTCTTCACCATGGGGGCACGGCCCATCGCCCTGCTGAACGCCCTTCGGTTCGGCGATCCAAGCCATCCCAAAACCAAGCGTCTGGTTAGCGGCGTGGTCAGCGGTATCGGCGGATATGGCAATTGCGTCGGCGTGCCCACAGTCGCTGGCGAAACAAACTTCCATCGCGGTTATGATGGTAACATCCTGGTCAACGCCATGTGTGTCGGCTTGGCTGACTCAGACAAGATTTTCTATTCCGCTGCCCCCTCCCCGGGTCTTTCGGTGGTCTATTTCGGCTCAAAGACCGGCCGTGATGGCATTCATGGGGCCACCATGGCGTCTGCAGAGTTTGACGACGCCTCCGATGAAAAGCGGCCCACCGTCCAGGTCGGCGACCCCTTTGCTGAAAAGCTGCTGATCGAAGCGACCTTGGAGCTCATGGCTTCGGGCGCGGTTGCGGCCATCCAGGACATGGGGGCTGCAGGCCTGACCTCGTCTTCGGTCGAAATGGCTGGCAAGGGCGGCGTGGGTGTCGAGCTGAACCTAGACATGGTGCCTCAGCGCGAAGAGGGCATGACCGCCTATGAGATGATGCTGTCGGAAAGCCAGGAGCGCATGCTGGCTGTGCTCAAGCCAGGCCGCGAACACGACGGTCACCGCATTTTCGAAAAATGGGGCCTAGACGCTGCGGTTATTGGCCAGACCACCGACACCGGACATCTGGTGCTCAAGCACAAGGGCGAGACCGTCTGCGACGTCCCCTTGGCACCCCTGTTTGATGACGCGCCGCTTTATGATCGCCCCTGGGTCGAGACAAAGGTCCAGCCGCGCCTCGACGCCAAAGACATACCTGAGCCTGAGGATTACGCAGCAGCGGTCATCAAGCTGATGAGCTGTCCGGACATGGCCTCTAAGCGCTGGCTTTGGGAGCAGTATGACCGCCACGTCATGGCTGACACCCTGGAAGACAGTGCGACTGGCGCTGATGCTGGGATCGTCAGGGTGCATGGAACAAAGAAAGCTCTGGCCGTGACCTCGGACTGCACACCACGCTATGTGCAAAACGACCCCTATGAAGGTGGCAAGCAGGCGGTGACCGAAGCCTGGCGCAATCTGACCGCCGTCGGCGCAGATCCCGTCGCCATCACTGACAATCTGAACTTCGGTAATCCTGAGCGACCGGAAATCATGGGCCAGATCGTGCGGGCCATTGATGGCATGGCCGAAGCCTGCAGGATCCTCGACTTCCCGGTCGTGAGCGGCAATGTCAGTCTCTACAACGAGACTAATGGCGCGGCTATTCCGCCAACCCCGACCGTGGGCGGGGTGGGCCTGCTTTCAGACTCCAGCCTCCGGGCTGATTTCTCAGGCATGAAGGCCGGCGATACTCTGATCCTGCTGGGTGAAACCAAGGGCGAGCTCGGGGCCTCCATGTACCTTCGCGAAATCCTCGGTCGCGAGGATGGCGCTCCGCCGCCCGTTGACCTGATCATGGAACGCCGGATCGGCGATCTTGTGCGCAGTCTCATACAATCCCGACAGGTCACCGTGGTGCATGATCTTTCCGACGGCGGCCTGATCGCTGCTGCCGCCGAAATGGCCCTGGCATCCAAGGTTGGGATCACTCTCGAGCTGCCCTCAAAACTGCCCGATCACGCCCTGCTGTTCGGGGAGGATCAGGGCCGCTATCTGATCGCCACCGCCAACCCAGCACCGATCCTAAAGGCTGCAAAGGCGGCAGGCGTTCTCGCAGAAGAAGTCGGCCACGCAGACGGCCCAGCCCTAGCGACGGCAGGGATCTTTAGCATCGCCCTGACAGACCTGCGTGCCGCCCACGAAGGGTGGATGCCTGCCTTTATGAACTAGGCTTCCGTCGCCTTCACCAGGAGCTCAAGAGCCGACGCGGCGAAGGCGTCCATATTGGCGATGCGGTCCGGAGAGCCGGTCTCTACCACCACGGCAAACTCGACCGGGCCAGAGATCGCCACGACAGTATGCCCAGCGGCATCGCCGTAGCCGTTGCCGGTCGGCCCGGCCGCCCCCGTTTCCGATATGCCCCAGGTGGTCCCAAACCGCTCACGGACTGTACGGGCCAGCAATAGGGCGTAGGGCTCGCTGGCCGAGCGCATGCCCACTACGGCCTCGCGGGGCAGGTCCAGCAGGCTCATCCGCGCCTTGCCAGTATAGATCACACCGCCGCCGAGGTAATAGGCCGAGGCCCCACCGACGCTGAGAAGTGCGGCAGAAATCAATCCACCGGAAGAACTCTCAGCCACGGCCACAGTCTGCTTGCGGTCCTTTAGACGTTCGCCAAGGGTCTCGCCCAGGGCCAGTAATGTCGGATTCATGGGATCTCCTCCCCGTTTGGGGCATGATTTTCTTGGCGTGGCGCAAAACTCGCGCGCATGATGGTCCATAATTAGACCAATCACCATTTTCCGGGAGGAATTTTTCACATGGACGCGCAATCTCAGTGGACTGGCCTCGACGCCTCGCGCCTTGAACGCATAACCGACCACATCAATCGTAACTACATCGAGCCGCAAAAAATCGCCGGCTGCCAGATTGCCGTCGCCCGCCATGGACATACGGCCTATTCCCGCAGCTTCGGCAGCATGGACATCGAGCGCAGCAAGCCGATGGCCGATGACACCATTTTCCGCATCTATTCCATGACCAAGCCGATCACCTCAGTTGCTCTGATGAGCCTGTTCGAAAAGGGCTATTTCCAGCTGAACGATCCTGTCAGCCGTTATGTGCCCTCCTGGAAGAACCACCGGGTCTGGGTGTCTGGCGAAGGCGATGACATGGTCACCGAAAAGCCGAACCGCCCGGTCACCTTTCGGGATGTCCTTTGTCACACGGCTGGCCTGACCTATGGCGGCGGCCTGCCCGGGGTCGGAGTCCAGCACCCTATCGATCATATCTACCGCGGCCTAAAGATCCGCAGCGCTGGCAGCCAGGACTCCATGATGGAATTCATGGACAAGCTCGGCCAAGTGCCCCTGCGCTATCACCCTGGCGAACAGTGGATGTATTCCCTGGCCACCGACGTCTGCGGTGCCCTGGTGGAGATAATTTCTGGCAAGCCCTTCGCTCAGTACCTGCAGGACGAGATTTTCGGCCCCCTGGGGATGGTTGACACATCCTTCTTCGTCGCCCCTGAAAAGGTCGGGCGTTTTGCCGCAAATTATCAGCGCGGCCCGAACAAGACCCTCAAGCTGATCGATGATCCAGCGACCAGCACCTTCATCTCCAACCCGGGTTTCAAATCCGGCGGCGGTGGCCTGACTGGAACCACAGCTGACTATATGCGGTTCTGCGAAATGCTGCGCCGGGGTGGTGAATTGGACGGCGTGCGTATTTTGGGGCCCCGTACCCTGGAAATGATGCACATGAACCATCTGAAGGACGGCAAGGACCTGACCCAATTGGCCCTGGGCACCTTCTCAGAAACCGCAAATGAAGGGGTCGGCTTTGGCCTGGGCTTTGCCTCGACCATCGGTCTTGTGGAGACCGGATCCCTGGGCGTTGGCGACTATTACTGGGGCGGAGCTGCCTCGACCATCTTCCTGGTCGACCCGAAGGAGGATCTGACCATGGTGTTCATGACCCAGCTCATGCCCTCTGGCACCTTCAACTTCCGTGGCCAGCTGAAGAGCCTGATCTATTCAGCCATCACCGACTAGGGTGGGCATAGCGCACCCAAACCGCTGTTAGACCAAGGTCACTGATGTGGTCCTCATAGGCCCAGATTTCGCTGTCTTGCAGGGCAAGACGAACCTCTTGGGCTGAAGGGGTCCAACAGTCTGTCGTCGCGCGCCCCCTAGGGTTTGGCCGGGTGCAGAAGGCTGGCCAAACCCGCGCAGAGACAACCTTGCCCTCAGCGTCAGTGGAGAGGGGCCGATACCCGAAATAACCGTGGCCCCAGCGACGGAAGTCCTTGCTAATCGGCCGTGCAATTTGGATGACCCCTGGGCTGCCTCCACTCAGGTTGAAGGCGATGGGGCCGTCCAGTGGGTTTTTTGGGGTATGAGGCTTGGCATTTACAGCCACGCCGTCTTGCACAATCAAGGCCTGTGCACAGTTGGGCCATTGAGCTGGCGCAGAGCTGGTGTTGAAATGGCATTCGGGTTCTACAAGCGCCCAAAGTCCTTGCCTGGGTTGCAAAACCTCGGCGTCACGGCGGTCAAAAAGCGGTTGCGTTGACACGACCATGCCGCAAGACGAAACCAGAGAGCACGCGAGGAGGAGCCCGATCAGATTCGGCACACTCATGAGTTTAATACGGCGTTTGTTAATCAATAGGGCCGAAAAGCCGATCATCCGTTGGAGCCCGAACATGCCTATGCCACTCTGGGTCCTGAAAGCGGAATTGCAGTCCGCATTCCCTGATGCAGAGATCGAAATTCAAGATTTGGCCGGGGACGGGGACCACTACAAGGCGATTATCGTCTCAGGCGTATTTGCTGGCCTTAGCCGGGTGCGACAGCACCAACTGGTCTACGCAGCTTTGAACGGCAAGGTCGGCGGCGAGCTTCATGCTCTTGCCCTTGAAACTAAGGTGCCCGGCTAAAATATGCGTTTTCGACATCCTGGCCGCGAAACGCGTCCGAAATAACCTCTTTTCAGGACAGAAAGCAATCGATGCCAACCAGACAAGCGAAGATCAAACGCGTCGCCATGTTGTTTGCCGGTGGTCC
>CAITHQ010000055.1 GCA_903892305.1 uncultured Alphaproteobacteria bacterium
CGTGCTTCTGATTCAGGTTCGATTCAGGTTTGATTAAGGTGTTCAGGCTCGCAATGAGCCTGTTTTTTTGCCATTATCCTGACAAAATCAGCGATTATTCCTTGCCATCATCATGATGCGCTCGAACAGGTGTACATCCTGCTCGTTTTTCAGGAGGGCGCCGTGCATCGGCGGAATGATCGCCCTGCGGTCGGTGGACCGGAGCGTGTCCGGGGAAATGTCCTCCGCGAGGAGTAACTTCAGCCAGTCAAGAAGTTCGGAAGTGGAGGGCTTCTTCTTCAGGCCGGGAACTTCACGGACCTCGAAAAAGGATTCAAGCGCTTCGCGCAACAGCGTCTTCTTGATGTCGGGAAAATGCACCGCGACGATTTTCTCCATGGTTTCCTTGTCCGGGAAACGGATGTAGTGGAAGAAGCAGCGACGCAGGAATGCATCGGGCAGTTCCTTTTCATTGTTCGATGTGATGAACACCAGGGGACGATGTTTTGCGCGAACCAATTCCTTGGTCTCATATACATAGAATTCCATGCGGTCGAGTTCGCGCAGCAAATCATTGGGGAATTCAATGTCGGCCTTGTCAATTTCGTCGATCAGCAGGACTGGGCGCTTGTCGGAGGTGAAGGCCTCCCAGAGCTTGCCCTTTTTGATGTAGTTCTTGACGTCCTTGACCCGCTCATCGCCCAACTGGCTGTCGCGCAGGCGAGACACAGCGTCATACTCATAAAGTCCCTGATGGGCCTTGGTGGTCGACTTGATGTGCCAGGTGATCAGTTCAGAATTCAGGGCCTTGGCAATTTCGTAGGCCAGCACGGTCTTGCCGGTGCCGGGTTCGCCCTTGATCAATAGGGGGCGCTCCAGGGCGATGGCGGCGTTGACCGCCACCTTCAGGTCGTCGGTGGCGACGTAATTCTCAGTGCCTTCAAAACGCTGCTTCATATGGGCTCCCTGGGACGACGCGACGTGGCGTCGGTTTTCGAACAATTGTTTCAAACTGAGTGCAGACTAGAGCCTGGGACGCGACATTCAAGGGCGTTCCGTGCGGAGAGGGCCTCTCCGACGGATTTGTCACCGGAATTCAGCGAAATTCGCGGAGGTTAGGGCTCCGGATTGCCGACGAATTCTGCGAGTTCGCTGGCGATTTCCGCCATGACCGGTCCCCAGTTATTAAACGTCTCAGGAACGAAGACGCGAACCTGAGGATACCAGGGATAGCGACCCGTCCCCAGGCTCGTCCATGCGCCGGGAGGTAAGATCAGCCAGGCTTTGGAACCTGCTGCCGCTGCCATATTGAATGTGGCATTTGAAAAACCGATCACGAGGTCCATCGCAGCACAAAGCGCTGTGACCTCATCTAGGTCCTGTTTCAGATCAATTCCGGGCGGTTGAATGATCTCGACCCCAAACTCCTCCCTGGCGCGGGTCAATTCCTTGTCGCAGTCCCCATATTGGAGATTTACGATGGTGATGCCAGGAACCCCTATAATTGGCTCCCAATGGTCAAAGGGGGAGAAATAGCGGTGGCGGCCAGCGCTGATGATAGCGCTCTTCCAGAGCAAACCGACCTTGGGCAGGCCCGACAGGCTGTTGAGCCAGTCTCGCCAATAGGCAACGCGGTCAGGATCTGGTTTTAGGAATCCGACACGATCGGGGAAGTCTTCGGTGGTCCGACGGTATTGCCTCATGAGCGAGCCGATTGGAGTCCAGAGGTCTAGTCCACTGAAGTCGTCATTCAGAAACGGCAGAACCCGGACATCGCGACCCTGAATGCTATAAGTCACATGAGCCCCAACAATGGCGGTCGGAAAGCTGCGTTGAAACAGGGAAACGAGGCGTCTTTCAACGACCAGGGTGAGTTTGCCTTCTGGCCCCAACTGCTCGAGAATATCATGCAAGATAGTGCCGAACAGGATTTCGTCCCCTAGACCTTGTTCGCAAATCACCAGGAGAGATTTACCCTCAAGGGGTGTATTTGGCTTCCACTGGGGAAGATCTCCGACGCTATAGAGTGTGCAGTCGCTAAAATTGGCGTCTAGTCGGGTTTCATATTCATCCCATCCAGCACTAAGTCGCCCAAGATTTAGCAGTATGGATGCTCTAGCCATGCGCATCATGCAGACTTCGTGCAGGGCTTTTGTCTGGCTGATGGCTTTGTCGCAGTCTTGCAAGGCTCCCAGGGCGTCTCCCGAGGCCAGACGCATAGTTCCACGGTTATAGCGGGCCTTACTGAATTTCGGATCTATCCGAAGACACTCCTCATAGAAGATTAGGCCATTTTCGATGTCGCCGACATCGGCCATCACGGAGCCAATGCCGTTCCAAAGCATGGCTCGCTCTGGATTCTTGGCTAGCCCCGCCTTCAGGACTTCGATAGCTTCATCGAAGCGGCTCTGACTTCGCAGAACGGAGCCCAGATTGTTGGTGCCTTCTGGGTGGCCAGGATAGCGAGCCAGATACAACCGGAAGAATTTTTCAGCAGTGACGTTATCACCCATCCGGCTGGCGAGACGGCCGAGATTATTCGTGATGTCGTTATCTTCAGGTATCAAAGCAAGGGCGGCTTCATAGCAACGGATTGAGCTGGCGAAATCACCCGCCATTTCCCGACACGTCGCCAAAGTGTGCCAGGAAATACCTGATCTCTCATCGACTTCGAGCGCTTTTAAGGCCCACTTCTCTGCCCGTTCAGGATGCCCACGGTCTAGCTCCAATGACGCCTTGCCAAGATACTGTTGAACTATCTCTAGCTTGACGCCCTTCAAACTGGCAGCGAGCTGGGCGAGCGACTGCCGAGAGGTATTTTCTCCCGCAATGCCTGAAAACACACGCACTTGGGCAGGCGCAGCCCCGACCGCTGCGGCTCCTTCCAGATCGAACTTAACAGGTTTCAGTCGGGCCATTTCTGGTCTCCAAGACGCCGAATCTAAAGCATGAGATAAATAGGTTCCGAGGTTAATCTTTGGCTAAGCCTAATCTCGTCTGCGGCGGCCTTTTCGCAAATCCCAATGACGTTGCAGCAAGGCGGCGTTAACCAACCTAGTTTAGGCAGTTCCAATACGATCCAGTCGCTGCAATCTTTTGGGTTTGCGCGGAGGGGAGCATGATGCGAATTAGGAGAGCCGATTTTGCCGCTTAAGCTGTCGCTTCGACCCGGCGAGAGGTTTGTTCTAAACGGCGCAGTCGTTCAGAATGGCGATCGGCGGGGGGTTCTTATTTTGCAGAACAAGGCCTCTGTCTTGCGCGAAAAGGACATCCTTCAGCCGGAAGACGCCAACTCTCCTGCGCGACGCATCTATATGCCCGTCATGATGATGTATATCGATGAACCGGGTGCCGGACAGTACTATCAAGACTTTGTTCAACGCTTGGGTGAGTTCATGGGGGCGATTCAAAACCCTGATGTACTGGCGGCTTGCGTGAATGTCTCGAAGCACTGCATGGATCGGGAGTACTACAAAGCGCTCATGCTTTGCCGCAAACTCATAGACTATGAAGACCAAAGGTTGGGGAATGTCGCTCCGCGCGTATCAGCAGACCTCGGCTAGATCTGAATCTCCGCGCAATACGGAGTACCGGCTCTTCGCCCAGGTTACTATGTCCTTGATTTCTGCCCAGAAGCTCGACCGCATGGATATTGCCTGTCGGATGGATGCGCTCGATTGGAATCGTCGACTATGGTCAGTGCTCGAGGCAGATTGCGCCGCGCCAACCAATCAGCTGCCAGTGGAAACGCGGGCTGGCATTATTTCTCTTTCCCGCTGGGTCAATAAATATACCACCGAGGTTATGACCGGCCAGGAAGACATTCAGGACCTGATCGACGTCAATCGTATGATCATGCAGGGTCTTTCAGGCGAAGCTGTCGCCGAATAGACGGGCGATCTCCGCCCTTTGGGCGTCTCGCATTTTTCTATCTACAAGCCGCAGGCTTTAATGTCTGCTGCCACAATCGTGTGGTGGCAGTCGGGGCTTTGCCATATTCGCCCCCTATGGCCCTTATGCAAGATTGAACCGGCAAGTCATGCCGCGGGGCGGCAATTTCAACCCTGCTGACGCGTAGAAGTCAGATTGCATAAAAAATAATCCCAATTAAATCAGATAGATAAAGTCCATCCGCGCATTCTGCAACTGGCCTGTCCCTTGCGATGGTTTGTGTAGCGAAGAATCGCTCACTGGCAGTAGCCGGTAAACCCCCCGACCAGAATGGAAGGACGTCTACGATGAACTCGTCGATTAATACCAACGTGGGCGCAATGATCGCGCTCCAAAACCTTAATGTGACCCAACAAGACCTGGGGGTAGCGCAGACACGAATTAGTACTGGAATGAAGGTCGCTAGCGCGAAGGACAATGGTGCGACTTTCGCCATTGCCCAAAATCAGCGCAGCACCTCGAAAGCTTTGGGTATCGTTCAGGAGTCCCTGGCTCGTAATCAGTCTACAGTCGATGTGGCAATGGCTGCTGGCAATGTCGTCCAAGATCTGCTGCTGCAGATGAAGGAAAAGGCGCTGGCGGCGGTTGATGCTTCGGTGGACACCACTTCGCGGTCCATCTTAAACACCGACTATAAGGCCCTGCGAGATCAGATCACCAAGGCGGTAAACAATGCTTCGTTCAATGGCGTGAACATGTTGACCGGGACGACTGTTGCGGCGCTGGCTAATGAAACCGGTGCTTCAAAGTTGACGGTTGTTGGTCAGACTATGTCTCTGGGCGGCAATATTGTCACCGTTGCGGTTACGGGTTCGTTCAACAGCACCACTACGGCTTCGACCGAATTGGCTGCGGTGAATGTGTCAATCAACAATGTTTCGGTATCGCTAGCGAAACTTGGAACGGGTTCGAGGGTTCTTGGGCAACACAAGGACTTCATATCCAAACTGCAAGATGCGGTGGATGCAGGCATCGGCAATATTGTCGACGCCGATCTGGCGAAGGAAAGTGCGAAACTCCAGGCGCTGCAGACCAAGCAGCAGTTGGGGATCCAAGCCCTTTCAATCGCCAATCAGTCTCCGCAGTCGCTCCTGAGCTTGTTTAAGTGATGGTCGCATCGCCAGGCGGATCCGCAAGGGTCCGCCTGGTGAGCTCTTTGAATAGCTAGGCACCCTTTGCCGTGTGAGGTCGGCAATTTCTTCCCTAGCCCTGCGTTACTCGGCAAAATATGCCGAGAACATACGTCCCTAACAAGGGTTTAATCTCACTATTTCAATAACTTATAGCGAGGCAATACCTCGTGGCCAATTGGCCCGTCCCTTGCAATTGAGGTCATCGGAGCAAAACGCTCCAAGCCATCAAAACGATGGTGATCGACCTTAAAAACAAGGGTTTTACACAATGCCTATGGGTATTAACGTCAATATGGCCGCGCAAATGGCGCTCCAGAACCTCAATCAGACCCAATCTGATCTCGGCATCACACAGCGCCGCATCAGCACTGGTCAAAAAGTCGCCAACGCTTCAGACAATGGCGCGACCTTCGCCATTGCTCAAAACCAGCGCTCCTCATCGCGGGCTTATACGACGGTCATGGAATCCCTAAATCGGGTTCAATCGACCGTAGATGTGGCGTCCTCTGCCCTCGGCGTGGTCTCCGACCTGCTTCTTCAGATGAAGGAAAAGGCGCTGGCTGGGGTTGATGCGTCAATAGATACAACGTCGCGCTCTATTCTCAACACCGACTTCAAGGCTCTGCGAGACCAGATCACCAAGGCGGTAAGCAACGCTACGTTCAATGGTGTGAACCTAATTCTTAACAACACCAACATTTCCGCCCTCGCCAATGAAACCGGCGTAAGCAAGTTGACCGTTTTGGCCCAAACTATGAACCTGACCGCAGGAGCCACCGGCACCGGCAATATCAGGGTTGGTACCACCGCGACGATCGGCGCTGCCAACGCAGCGTCCTTACAGTTGGGCAATGTGAACACTTCGATCAGTAACGTCTCCACCGCACTGGCATCACTGGGCACCAACTCGCGCATTCTAGGGCAGCACCGAGACTTCATCTCGAAGCTGCAGGATGCGGTCGATGCGGGTATCGCCAACATCACCGATGCTGACCTGTCGAAGGAAAGTTCGAGACTACAATCTCTGCAGACCAAACAACAGTTGGGCTATCAGGCGCTATCTATCGCCAACAGCTCGACGCAGAGCCTTCTCAGCCTGTTCCGATAGGAACGTTGACCGCACCGCAGTAGTGGTGCGGGCAATCAATGGCGGCGGGGAGGGCGACCTTCCCGCCATCTTTGATCTAATAGGGACGTCGATGTGGATTAAAACCACCCGGCGAATGGAGAAATGGAAAACAGACTGGCAGCAATTCCCCCGATTGTTGATACTCCTAACTTCGCGGCAACTGTCGTCGCCAAACCCGAAACTGGGCCTGACATTGGCGCAACTTCGGAGGCGACATCTGCCAAGAGTGGCAAGGATGACATCAAGGCCATTGGCATCGCGCCAGGTTCCCTGGAGTCACAGATCGCAAGCGGTCAGATTAATGAGGCAGACCTGCGCCTCGTGATCGAGCCGGACAAGGGATCTTACATCTATAAGACGATCAACCGTGTGACGGGTGAGACCCTGGCGCAATATCCCAGGGAAGACGTAGTCAGAATGCGGGATGCTTCCGACTACACGGCCGGAAAGGTCGTCAACGCGAAGGTGTAAGGCGACCCATTAAGGGGCCTGTAGAGACGTTTTTTCCGTCACCGTTCAGCGGTTGGCGGACGCTTGCGTTTGGGCGTTAACCTTCTGAACACCATAATTTCCTAATCCTGCGAACAAATCAGGCCTTGGGCACGACTCGCAGTAGCACGTCAGCTCTAGGCTTTGCGCCATGGAGTTCAGAATGACCATTAGCGTTCGCAGCAATAATCCCGCGCTAGTAGCGCTGCAAAACTTAAATACAACCAAAGATAACCTGGCCACCGTTGAGAATAGGGTGAGCTCAGGGCTATCTGTCGCCCAGGCCAAGGATGGCGGTGCGACATGGGCCGTGGCGCAGGGGCAGAGGTCCGACCTTAAGGCCTTGTCTGCGGTAAAGATGAGTCTGGATCGAGCCCAATCTATCGCTGACGTTGCAGTGGCCGCGGGAACCGCAGTCTCTAATTTGCTTCTCGAATTGAAGGACAAGGCGCTTGCGGCCACAGACACAACTCTAGACGCTTCGGCGCGGTCGTCCCTCAATGTGGATTTCAAGACCCTGCTGAATCAGGTGGCGCGTGTTGTGCAAGATTCCACATTTGATGGGGCTAATCTGCTGGACGGCAGCTCACCATCCTTGAGGTTCATGGCCAACGCCGATGCCAGTTCCTTCCTGACACTCACAGGGCAAAATTTGAGTTTGGGCGGTGCCATCATCACCTTGGCGTCGACGGATTCCGTATCGACTGTGACCCAGGCCTCTACCTCCTTGGTGGCTCTGACGACCTCGATCGCCAATCTGAGCCAGGCTTTGGGGGGCTTGGGTTCGCAATCCAGTCAGGTCACAGCGCACAACGCCTTTGTGTCGCGACTTGACGATGCCATTACGGCGGGAATCGGCAATATTGTTGATGCTGACTTGTCTAAAGAGAGTGCGCGTTTGCAGGCGCTTCAGGTGCAGCAGCAGCTTGGCACTCAGGCCTTGTCGATCGCCAATCAAGCGCCGTCAATCATCCTGTCACTCTTTAAGTAAGGCGTTGATGGCGCTGTAGATTTACGATGCGTAAAGGCTCGTTGCCTAGGGTGTAGGCTCGGGCTTGTGTCCGCGGTGGTTGGAAATGGCGCTTAACATTTCAGCGAGTCAGGTCGGGGGTCTGTTTTCGACGCCGACAACGACCGATGGGTTTGTTGATCCGGTCGGCCTTGATGTGTCGTCTTTGGCAAGCCTTGCTGGGTCTAAATCCAGCGTTGGTGCCGCCGCTTCCAACGCCAACAAGAAGTACGCGCCTACGGCGCCCTGGGCCTTAAGAGCGTCAGCCAATCCCGCCAATAACCCTGCTGCCCTGACCGCAGCGGCCAAGGCAGCCCTCAATGGGGGCAAGCTGATAAATGAGGACTCCGCGAAACTTGATCTGCTGGGTGCGAGCGCGGACTATAAAAAACTCTTCGCCCTTTATAGCGGCTTAAATACCCTGTCTGGGGTCGCTGATCAGATCAACACAAAGGATCTGTCCACAGCACAGCAGACCCAGATCAAGACGACCTTCAAGAAGGGCCTGGCTGAGATCAATAGCTATGCGACGGCCTTGAAGTTTGAGTCACTGCGCCTGACCGAGGGCGAAGTCGCCTCCACGGCGCAATCCAATGTGTCGGTGGGAAAAAGGACTGCCACATATTCAACCCCACCGCTGGTGACTGGCAGTTCTTCCAACGTGGCTGACGCCTTTCTAGGTGATGTCCGCTTCACAATGTCGATCAAGCGAAGTGGAACTACCCACGATATCGCCGTTGATCTTTCGGAAATGGGCGCGACCCCTCGCAGCCTCGTCAATGTCATGACCTATCTGAATGATAAGCTTGCGACGGCGGGGGTTGGGACCCGTGTCGCCATCGATCGTATTGCGGGCAGCGACAAGACCGTAACGGTGGGTGGCAAGCCGGTTAAGGTCGGAACAACGCCAGTCTCTTACGCTATGAAGTTCAACCTGGATTCCGGCGATACGGTGACCATGACGCCAGCGGCCACGGAACCCGCTGTTTACATCGCGCAGTCCAGTGGCGACCCAGACCCAGACAAAAAGCCGCTGACCAAGGACGGCAAGGTCACTCAACAACTTATCAAGGTGCAAACTGACGCCACCGTCTTTAGTGCGCCGACGCAAAAGGAAGGCGAGACAAATTTCTTTGATGGTCGTGTTTGGGCCAAAGACGTCAGCGCCGCGGCTGGCGTTGTCCATGCGACCCAGGTGGGCCCCGACGGCTCAGTCTATACCCTGTCCGATGCCACAGGGAAGGTAGACGGGCAGGCCCTAAAAGGGACGCAAGACGCGGTTCTTCAGAAGTATGACTCTGCCGGTAAATTGATTTTTACTCGCACCCTTGGTGCCACAAATAGCGCCTCAGGACTGACCATGGCCGTGGCAGCTGATGGAACGATCGCAATCGCGGGCAAGGTGAGTGGCACCATTGGTGGCGCCGTGAATGGGACGGCGAACTCTCCTGACGCCAAGACATCAGACAGTTTTGTCACCACCTACAACGCTGCGGGTGAGGAACTGTGGACCGCCAGCCGGGGATCACGGACGGACGACGAGGCCACCAACCTGGCTTTCGGAGCTGATGGTACGGTCTATGTGGCTGGGCGTACTCAATCGGCCATGCCGACCCAAACGGCGATCGGGGGCTGGGACACCTATGTTGAAGGGTTCAAGGCCGATTCAAAAGGTAAGCCGCAAACGGTCTTTACCCAAACCGTCGGGACCTCCGGGACAGATAAGCCCTCGGGGCTGGTGGTAGACGGGTCATCGCTAATTCTGGCCAATAATGAGGCTGGGCACGGAGTGCTCTATCGCTTTGATGTTTCCACAAGCACACCGACCCAGACGGCCCGGCGGGATTTGGGCGATCTCGGTGGCGGTTCAATTGTGGGCTTGGCGATTAGCGGTGGTTCTCTGGTGGTCGCAGGCAGTACCAGCAATGCTACGCTGGCTGCTGGGACGGCAAATAATGCAATCAGCGGCAATCGTGATGGCTTTGTCGCGAAACTCAACACAACCGTTACCGCAGCCGGCACCGATAGGCTTAGTTTCTACGGCGGAACCGGCGACGATCAGGTCACAGGCATGACCGTTTCTGGCGGAAAAGTATTCCTGATAGGTCAGGCGGGGTCTGATCTCCCAGGTCAGACAGCTGTTGGGACCAAGGACGCCTTCATTGCCCAGGTCGATCCCAGCACTGGGACGCTTGGGTGGTCGCGTCGATATTCCGGTCAGGCGGGTTATGTGACTCCCACTTCTATTGCAGTGGACGCCACCGGTGCCAGCGTTCTGGACAAGCTCGGCCTGCCCAAGGGCATACTCGGCGGCGTCGAGTCTAAGCAATTGACGGCGGCCAGCTCGCTGCGCCCCGGCGACTCTTTTCAGGTCAAGGCAGGAGCCTTTGGCGTCAAGACCACCATCACAATTGCTGATGGCGAGACCCTTGATACCCTCGCAGCCAAGGTCAATCACGCCATGTCGGGCCAAGCCACTGTGACCACCTCTCTCACAGACTCGGGCAAGGCCCTCTCGATCAAGCCCGCTAGTAAATTTGCCACCCTCGAGCTGTTTCCTGGCCCCAATGGTAAGGACGCCCTGCTTGGGTTGGGAATTCCCGATGGTGTGGTGAGGACGACAATCGTTTCTAAGGCCGGGAAAATCTTGCCCGCCGACGGCAAAGGCCAGATCTACGGGTTGAAGCTCGACCAGCACATCAACTTGGACACCAAGCAGGACATAGCTCACACTGCGGCCGAACTGGCGTCAGCCCTTGGGGTTATTCGTCAAGCCTATAAAGACCTACAAGCTGCGGCCACGCCCAAGGCTGTGACGGCGGCCACAACGGCCACGACCAAGGCCCCGCCGGCCTATCTGCAGGCCCAACTCGCCAACTACCAACAGGCCCTTCTGCGTCTTGGTGGTTGAATCGCCACCTTGAAACTGCGCAAGGACCGGTCTAGCCAAGCGCATGGAAGCAATTTGGCAGGCGCTTAAGGCGCGTCCCTACATTCTGATCTTGGTTGGGGGCTTTGTTGCCCTGCTAACCGGTCTTGTGGTGGCGATGGTCCTATCGAAAAGCCATGCTTCCGATGCCTCGATTGCGCCTCCAGCGTCTCAGGCTGGACTGATTGTTGAGACCAAAACCCAAACCGACCGTGGTCTCGATCCTATGTCTCATCTCCGGTGTTTTGTTGGCGGCAGGTTCGTCGGCGAGGCAACGCTTGCGGAATGCGCCAAGAAGAATGGCGTTGCGACGGGAGCCTTAGATGTGGGCATCGACCCAGGCGGCAACTTGGCTGCGGCCCAGGGCGCTGGGGTTGACTTAACGCCACTGCCGCCGAAAGACCTCGTGGCGACAGAGGCCACTAAGCCCACTCTGGCGGAAGGCGACGAAAAGAAGCCCGCAAGAGATAACCTGGAAAACTGCTGGAAATATGCTGGGGGAGAGTGGCGAAAGACGCCTACTGATGTGTCCTTAGACGCCTGTGTGCAAACTCTTTTCAATGGCCGTTGTGTCCATGGGGGCGATGCAGCCTATGGACGCTGGGCCTCCACAACCCTACGTCTGGTGGCCGGGCGGGTGGAATCGTCTACCGACAATCGAACCTTTTCCCCGCTGACTGAGCAGTCTCCGAATTGTACCGTTTCGCCAGTGCCCTAGGCTTTGGCCGACTTCGTTGGATAGGCTTCCATTATGACCACGTTGAAGACCATTGCATGCCTCGGCGTGGCAGCTAGCCTTCTAGGGGTTAGCGCCTGCGCCTCAAAAACCCGACCACCGGGCGATCCAAACGTCTGCTATCAGGTTCAACCTCTGAAAAATGGCGCGCTGAAGTACAATAAGATGCCATCAAATCAGAAGGATCTCGAACATTGCGCTGCGGCTTTAGAAGCCATGCGTCTGAAGTTCCTGGCCATGGGCGGATCGCAAAAGATGCTGGTGGGTGCCTATCAGGGTAATTTCATCTTCCTGCAGCCAGATGGGATATTCACCGCACCAACCCTGGAGTCGCATCGATATCTTGCTCTGGTCCGGACGGGCGACGGTCGATTGGCCTTACCCGGCGCCATGCCACAATAGTGCGCCATGCTCACCTGGACGTACGTGAACGAAAATAGAACATTTTGGGTTGATTAGGCGGCGGCTCTTGGCTAGCCTTATCTGATTGAAAACTACGGAAACGACAGGAAAGTCACATGGCGGGCAGCGTCAATAAGGTCATTTTGGTTGGCAATCTCGGTGCCGACCCTGAAATCCGCAGCCTCGGATCGGGCGATCGAGTCGCCAACTTGCGGATTGCTACCTCTGAATCCTGGCGAGATCGTACGTCGGGGGAGCGCAAGGAAAAGACTGAATGGCATCGGGTCGTGATCTTCAATGAGAACCTGGTGAAGGTGGCCGAAAACTACCTGCGCAAGGGATCTACAGTTTATATCGAAGGCTCCATCCAGACCCGGAAGTGGACTGATCAGTCCGGGGTTGA
>CAITHQ010000056.1 GCA_903892305.1 uncultured Alphaproteobacteria bacterium
AGCGCGGGGTCAAAACCGCCCCCCGCTCGAGGGCCTCTTGGTTTTCGGCTTGTGCAAAGAAGGATTGGGTCATGGCCTCTTATAGCCTTGCTCGGGGCATAAGGGCAGTATGGCTTCGGTGTTAGATGCCATCACCGATATCACCTGTTGTTGCATTTCGAGATTCAGAAGGGGATCCCATGATCCGGAAGCTGACCGCCATTGTTCTAGCCTCCGCCTTAGGCCTCGCGCCAGGACCCAGCAGCGCCCAGTCTGTGCAGAGCCAGCCAGGAATGAAGCCAGGCAATGCTGAAATCCGAGCCTTGTTGGCTTCTGATGATATCGACCACGCCGATGACTCAAAAATAGACTTTGCGAAGATAGCGCATGCAGACCAAACCCGTCGCACCCGCGTTAGAGACCTTCTAATCAAGGGGGAGCTGCGGAATGGCGGAGACTTTCGCGCTGCCGCTTTCATTTTTACGCACGGGTCCAGTACGGACGATTATTTGCTGGCGCATGCCCTGGCGCTGACCGCTGTATCGCTTGGTGACCATAAGGCCCTGTGGATCGCCAATGCCTCGCTGGATCGGTATCTTATGACCATCGGCCAGAAACAGATTTTCGGAACCCAGTTCGCGCAACAGGATGGCCCTGATCTGCCCTTTACGCAGGAGCCTTACAACAGGGACTTGGTCCCTGATGCCCTCCGGAAGAAAGTCGGGATAAAGCCCCTTTCAAGCCAAGCCTTGTTCCTGGAAAACCTGGAAATCCAGCGGGCGACCAGCAAGTCGGGAAAATGAGACTAAAGCCGGGGCCTGTTCATCAGACCTAATTTGTTCCTGTGTTGTTTAACGCGAAACACTCCCGACGGTCCGCCATTGTGGACGTCGGTGGGATGTGAAATTTTGGTCAAATGGCTGACCTTATCTTCGCCGATGCCGACCTCGCTGCGCTCTATGACGCGATGAATCCAGGCCGGGAGGACTATGACTTTTACCGTCCGATGGTGATGGGGGCCGCTTCGGTCTTGGACGTCGGCTGTGGCACGGGTTCCATGCTGCACGCGGCCCGCGACGCCGCGCATAAGGGGCGGCTTTGTGGCCTCGACCCGGCTCCGGGAATGTTGGCCCAGGCGCGCCGCCGCGCCGATGTGGAATGGGTGCTCGGCGATCTCGGCTCGGTTCAATGGGACGCAGAGTTTGATCTGGTCGTCATGACGGGGCACGCCTTTCAGGTCTTTATCGAAGACGATGCCTTACGCTATGCCCTGGCGCGCATTCATTCAGCCCTGAGGCCGGGCGGGCGCTTCGCCTTTGAGACGCGCAATCCTTTGGCCCGGGCTTGGGAGTTATGGGAAACCGAAGCTCGAGACACTGTCGACGGCCCCCAGGGCGAAAAGGTGCGTATGAGCCGGAAGGTCACGACGCCCTACAATGGACGGGTGGTATCCTTCTCGCACACCTTCCAAAGTGCATCTTGGGACGCGCCGCGAGTCAGCCACAGCACCTTGCGGTTCATCGGCAAGGCTGACCTCGACGCCGCCCTGGCCCAGGCAGGCCTGGTCCTGGAGGCCCAGTTTGGCGACTGGGACGAGAGCCCGCTCACAGAGACCAGTCCCGAAATCATTACCATTGCCCGCCGGATTTGAATGGGGGGGGATCGTTCACCGCCTGTCCTCCTCCACCGGTCACCCCGGCGGAGGCCGGGGTCCAGGTCGTAGAGCTCGGGCTCGAAGGTGACAGGTCCAATCTTCCCAAATTGCCTTGGAGGTTGATTTTGGCCTTAGACATCCCCACCCTAAAGGGCATTATAGGCGTCATCTTCGGGGTTATCCCAGACGGCGGCAAAGGCCAGCGCTTGAGGCGGTGGCGGGCCAGACCAGGGTGCGGTCCTGGTCGCGCAAACGGACAAAATCCACGAAGTCCTCGACTTAGGCGAGGCGATCTGCGGGCAGGGGGTTGAGTTTCTCGATCAGGGCCGGGTTGGCGGCCATGTTGAGAGCTCCTTTTTCAACGTACGGCGTGACTCTTTGCGGCGGTCCGACCCCACCTACCGCCGATTCACAAAATCCAGGAACCGCTGCCGCAGGGTCGCGTCCGTCTTGAACACCCCCGTGAACTGGGTCGTGATCGTCGTCACGTGGCGGTGGTGCAGGCCCCGTGTCGTCATGCACTGGTGGGCGGCATCGATCAGGACGGCGACGCCGGCGGGGCGGAGGCTGTCAGTGATGGCGTCGGCGATCTGCTGGGTCATGGTCTCCTGG
>CAITHQ010000057.1 GCA_903892305.1 uncultured Alphaproteobacteria bacterium
CGGCCAACCTTGGTGATGTCGAAGGCCTGAAGCACCCGGGCATTGCCGAGGAAGGTTTCCCTCTGCTCCGGCGCCAACATGCCTGACATGACGCCCTTAATGTCGTCGATCAGGTCATAGATGATGGCGTAGTAACGGATTTCCACGCCTTCACGCTCGGCCAGATCGCGGGCCTGCTTGGAGGCGCGGACATTGAAGCCCAGGACCGGAGACCCGGCGCCCTTGGCCAGCATGACGTCGCTTTCGCTGATCGCGCCGGCACCCGACAGGATGATACGCGCACGCACCTCTTCGGTACCCAGCTTGTCCAGGGCCGTGACAATGGCTTCGGCGGAGCCCTGCACGTCGGCCTTGATGATGACCGGCAGTTCCGAGATCTTCTTGTCCTGCAGCTTGGCCATGAAGTCGGCCATAGTGACGCCACCCGTTGTCGGGGCGCCGGACTTTTCACGCTTCACGCGGATGCGGTAGGCGGTGAGCTCCCTGGCGCGAGCATCATTTTCCACCACGGCGAAGGCTTCGCCCGGTGACGGGGTGCCGTCCAGGCCAAGGATTTCCACTGGCACCGAGGGGCCAGCTTCATCCAGTTGTTCGTCGCGCTCGTTCAGCAGGGCACGGACCCGACCGAAGTTCGAACCGGCCACGACAATGTCGCCACGCTTGAGGCTGCCGCGCTTAACCAGAACCGTGGCCACGGCCCCGCGTCCACGGTCCAGCTTGGCTTCGATCACCACGCCGTCGGCGGTGCGGTCGGGATTGGCCTTAAGGTCCATGACCTCGGCCTGCAGCAAGATGGCTTCGATCAGGTCGTCGAGGCCCAGCTTTTCAAGGGCAGAGACCTGGATAATCTGGGTTTCACCGCCAAGGCTTTCGGCCACGATTTCGTGCTGCAACAGCTCATTGACCACCCGAGTGGGATTGGCGCCGGGCTTGTCGATCTTGTTGATCGCCACAATGATCGGAGCCCCCGACGCCTTGGCGTGGTGGATGGCTTCGATGGTCTGGGGCATGACGCCATCGTCTGCCGCAACCACCAGGATGACGATATCGGTAACGTCTGCGCCCCGTGCTCGCATGGCCGAGAAGGCCGCGGGGCCGGGGGTATCGAGGAAGGTTATCTTCTGACCATCCTGCATCCGCACCTGATAGGCGCCGATGTGCTGGGTAATGCCCCCATGCTCGCCGGCGGCAACGTCGGTGGCGCGCAGGGCATCGAGCAGTGAGGTCTTGCCGTGGTCGACGTGGCCCATGACGGCGACGACCGGAGGCCGTACCTCCAGATGATCGTCCACATCCTCGGCCCCGATGAAGCCTTCTTCAACATCAGCTTCAGACACGCGGCGGACCGTGTGACCAAATTCGGTGGCCACCAGTTCGGCGGTATCGTTGTCGATGACGTCGTTTATCTTGAGCATCACGCCCTGACGCATCAGGAATTTGATGATCTCAACGCCACGGGTCGCCATTCGGTTGGCCAGTTCAGCCACGGTGATGACGTCGGGGATAACCACTTCGCGGGCCGTGCGGGCCTGTTCCTGGCTGCCGCCCTTGCGCTTTTCGCGTTCACGTTCCCGGGCTCGGCGAACCGAGGCCAAGGAACGCATGCGTTCAACGGCACCCTCATCATCACCAGCGACGGCTTGGATGGTCAGGCGGCCTTCACGGCGTTGGACGGCACCCTTAACCCGGCTGATGGCCTTGTTAGCCGGGGCATTGGCGGCCTTCCGACGCGTATCATCATCATCATCAGGCCGGCGATCCATATTGAGGGAGCCGGGACGAGGTGCCTGACGGGCGGCGCGCTGGATTTCAGGCGTGGCTGGCGGGGCGTTTGGTGCCGCGCGAGGCGGACGCGGCCCGCCGGGGCGAGCGCCATCACGACCGGGTGCTGGACGCGGCGAAAGGGCCGAATAGCGAACGGGCTCGCCGCCGGGAGCTGCCGGGCGAGGCCCACGATCTCCCTGAGGGCGGTCGCCTGCGGGCCTTGCAGGGCCACGATCGGCGGCGGGACGATCCTTGAAGCCCTGATCAGGGCGCGGTGCCCTTTGACCAAAATTGGTATTTTCAAAACGTCCGGTAGGACGTTCAGCCGCCTGTGGCGGACGGTAGGTTGTCGTCGAGGGCCGGTCATCCCGGCGTTCCCGAGACGGCTCATAGGTCCGAGTCTGCCCAGAGGGGGCTGGCCGAGGGTGTTCTGCGGCGCGGGGCGGCGGCTCGGCCCTTGGCGCTTCGACCTTTGGCGCGACTACGACAGGGGCTTCGGCAATAACGGGCAGCGGGGCCGCGACAGGTGGTGCGACCGGGGTTGGCGCTTCTGCAACAGGGGCGACCGACGCGGGCGCGACCGGTACAGGCGCAACCGGCGGCGCAACTGGGGTCGGCGCAGCTTCAGCTAGGGTCGGCGCTGGAGGCGGCGGGGGAGCCTTGGCTGCGGCTGCCGCAGAGGCCTCAGCCCGGGCGAGTTCATCTCGGGTGCGCGCTTCGGCAGCTTGTCTGGCCTGATGCTCAAGGGCAGCCCTTTGGCGCGCCCGCAGCTCTTCCGACGAAAGATTTCCGTCCGCCGCCGTGGGCATTGAAGGGCGCGGCGCTGCAGGGGCTGTTGGCGCGGTGAAGACGCGCTTTTCTGCAGATGATGGCGCAGCAAGATTTCCCGCCGGTCCAGAATGCGGACGCGCGCGCTTCGTCTCCACGACCACGGTCTTGGAGCGGCCATGGCTGAAGGTCTGCTTTACCGTACCCGCGCTCACGGCCCCGGCGCCCGTTCTGGGCTTCAGGGTCAGAGGGGCGCGTCCGCCAGGGGCGGGGGGTCGGCCGTTGTCGTTCTCGTCGCTCATGCGCTCGCTTTACATACCGGCCGGGCGATCCCAGCCACATTCAACAGCAAATGGCGCGCAAAACCCTTAAGGGGTCCTGCCCGCCGCTAAATTTCCTCGCGCCAACCCTCAGGAAGGAGCGGGCGAAAACCTGATAAACGCATGACGTCTAAAGTCCAGCGATCAGCGCCCCGCCCCGCAAGGAAGGCGGTGTGTATCACATTCTCGCCCCCCAAGGCCAAACCCAATTCCATTGCGGTGTAAACACCGATCAATCGGGGGGGTTTTGGCGACTTGCGAGCTGCGTTTTGTATCTTTCGTCGTCCGTCTGGAGCGCCGTCTGAGGCTTCCACCAGCCAGGCCGCCTTTCCCGAGCCCAGGGCTGCGGCAACCTTCTCAAAGCCCGAGATAAGGTCGCCAGCCCGCTTGGCAAGCCCAAGCCCGTGAAGTACGCGGGTGTAGAGGAGGCCTGCAACCTGATCGGACAAGTCGGCAGGTGCCGCCAGTTTCGTTTTGGCGGCCCGCGCGAACAGTCCCTTGCGGGCTGCCAGATCTACTGAGGCCCTGTCGGCCATAACCCACATGCCGCGACCGGGAAGTTTGCGGGCGAGGTCAGGCGTGACCACACCCCCCGGACCCGCAACAAAACGGATCAGAGCCTCTTCGCCCATAACCTCGCCCGTCGCCAAATCTCGGCGTTCGCGTGCGGCTTGGGCCAGTGTGGCGGGGGGCATGTTCGTGGCCGAATCCTAGTGACTTGAGGGCCCGAAAACTTGTTCCTGCTCTGACAGCTCGACGACCGGGGCCTCGACGATTTCTGGCTCCGGCGGGGCTTCCACCCAGCCCATCACCACCCGGGCGCGCATGATCAGGGCCTCAGCTTCCGCAGGATCGAGCCCGAAGGTTTCCAGAATGCCTGCTTCGCGAACCCGCTCGCCGCCCTTGGTCTCGAACCAGCCACGGAGGTCGTCGGGCACCAGGCCAGCCAAGTCTTCCACCGACTTCACATCGCCTTGGCCCAGGGCCACGGCCATGGGCAAAGTGATGCCTTCGATTTCCAGCAGGCTGTCCTCGACGCCAAATTCCCGGCGCTTGGAGTCCAGTTCGGCAGCTTCGCGCTCCAGGAAGTCGCGGGCGCGGGCCTGAATCTCTTCTGCTGTGTCTTCGTCGAAACCTTCAATGGCAGCGACTTCAGCATTTTCCACATAGGCGACGTCTTCAACGCTGGCGAAGCCTTCGGTCACTAGGAGTTGGGCGATAACTTCGTCCACATCCAGGGCTTCCTGGAAGAGGGCGGTGCGCTCGGTGAATTCCCGCTGGCGGCGCTCGCTCTCCTGGCTTTCTGTCATGATGTCGATCTGCCAACCGGTCAGCTGGCTGGCCAGACGGACATTCTGGCCGCGACGGCCGATGGCCAGGGACAGCTGTTCATCGGGCACCACCACTTCGACCCGCTCGTCTTCCTCGTCCATGACGACCTTGGAGACCTCTGCAGGCGCCAGACCGTTAACGATGAAGGTTGCCTCATCCGGGCTCCACTGGATGATGTCGATTTTTTCGCCCTGCAGCTCGGCGACCACGGCTTGAACGCGGCTGCCGCGCATGCCGACGCAAGCACCGACCGGGTCGATGGAGCTGTCGTTTGAAATGACCGCCATCTTGGCGCGGCTGCCCGGGTCGCGGGCCACGGCGCGAATTTCGATCACGCCATCGTAAACTTCCGGAACTTCCTGAGCAAAGAGCTTGGCCATGAAGCCGCCGTGGGCGCGGGAAAGCAGGATCTGCGGGCCCTTGGCTTCGCGGCGGACGTCATAAATATAGCAGCGAATGCGGTCGCCGATATTGAAGTTCTCGCGGGGGATGGACTGATCGCGGCGCATAATGCCTTCGCCACGGCCAAGGTCGACAACTGTGTTGCCATATTCCACGCGCTTGACCGTGCCGCTGATGATCTCGCCGACACGATCCTTGAACTCTTCGAATTGGCGCTCGCGTTCGGCTTCGCGGACCTTACCGGTGACGACCTGGCGGGCCATCTGGGTTTGCACGCGACCGAATTCGAAGGGGGGTAGGACCTCTTCATAGGTCTTGCCGATAAAGGCCTCCTTGTCGGCCCGCAGGGCGTCGGCCAGACGGCGGCCGCCTGGAGGCTCCTCAGCGACGCCTTCTTCGTTTTCGAACACAGCGTCGTCTGCCACCACGGTGATCACCCGCTTTACGATGGTTTCGCCGGTCTTCTGGTCGATCTTGACCCGGATGTCATGCTCGGCACCATAGCGGGACCGGGCACCCTTCTGGATGGCCTCCTCGATCGCCTCGATGACGATTTCCCGGTCAATGTTCTTTTCCCGCGCGACGGCTTCGGCGATTTGCAGCAACTCAAGCCGATTGGCGGAGATTCCGGTCAGGCTCATGGGTCTTTGTCCTTACAGTTCGGTCTTTGAGGTTTCGTCCGCCAAGCGGGCGGCGCGCACGTCGGCACCCCGCTTCAAAAGCTTGTCGGTCAGGGAAAGTTTTGCTTCGACAATCCAGGAGAAGGGCACCAAAGCGGTCGCCTCTTCGCCCTCAAGATCGATGGCCACCTGGTCGTCTTCGATTCCGGCCAGTACGCCTTTGAATCGCTTCCGCCCCTCGGCGACGCGATCTAGCTCCAGGCGGGCCTCATGGCCTTCAAACGTCACGAAGTCCTTCAGACGCGTGAGGGGGCGATCAACTCCAGGCGATGAGACTTCCAGGGTATATTCGCCCGTGATGGGGTCAGCGGCATCCAAGATTTCCGCCATGGCGCGGGACAGTATGGCGCAGTCTTCAACATTCATGTCGCCAGACGGAGTTTCGGCCATGATTTGCAGGCGCCGGGCGTGCTCGCCACCCATCAGGCGCAGGCGCACAATCTCATAGCCAGCCGCCTCGACCACGGGGTCGAGCAGCTCCAAGAGCTTGCCGTCTTCAGCGGTCTTGCCGCGCATGTATTCGCCGCCCTCCGGCCAACAAAAAAGCGGCTGGGCCGAAGCCCGCCGCTCGTATGCGTTATCCAACGCTACGGACGATGTTGAGTGCCTTATAACGAGGTGATGCAGGTTTGTCAGCCCCCCTGCATCAAACCTCTGGGGCCCTTCTTCATGGGCCCCTCCTGGCTGGCCTATAGTGGTGGCTTTGGTCGGCCAGAGCTTTTCCTTGCATGGGGTCCCTTTCCCCTAGGGCGGTAATGGTCCAAAAGCCGCGCGCGGACGCTGATGTCCGTAAGTGGAAAGGCCATCTCCCCATGGACATCTCCAAAATTTCCGTCGGCGTAAATCCGCCCTATGACGTCAACGCCCTCATCGAAATCCCCCAGGGCGGCGAGCCCGTGAAATACGAGCTCGATAAAGAAAGCGGTGCCATTTATGTGGATCGCTTCCTCCATACAGCCATGTTCTACCCTGGGAACTACGGGTTCATCCCGCACACCCTGTCCGGGGACGGCGATCCCCTGGACATATTGGTGGTTGGCCCCACGCCTGTCGTGCCCGGCGCGATAATTCGCTGCCGCCCCATTGGCTGCCTGATCATGGTGGATGAAGCCGGGGATGACGAAAAAGTCCTCGCCGTGCCCGTGGACAAGCTGCACCCCTTCTATGCCGGGGTCGATTCCTGGCGCGGTCTACCGACCATTCTGACGGAACAGATCGCCCACTTCTTCCAGCACTATAAAGACCTGGAAAAAGGCAAGTCGGTGGAGATCGTCCGCTGGGCTGATCCCGAAGAAACCGGCGAGATTATCCGTCAGGCGATCGAGCGCGATAAGCCCAAGGGCTGATCAGTCATTGGCCAAACAAATAGGTCCCGGGAGGCCGGACGGATCAGGCGTCCGCCGGTCGTCTGATCCCGGGCAGGGTGGCCGCGCTAGGGCTCGCCATGGGCTTTATCTAGAAAAAGCGTGGTCCTTCAGAACGCCCAAGGGAACAATCGCCAGGGTTTCCTCATGGGTGGCCTCAAGAACCAGCTGAGGCGCAGCGCCGGCGTCCAGAGCTTCTTTCCAGCGCGGCGCGCAGAGGCACCAATGGTCGCCGGGTTTCAGGCCGGGAAAGCCATAGTCTGGAACCGGCGTCGAAAGGTCATTACCGACCTGTTTCGAAAAGGCCAGAAATTCGGCCGTCATCACGGCACAGACTGTATGAATTCCCGTATCGTGGGGTCCAGTCTCGCAGCACCCATTCCTGAAGAAGCCGGTCACCGGATCAAAGGAACAAGGCAGCAATTCGCCACCGAGAACATTGCGGGCGTCTGCATCGTATCGGTTGGTCATGGGTCTGCTCCAGCGGAGCCGTGGAATTTGACCCTCGCGCTCGGCCTTGATGTCATGCGTCAGGCGAATGTCAATTTGGCTCTGCTAGTCTAAAGGGTGGCCCAGTCCATCCGAACGGAGATTCGCGTGACCCCTGCACGCCCCCGCCGCAGTTGCCTGTATATGCCCGCATCCAATGCGCGGGCGATTGATAAGGCGCGAAGCCTCGCCTGCGATGTTGTGATCCTTGACCTTGAAGATGCCGTGGCACCGGACGCCAAGGTCGAAGCGCGCGCCAATGCCATTGGGGCAGTCCAGGCGGGGGGCTTTGGCGACCGGCAGGTGGTCGTGCGCATTAATGCCCTCGACACCCCCTGGGGTGCTGAAGACTTGGCCGCGATCTCACAGGTCGCGCCAGAGGCCATCCTGGTCCCGAAAATCTCATCGGCCACCGATATCGCCGCCTATGCCCAGTCCTTGGCGCCCGAGACAGGGCTTTGGGCCATGGTGGAAACCTGCCAGGGGCTGCTCAATCTCGATGCCATTGCCAGTTTTGGTGGGCCGCTAGCGGCCTTGGTGGTCGGGGCCAATGATCTTGCCAAGGAAATGCGGTGCAGGCCTGGCATCTCAAGAACACCCCTGCTCAATGCCCTTAGCCTGACAGTCATGGCCGGGAGAGCCCATGGACTGAGCGTCATCGACGC
>CAITHQ010000058.1 GCA_903892305.1 uncultured Alphaproteobacteria bacterium
ACCACATTCGGCAGCGTGCCGGTCGGCCAGCCCCTGGTTTACGTCAACAGCTTGCTGAAGGTTAGCGTTGCCCTGAACCAAGGCGACTACGCCAAGGTCCGTGGGGTGGCATCAGGCCCAGACTGGCGGATCGAAGTGTCCAAGCACTAGCGGAAACTGCGATGGCCTAATCTGCTGTCGACCAGGTCTGGCCCTGGCAAATCACCGACACGCAGCCCTCGACCTTGAGTTCACCCTTGGGCGTCAGGGTCATTTTCGACGTAAAGGTCTTGCCGACATTGGGATCGTAGATCGCGCCTCCGGTCCATTTATTATCCCCAGCCGGCGTGAAGTCGCGCAGCAGTTGGAGGCCGAGAATAGAGCGATTGCGCAGTTTCGGATCAGGATTTTTCGCGTCGACCGGTGGCTGGCCCGTGGTCTTGTCGACCTTGTCCTTGATCCAGACCACCGTGCCGCACAGGCGCGGACCGCAGGGTGCAATACGAACCTTGGCGGTCTTGTCCTGAATAAGCCAAGTGCCCTGGACAGAAGGACTAGCCATAGCCGGAAGCGCGAATGAAGCGATCAATGAGGTCAGTGCGAGGGTCTTGAGCATGAAGTCGGGTCCACTGAATCTGAAATCAGAATGGGAGATATCGTCAAATTAAACACCTCCGATGGCGATTTTGCGACGCCTAAAGACGCGTGTCGATTGAACCCGGTAGGCGGACCGTCGCCTTCAACCCCCCAAGCGCGGAGCGTGCCAAAAGAATGTCCCCCCCATGGGCGCGTGCCACATCGCGGGCGATGGCAAGGCCTAAGCCCACGCCCTTTTCGTTTTGGTTCCGAGATTCATCAAGGCGATTGAAGGCCTTGAAGGCGTCTTCATAGCGTTCGGGCGCAATCCCTGGGCCATTGTCTTCGACGACAATCTCTACCCAGCCCTCGGGCAGGGCGGCGGCGGCAATGTGGACGCGATCACCAAAGGCTGCCGCGTTCATGATCAGGTTGGACAGTGCACGCTTCAGGGCGTTGGGACGAACTTGGACCTGCAGGGAGTCGTCCACAGAGACCTGGGCCTCAACCCCGACGCGCCTCGCCCCTTGTTCGACATCGGCGATCAGCTGGCTAAGGTTTAGGGACTCGACGATCTCGCCACCCTCGCCTCGGGCAAAGGCTAGGTATTCGTCGATCATGTGCTCCATTTCGGAGAGGTCGCGCTTCATCTCGGCGGTGCGGCTCGTCGGCTCAGCCAGGGCTAATTCCAGTTTCAATCGGGTCAGAGGGGTGCGCAGATCGTGGCTGACAGAGGCCAATAGGGCGGTCCGCTGGTCGATATGGCGTTGTATGCGCGACTTCATGGCCAGGAAGGCCCGGGCGGCCTGTCGAACTTCTCGTGCGCCGTGGGGCTTGAAGGCAGGGGAGTCGACCCCCCGGCCAAAGTCGTCGGCGGCGGTGGCCAGTCGCTCAATGGCCCGCACCTGATTGCGGATGAAGAGAATGGATATGGCCGTGAGCAGCAGGGTCGCCACAGTCATCCAAAGGACGAAGATGTGCCCCTGGGTGGCCACCGCCCTTTCCCGAGGTGCCAAAAACCGCATGACGCCATTGGCCGTTTGAACGCGGATGTCCACATAGGCGGGATAGCGCGTGGTGTCGAACCAGAAGGGGGCATCG
>CAITHQ010000059.1 GCA_903892305.1 uncultured Alphaproteobacteria bacterium
CAACCTTTGCAGGCGGTATAGTGTGTCATAGTGACCCCCCGCAAGCACCCCTGCACCCAAGGCGAGGCCGCATC
This sequence comes from uncultured Alphaproteobacteria bacterium, assembly GCA_903892305.1. GTDB lineage: Bacteria > Pseudomonadota > Alphaproteobacteria > Caulobacterales > Caulobacteraceae > Phenylobacterium. The sequence goes on from CAITHQ010000059.1 coordinate 75, forward strand.
CTGTTCCTTCTACCGTGACACAGGCTTTGACTTGCCTTAATTCGCCTCAACGTCAGTCTTAAATGGGTCTCCATCGCCATGCCATCTTCCGCCCCATTCATTGTTGGAAATTGGAAGATGAACGGGTTCGAGGCCGACCTGGATCAGCTCATCGCCATTGAAGGTGGCTTGGAATGCCTGGAGGCCCGCATCGGGATCTGTCCACCTGCCACGCTCTTGAGCCGGGCTTCCCAGGCGCTGAAGTCTTCTCAGATCACCCTCGGCGGCCAGGATTGCCGCGCGGAGGCCAAAGGTGCTTTCACCGGGGATATTTCTGCTGAAATGCTTGCCGATGCAGGGGCAAGTCTCGTGATCCTAGGACACTCTGAGCGTCGCGCGGGCCATGGCGAGACCGACGCCGTGGTGGCGAGCAAGGTCTTGGCAGCTCTGAGGGCGGGACTTGAGCCCATCGTTTGCATTGGTGAGACGCTGGAGCAAAGGCGCGCCGGTGAGGCGCTGAAGGTCGTGGTCGGGCAGGTCATCGGGTCCCTGCCTTCGGAGGTCGCGGGCCGACCTTTCGCCCTTGCCTATGAACCGGTCTGGGCTATCGGCACAGGTTTGACGCCGACTCTTTCCGAAATCGAGGATGTACATCTCGCAATCCGATCAGCGCTGACTGACCTCTTTGGGCCGGCGGGACTCCAACCGCCCATCCTTTACGGCGGATCGGTGAAACCGGACAACGCCGCAGAGATTCTTAGAGCCAAGGAAGTGGGCGGGGCCTTGGTCGGAGGTGCTTCGCTAAAGTCGTCAGATTTTCTCGCCATAATTCGGGCCGCCTAGGTCAGAACCCCCTGGAGTAACGCCATGACAGCTACACGTAAGGTTGGCCCCTTCGACGTATTTCCCATCGGCCTTGGGTGTATGAGCCTATCCCACGCCTATGGCCCTCCACCGCCCAGAGAGCAGGCCGAGCGGGTTTTGAAGGGTGCCTTAGACGCAGGCTATAATTTCTTTGATACCGCTGCGTTCTATGGCCTGGGTCACAACGAGACCTTGGTGGGCGAGGTGTTGGGTGACCGAAGGAACGACTTTGTCTTGGCCTCGAAGTGCGGCCTTAGCCGAGGAGACCAGCGAGAGCTCAACGGTAGCCCAGAGGTCCTGAAGGCGACGTGCGAGGATAGCCTTCGGCGGCTGAAGACCGACGTGATTGACCTCTATTATCTCCACCGCTGGGACAAGCGTATTCCCATTGAGGAGAGCGTCGGGGCCTTGGCGGACTTGGTGCGCGAGGGCAAGATTCGAACCATCGGCCTTTCGGAAGTCTCAGCGCCAACCCTTAGGCGGGCCCATGCGACCCATCCGATCGCGGCGCTTCAGACCGAGTATTCTCCTTGGACCCGCAATCCAGAAATCGCAGTTCTCGAAGCCTGCCGCGAACTTGGGGTCACCTTTGTCGCTTTCAGTCCAGTAGGCCGGGGTTTCCTGGCTGGCGGAGTGATGGACGCATCGGCCTTAGCTGAAGGCGATTTCCGAGTGGGCATGCCGCGGTTTCAAGGTGAAGCCTTCGCGGCGAACCTGAACCTTCTATCGCAGTTTAAGGCCATCGCAGATGACGCCGGATGCACGCTCGCTCAACTCTGCCTAGCCTGGCTGATGCAGAAAGACCCGACGATCGTCTCTATCCCAGGGACAACCAGCCCCGATCATATGTTGGAAAACGCACTGGCTGCCAGGGTGACCCTATCTGCTGCCGTTATGGCGCGCATTGAGACGACGGTGAACGGCTCTACCGTAACTGGTCCGCGGTATGCGCCAGCCATGCAAGCGTCCGTGGATACCGAGGACTAGGCCCTAAGGACTAGGCCTCAGTTTCGGCGGCGGTCGATCTGATATAGACTTGCCCGACCATCCAGACTGACACGCCGCCCATGGCAACAAGGGCGGCGTGAAGGCCCCAAAAGGAAACGGGGGCCATCTGCTCGTAAAAGCCACCAATTCGACCACTAACGAAGCTCCCAAGGGTCGTGGTGAGGGCATTGACGCCGAGCATGGTGGCGTTGATGGATCTGGGGGCGAGCCTTGAGAAAAGGCTGTTCAAAGTCGGGACGGTAAAGAGCCAGCCTAGGTTTGAAATAAAATGGAACAGCACGGCGACAATCAGCGGTGTGCGCCCCGCACCGTCTAACCAGTATTGCCCACCCGCGAGCAGTAGGGTCGCGGCACCAAAAATCAGACAGCCGATCGCAATTTTACCAAATTCATCAGGCTCGGCCTGTCGCGCCGCCTGCCATCGCCACAGGAGCAAGATCGGTGGCAGCAGCAAGAAGGGCGCAAGCCCGTCGAGGGATTGGAGCCAAGGGATAGGGATTATAAAATTAAGCACCTTGAGCTCGAGGTGGTCACGCACCCAGATGTTGTAAGTGTTCCAAATCTGAGATTGCGCGACCCAAAACAAGGCGGCGCCAGGCACAATCGCAAAGAGAAATCCCAACCGCCTGTAGTCTTGCTTTGAAAGGGGGGCGGCTTTCTCGCGGATTGAAGATGGCTTTTGGGCGGGGAGCTTGTCCTGTCCTAGCAGATAAACGACCAAACCGATCATCATGCCGACTGCGGCAAAGCCAAAACCGATGTGCCAACCATAGGCTTGTCCAAGCGCTCCGGTGACCAAGGGTGCGACAAAGGCTCCGAAGTTTATGACGCTGCCATAGATCTGAAAGGCAATGCCGCGCCTGCGATCCTCTGGGCTGTAAAGTTCGCCGATCTGTGGCGCGACATTTCCTCGGACAAAGCCTGCACCGATGATCAGCAGCAAAAGTGCCAAGAGAAAGGTTTGATCAAAGGCGAGCGCAAGATGCCCGCCCGCCATTGAGAGCGCCCCCAGTACAATACTGGTGCGCCGGCCCAGCAGCCGGTCGCCAAGAAATCCCCCGATCAAGGGCGTTAGGGCTACTAGGCCCACATAGAGGCCGAAAATTTGGGAGGCGAGGGCCTGGGTCGACAATGGACCGACCACATGCTCGATAGCGGAGCGAAATCCGGGAAACCCAGAAACGCGCTCAACGTGCCCAGGCAAAAGGAGTTGCCCGACCATATAGAGCACCAGCAGCGACTGCATGCCGTAGAAAGAAATTCGATCCCAGACTTCAAGGCCCGCGAGCACACCCAGGCCTGAGGGGTGGCCAAAAAAGCTTTGATCTTGATCTGAGGTGTTTTTGGGCTGCCGCATCTAGAATTCCTTTAAGCACCCCTGCCGTGCTGAGATCCCTTAGGGGCAAGCTACACCTACAGCGCGTGGCGGTGCCTGCAAGGCAGCAGTCTGGTTATCCGATGCGGAAATCCAGGCCTGCGCTAAATCGGAGCTTTGAAGCTGGTTTCGCATCCGATTGACCAGGAGAATGCAGCCCAGTGCAAATCTCATTCTGGTACTTTGGTCTTTGAATACAAAAAAGCCGCCTCAAAGAGACGGCTTTTCCGTATCAGATAGGTCCAGCCCCAAACGGCGCTGGACGACTAATCTTACTTCTTTTCCGGAGCAGCAGGCGCCATGGCGGCGTCAGCAGCAGGAGCGGCGGCTGCAGGAGCTGCAGCGGCGTCAGCAGCAGGAGCTGCAGCGGCGTCAGCGGCAGGGGCAGCAGCGGCGTCAGCAGCAGGAGCTGCAGCGGCGTCAGCGGCAGGAGCGGCGGCGTCAGCGGCCGGAGCAGCGGGCTTGCTGCAGGCGGCGAGCGAGGCGACGGCGGCCAGAGCCACGACGGTCAGGGCAATCTTCTTCATTTTGTTTCTCTCCCAAGGTGTCCGTTATGAGACCCGAAGCCACTGCGGCACCGGAATCAGCCGATGGACAGGTTCAATCTTATGGCGACACTGGTGTTGGATCAAGCTTTCGTGAGCGACGCGATTTCGCGGACTTGCCCAGGTATTGATCAGCGCCAGATCAAGGATTGCTCATGCCCTCTATCCTTACAGAAATTTCCCTGGATCACCCCTTGGAACGAGTTTGGCAGGTCCTTGTCGACTTTGATCACTACGCAGAATGGAACCCGTTGAATATCAAGGCCAAAGGACAGGCAAGGCTAGGTGCCAGAATTCCCATGACCTTCCTCAATCCAGCCTCCCCGGGCAGTACGATCAGGCAAACCGTGACTGTGACCACATTTGAGCCGGGGCGCGCCTTGGCCTGGTCTGGTTCGATCCCTTTCCTGTTCAATGGAAGGCACTATTTCACCCTGTCCAAAGAGGCCTCTGGCGTCCGGCTCCAACACGGGGAGGACCTTGGTGGTTGGATCGGTAATGGCTTTACACCAACCCAGATTGCGCGAGACTTTGTACCCCACTACGAGGCCGTGAACCTTGCCTTGGCCCAACGGTTAGCGATTTAAGCTCTATCTGACAGAGCCTGGGCTAAACTTAGAAAGCCCGCCAGATCAATGGTTTCGGCCCGGCGGTCAGCAGACAAACCGGCGGCTTGGCAAAGACTCTCGCCGCCAATCGCCTTCAGGCTAGATCGCAACATTTTTCGCCTCTGACCAAAGGCAGCGGCAGTCACCCTCTGAAGAGCGTCCAGCAGCTCTGTGGGAAGTGGGGAGTCTGTCGGAACCAATCTGACAACTGCTGATGTGACCTTTGGCGGTGGGGTGAAAGCCTGTGCTGGGACATCCATGACCTTGCGCGCCGAAGCTGTTGCCGCTGCCAAAACCGCCAAGCGTCCATAGGCATCATCATTGGCACCCGCGACGATCCGATCCACCACTTCCCTTTGGAACATCAAGGTCAGGCTGTCAGGCCGGAATGGGCCGGTGAGCCATTTGATGAGGAGTGCTGTGCCGATATTGTAGGGGAGGTTGGAGACAACCGCGGCTGGCAGGCCGTCCAGCAACCCTTTCTCGTCGACCTTTAGGGCGTCGTCGAAGATCAGCGTGAGGCGACCGTTTGCAGCGTCAGCAAGCTCCTTTAGAAGTGGCCGGAACCGTTCATCCTTTTCAATGGCTATGACACGAGAGCCGTTTTCTAGCAGGGCTCGCGTCAGTCCACCCGGGCCAGGACCGACTTCGATAACCGTGAGGTCAGGGGGCAAATCTGCCAGCTTCACTATCTTCCGCGTAATGTTCAAATCCAGCAGGAAGTGCTGACCAAACCCCTTATTTGCCATCAGGCCATGGGTGGCCAAACCTTCGCGAAGGGGCGGGAGGTGATCGAAGTGGGTCAACGGGTCCTGCACTCGGCGATTGCCTGGGCCATGCGGATGGCGGCAATCATACTGTCACCACGGGCGGTGCCCTGACCTGCAATATCGAAAGCTGTCCCGTGATCTGGGGATGTGCGCACAATTGG
>CAITHQ010000060.1 GCA_903892305.1 uncultured Alphaproteobacteria bacterium
ACCTTCTGGGATCTTGGTGGTCCAGGCGGGCTCCAGCAGTTTCAACAGCCGGGTGGCGGGCAGGCCAGCCACGCAAGCGATCTGGGCGCGGGAGACTTCCAGCCCGACATTGCGGGTCAAGCCATGGCTGCGAATGCGCACCACGTCATCTGCGGACCAGGTTCCGGGCTGACTGCCCGCCAGCTTGAATTCCTGCGGCAGGCCCCGCTTACCCGCAGAGATTTCCGCCACATAGGCATTAACTCCAGCGACCCAGGCCTCGGAATTGGCCTTGGCACCGGGTCCGTAGGCCGCCCACTCAGCATCCATATCGCCGCGATAGAGAAAGAGCCGTGCCGCCCGATCCTGCGCCGCATAGGCGGGTCCAAAGTCTTGCGCCAGACGTCCCAGGCCGCGCTTGCGCCACAGGTCGATCTGCCAGAGCCGGTCTCGGGCCGCGTTATAGCCCTGCAGGAAAAAGGCATCGCGGACGCTGGCGGCGTAGATGTGGGGAATGCCCCATGTGTCGATGCGGATTTCAGCGGGTGCCTGAAGGCCGCTAACAGTCTGAGAGGTCGTTGTCGGCGCCGCTTGGGCGCTGGTCGCCATGAGCAGGGCGAGAAGGATAAGTTTGCGGCGCATGGGACCCTCGTCATTCAGAGAGTCTAAGCTAGGCCGGGTTCTGCGCGGCGACAACGCAGAACAACCCCCTGACCCATCTGGCCAGGGGGCAGATATGCAGATTTAGCGCGGCGTTGCGCCCGCCAGGAAGTCCATCTTGCCCAGGGGTGCGCCCTTGGCGCGCATCAGGGCGTAGGCGGTGACCACGTGGAACATGAAGTTCGGCATGGCAAATTGCAGCAGGAAGGTCTGGCCGGTGAAGGTCAGGGTCTGGCCCGGGAACTTCATCTCGATCACGGCATCTTCCTTGCCGTTCACCTGTTCTGGCTTGATGGTTTCCAGGAAGGCGATGGTCTTGGCTAGGCGTTCCTTCAGCTCAGGGAAGGTGGTTTCCACATCGGGAAAGCTGGGGGCATCCACACCGGCCAGACGGGCTGCGCCGCCCTTGGCACCATCGCTGGCGATCTGGATCTGGCGGGTCAGGGGATGCATGTCCTCGACCAGCCGGGCCTCGGTGAAGGTCGAAAGCTCCAGGCCATTGGCGGCCGCATGGGCCTCGGACTTGTCGAGGAAGGTGGTGAGGTTGCGCAGGAAATGCAGGAAGACGGGAATAGAAGCGTCGTAAAGGGACAGGGACACGGAAGACTCCTTTGAATGGTGGGCCCGAGATAGGCGCGTCCGGGCGCCGACGCCATGGGGGCGGTGAGGATTTCTGTGAGGGTCCTGCGTGCGGAAGGCTTCAGTCCTCCGCCCGGGGCAGGTGGTGCTCTGTTGTTCCCAGGGCGTCGGCCAGGGTTGCGGTGGCACTGTACGAAACTAAAGAGATCGACGCAGCTTAGGGTCCATTTCGAGGATGGTCATTTCGCACGGTGTCACCGTGGCTCCGTGGTGAGGGATGCCAGGAAACACTGCGCGTGCCATGG
>CAITHQ010000061.1 GCA_903892305.1 uncultured Alphaproteobacteria bacterium
CCGGGGCGGGTTAGGGCGCTGACAGTCATTGGGTCGCCGCGGGACGAGATGTGGGTGAGGATGGAGCTTGAGAAATTGGTGTTGGATCTTCCGGCGCGGCACCGTCAGCAGGCTGGTCTGGAATATCGGGCATGGGGGTCGGCTGCTCAATGCGCGACCGCAGGTCCGGATCCTTCAGCAGAGCGACACGCATAATCTCCCGGGCGCGGGGCGCGGCAGCCGCAGCACCGAAACCGCCATGTTCGACCAGGACGCTGATGGCATACCGTGGATCGTCATAGGGCGCGAAGGCCACAAACCAAGCGTGATCCTTGAGCGCCCAAGCAAGGCTCGTGGAGGTACGTTCGCCATCGCGATAGGTGTGAGACTGGGCAGTGCCGGTCTTGCCAGCCATCTTGAGTGGTCCCAAGCCAAGTTGGGCTGTCGCAGCCGCCGTACCCGTTTCGGTAACTGAGGCCATGGCCTCTCGAACAAAGGCGATGTGTTCCTTGGCGAAGGGTAATTCAGCAGCAGCGGCCCCGGAGGGCTGCTGAATGCCGCCGATGGATTCAATCAGACGGGGGTGCAAGGCTTTATTCCCATTGGCCAGTCTCGCAACCATGACGCAGAGCTGAAGTGCGTTAACGTTGGTATAGCCCTGGCCAATGCCCATGCTGGGGGTCTCGCCTGGGTGCCAAGCAGGGTCTCGCTTAAAGGTGCGGCGCTTATAGGCTGGGTCGGGGACAAGGCCGGGCTTTTGGCCTGGAATGCCAATATCGAAAATCTGACCGAGGCCAAAACTCCTGGCCACTTTGGCGATCTTATCAGGTCCCAGATCCAAGGCGGTCTGATAGAAATAGATATCGCAGGATGTCACGATTGCACTGTGCATGTTCATGACGCCATGGTGCTTGTCACAGTGCCAGACGCGCCCACCCCATGCCCAGGCTCCGTTGCAAAATCGGGTTTGGGCCGGATCAATCCCCGCCTCCAATGCGGCCAGCGCCACCATGGTCTTAAAGGTCGATCCCGGCGGATAGGTTGCCGTCAGCGCCTTATTGAAAAGAGGTTTGCGATCATACTGAGACAGGGCGCGGTATTCGGGGCCACTGAGGCCCCTGACGAACTTATTGGCGTCAAAACTGGGAGCAGAATACAAGCAAAGTATGTCACCGCTACGGCAGTCCATCATCACAGCGGCGCCACTTTCATCGCCGAAAACTTCCATGGCGCGGGTCTGGATGTCAGCGTCCAGTGTCAGCTTGATCTCTTTACCCGGTAGAGATGGGATGTCGCCGCCCGACATCTGACGGACTTCACGCCCGCGGGCGTCGACTTCGACCTTCTGGGCTCCAGGCCGGCCACGCAGCTCAAGGTCAAAAGCTTTCTCCACACCTTGACGACCAATCCGGAAGCCGGGGTGGAGCATGATTTGTTCGGAATTCGGTCCGGTCGACGAGAGGTCTGTCTTATTGACCTTAGCAACATAGCCAATCACGTGGGCGAAGGCTCCCCCATGGGGATAGACCCGTACCTCGCCCATGTCGGCGGTGACCCCTGGTAAGGCCGGGGCGCGGACATTGATGGACGAAAACTGCTCCCAGGTCAGATCCTCCATGACGGGGATGGGCGTCCCTCGCGGCGCCTGTTTGAGATCCCGGGCTAAGCGCGCCTGGCGGGCTTCATCCAAGGGCACAAACTGCGCCAAGGTCTTGATCGTCTCATAGGGTTTATCCGTGTCGTCCCGCGACATCATCAGCCGGAAGTTGGGCCGATTGGTCGCCAGGACAATCCCATTGCGATCCACAATCACCCCCCGCGGGGGCGGGGTGAGGCGGAAGTTGAACTGGTTGGACACTGATAACTTTTGGTACCGCGAGGCTTCCAGCAGCTGAAGATAGGCCAACCGACCGCCGAGTGCAGCGAGCCCTGCTCCGGCCAATCCGCCGAATAGGAAGGCCCGACGGTGGAAGACCCCCTGGCGCTCATTAACCTCGGAAAAAAAGATCGAAGGCTCGCTCATGTCGACCTATCTGAACCGAACATCGGCGTCGTCAAAGCGCTCGATCAACCTGTGCGCCCAGGGGTAAACGGCAATCGTCACCCCCCATTGAGAAATGACCCCTAGGGCCCGCGGCGTGACGTGCGAAACCACCTGTGTGATCAGGACCCCAAGCAGCTCTGCAAGCGCGCAGGCAACTCCAAAGGCCAACCAGAGGATCGGCAATTGCTGACCGATCAAAATATTTCGAACCAAAAGCACCGCGCCGTAGGAGACCAGGAGCGAAACCGCCCAAAGGCCAAGAGGCGAGCCCCAAATCAGATCCATGCCAATACCCATCAGCAGGAGACAAAATGGCGCGAGTACGGAAGGCCGGATCACAGCCCAAGCGAATGCCGTCACCATAGCGAAGACCGGCTCTGGCGGCTGAAATCCAAAAACCCGATAAGGCATGGTGAAAAGCCAAGTCGTCATGATCACTTGGAGCGCTGGGATGAGAATCCAGCGGACCGGTGTCAAGGGCTGCGCCAGGGTCATGCTCAATGGGGTATGTCCCCCGCATCACTTGGGGGTGTTGCCTGGGGGACTGCCACAGGCTTCGAAACTGCAACGGGCCGGGCCGGGGTTGGCTTTGGTGCGCTGGGCCTTGGCTGCGCGGGCTTCGTAACTGATGCCGTCGCCTGGGTCTTAGCTTGCTGAACCGATTTGGCTTCAGGTCTGTTGGGACCTGATTTCGAAGCCGTCGGGGCCACGGGACTTTGAGGGTTTGGATTTGCTGCAGGCCGCGCCACGGGTGCTGAGGTCACAGATGATGGAGCTGTGGCAGTAGGCGCCGGCGCTGGAAGTTCGTTGAGCCTGGGCGTATTGGCCAGCTGTCTGAAATCTTTGAACAAGAGGATCCGAACAAAGTCGATAGCACCATCGTCGGCCAACAGGACTACGCGCCAACGACCATCAAGACCTTTCACAGCGTGTCCGACCGGTATCCCGCGCGGTAAGACGCCGCCGTCGCCTGAGGTCAAAACGAGGTCGTTTTCCTTCACGGGATCAGGCCCCCGCATATAATCTAACCGGGGATTAGGCCCGCCATCACCGGCGAGAATGGCGCGAGAATCTGTCCGGTCTAACAGAACGGGTGTTCGCGATGTCACATCTGTCAGGAGCAGGACCCGGCTGACACCTTCGGCGACTCCGACCACCCGGCCAACCAGACCGTTCTCATTCATAACGGGATTGCCGACTTCGACCTTTTTCTCGGAGCCGATATTCACCAATCTAGAATTGGCGAAGGGACCTCTGGAGTCTGCCACGGCCAAACCAGACACCATCGCAATGGGCGGATTGACCTTAAGACCTAGCAGGGCGCGGTAACGCTCATTGGTATCCTGAAGGGCGATGGCCGTGGTCCGCCAGGAGCGAGCCACGCTCAGCTCAGCACGAAGACGCCGATTTTCGGACACTGCGAAGAAATACTGTTGAACGGCGCTGATCGCACTTTGTCCCCAGCGCGAGGGTGCCGTGATCCAACTCGATACCGGCGCGACCACATGGTCGCCCATAGTGCGGGTAACGCCATAGGCCTGGGTCTGAATGGTTTCCCGGCGGTCTGAAAACAGCATAGTCACGCCGACAACCAGGGCAATGATCAGCGCGACCGCAGCGCTAAGCAACAGCGGCAACCTCATTTCATTGAAAGGGCTATCGCGTAGCGCCAAGGAGACCTCGTATCTTCACGGGCAGTCGCCCGGACTATAGCCTATGCAAAGGTGTTTTCCATGACACCCTTCATCCACTTTGGATGCTCGAGCACCTTGCCGCACCCTAGGGCCACACAGGACAGAGGATCGTCGGCGACTGTCACCGGCAGGCCGGTATGGTCGCGGATTTCAACGTCCAGGCCGCGCAATAGAGCCCCACCACCGGTGAGCATAATGCCCTTATCAGCAATGTCGGAGGCCAGTTCCGGCGGCGTGGCTTCCAGGGCGATCTTCACAGCCTCAATGATCTGACCCACAGGCTCAGCGAGAGCATCGGCGGCCTGACGCTCGGACACGCGCACTTCCCTCGGAACCCCCTGCATCAGATCACGGCCCTTGACCTCGATGGAAAGCCCATCGCCCTCAGCCGGAGCCCGCGCCGTGCCGATTTCCTTCTTAATCCGCTCCGCCGTGGTTTCGCCGATTAGGAGGTTATGGTTCCGCCGCATGTACGAAATAATGGCTTCGTCCATCTTGTCGCCGCCGACACGAACTGAGCGGGAATAGACAATACCCGACAGGGACAGAACCGCGACTTCCGTCGTGCCGCCACCGATGTCGACGACCATGGAGCCGGTCGGTTCGTGAATAGGCAGGCCCGCACCGATAGCCGCAGCCATGGGCTCATCGATCAGCCCTACCCGCCGTCCTCCAGCGTTCAGGCAGCTGTCATTGATCGCCCGGCGTTCCACGGCAGTCGCACCAAAGGGTACGCAGACCACGATCTTGGGGTTCACGAAGCCCTTACGGTTATGGACCTTGCGAATGAAGTACTTGATCATTTCTTCGGCCACTTCGAAGTCGGCGATGACACCGTCGCGAAGAGGGCGGATGGCTTCCATGTGACCAGGTGTTCTGCCCAGCATCTGCTTGGCATCGACGCCCACGGCGTGGACGATCTTGCGACCGCCAACATTGCGCAGGGCAACCACCGACGGCTCATTCAGCACAATGCCCTTACCCTTCATGTAAATCAGGGTGTTGGCGGTGCCAAGGTCTATGGCGATGTCGTTCGAGATGGCGCCGAAGAGGGACGAAATCATGATGGCCCTTAGGGGATCGTAGATGGAAACTGCAGCCCTTCCTCATCCCATGTCGGACCCCATTTGGGCCATGACCACAAGACTCGAAGTGACTCCAATTCCCACGTGCAAGAGTGCGCTCGTGTGCCCTGCCAATGCGTTGAATTCAAGGCTATTCTTTAATGGCAAATTGTCTCGGGGCGCGAAAGAGAGACGGGGGCAGATTTGACGCTACAGAGAGTTGCGTCAATTGACTTTCAGTCAGTGCATCTTCCGTAGGGTTTACGGCTTAGAAGCACGCTGAATTTTGGCGATCGGAAGCATAAGGCATGTCTCGGCAGGCAGTTTTAGGTGTTGAAAATGCAGAGTTTTCCTATGGATCGACCCAGGTATTTTCCGGTCTGACTTTCCAGTTAGACGAGGCGCGCACAGCCCTGGTTGGCAAGAACGGCGCTGGTAAGTCTACCCTGCTCAAGTGCCTGCTGGGGGAACTCACCCTGATCGATGGCAAGATCATCAAGTCCCGGGGGCTGAAGGTCGGCTATGTGCCCCAGGATATCCCTGAAGGCCTCGGCGAGCTTGCCGTCCGTCAAGTGCTGGAAAAGGCCCTTCCCCAGGATGACGGCTCGGAGTCCTGGAAGGTTGACGTCATGCTCGATGAGATCGGCATGGCCTACGAGACAGCCGAACAGACATTCGGGTCCTTGAGCGGTGGCTGGCAGCGGTTGCTGCTGATCGCCGCGGCAGCCCGGCTGTCAGACCCCGACCTGCTGATCCTCGATGAGCCAACCAACCACCTAGACCTTGGCAATATCAACACCCTGGAGTCCTGGCTGGATACTGAAACCCGCCTGCCCATGCTGATCGTCAGCCATGACCGGGCCTTCTTGCAGAGGGCCACTCGCCGGACCCTGTTCCTAAGACGGGATGGTGCCCACAGCTTCAGCGTTCCCTTCGTCGAGGCCAGACAGGCGCTCCTGCAGAGGGACGCCGCCGACGCCGGACGCCGTCGCGTTGAGGAAAAGGAGATCGAGCGCCTGCAGAAGGTTGCCGCCCGCTACCGGGTCTGGGGCATCAAGAACGACAAGTTCGACAAGCGGGCCAAGGCGACGGAAAAACGCATTGACCGGATCGAGACGGAAAAGACCCAGGTCTATGTTCCCAAGGCCCGGGCCCTAGACCTGCACAATGGCGACATCGGTGCCAAGGCGGTCCTGCGCCTTGAGAACTATTCCGTCATGGTCCCTGGGGGAGGCCGCACCCTGTTCAAGGTGGAACGTCTGACCGTTGGTGCTGGGGACCGCATCGCCTTGCTGGGGATCAATGGCTCGGGCAAGTCCACCCTGCTGAACGCCCTGCGCGACGCCTTCGACCCCGAGGCCCAGCACTATGACAAGGCCGCGGCCATCCGGTTCAATCCCCAGTGTCGTATGGTCTATTTCGATCAGCGCATGGCGCACCTGCCCCTCAAGGTCAGTCTGATCGACTATGTGCGCCAGGCCGAGGATGTCAGCCTCAAGGACGGCATGGCCCTGCTGGCCAAGGCGGGCTTTCCCGCCGTCCGGGTCACGGGGCCCATTGGCAATCTCAGCCATGGGGAGCGGGCGCGGCTGGTCTTCCTGCAGCTGAAACTGGCCAAGCCCAACCTCTACCTGCTGGACGAGCCCACCAACCATCTGGACATTGAAGGCCAGGAGGATCTTGAGGCCGAGCTGGAACGGGCCGAGGTCGCCTGCCTGTTCGTAAGCCACGACCGCTATTTCACCCGCACCGCCGCCAACCGCTTTCTGGAAATCCGCAAGGGCAAGCTGGTTGAGGTCGAAGACCCCGAGGACTTCTTCGACGCCCAGACTTCTGGGTTTTAGTTAGCAAACTCTGAGCTCTGTCGCGCAGCAGGTCGCAGTGAGTCTGGAGGTCGGTTGACCATCAGACGCAGCCGCCTAATCTGTTATCTGTAAAATGGAGCCTTTTGTGGACCGTGAGTTTCAGAACCCCCTGACCAGTAGTGTCGGACGTCGAGCTATCGTCAGCGGACTTATCGGGGCTTCAGGCACAGCCCTTCTCAGTGCCTGCTCCGAGCAACCGAAAGTCAGCCAATTGGTTACCTCTCCTCGCTCCCCCGGAACAATCGCATCCATCCGCCGCCTTGGATGGTACCCTGCTTTCCTGAACCGCACAGTTTTGGCCCTTGCCAGGGTCGCGCCAGCCATTCCGGTGCAGAATGGCTTTACGCCCTATCGACTGACCTACTGGTCAACCACAAACGGCAAGCCTGTGCTGGTCTCAGCGCTAGTAAGCATTCCAAATGGCAGGCCGCCGCGAGGACTTGTTCTTTGGATGCACGGCACCAATCCCGATAGATCAAAATCTATTTCAACGCCCAGCCTTCAAGAAGGCGTTGCGATTTCAGCCGCTTTTGCAGGCGGTGGGTACGCCGTGATTGCCCCAGACCTGATTGGTCTTGGGGTATCCCGTTCGCCCCAAGCCTACCTTTACAATCCTAGCACCCTACCCGTCACATTTGACCTACTGGAAATCGCTGTGCGCGGACTGGGCGGGCTTCTGAAAGAGCCTATGCGTGACCTCTTTGTGGCGGGCTTTTCCCAGGGCGGTCATGACGCGGCCGTCGTGCACCGGGCTTTGGAGACCGCAGAAAGGCCGCCCCTGCGCGTCAAGGCGACAGCGGCGGTCGCCGGCGCCTATGACCTTGCAGGAATTTCAATTCCTTTCGCCCTCCGTGGAGGATCGCCCGGCTCGTCCGTCTATCTGGGCCTTGCGGCTCAGTCCTGGGCGACCTTCTACGATCACCCGTTGGAGACACTGCTGACTGAGCCCGCGACGAAGGTCATTGGTCTGGCCCTCGACGGATCTCATGGAGCTGATGTTCTGAAGCTCTTGCCGCGCAATCCCCGAGACATGTTCAGGCCAGACTTTCTTGAGGCGCAGGCTACGGACGGAAAGCATTGGTTTCTTGACGCCGCGCGCGCCAATCAAGCCCACGACTGGACGCCGAAATCCCCCTTTCGCGCCTATTTCGGCGACAGTGACGTGGACGTCTCACCGCAGGATTCGCTCGCCTTCGCTGAGGCCGGGCGCCGCCGCGGGGGTAATGTCGAGGCCATTCCACTAGGCCCCTTCACCCATGGGGAGTCCGCGCTTCACGCGGTGCCTCTCATGCGCGCCTGGTTCGACGAACTTTCGACAATCGCCTGACTTCAGCTCCGGAACGCCGGAATACTGATCTAGGTCTGAGCCTTCAGCTCATCAGCCACCACCGGCGGGACCCAGTCCGGGTCAAGAGCCTTGCGCGGATGTGACGCCGTCACATGGCCCATGAAGGGCGGCCAGATGTCATAGCCCAACAGGCGCTGCAGGCGGGGGGACATAGCCCGGACCCTGTCCTGCGGCACGCCGAGGAAGAAGTTCTCCTGGGTCCGGCCCCAGGGCTGGCAGTACTGGTTGGTGAAGGCCAGCCGAGAGGCGTCGCTGCGGTTGGCGCCGCCCTGGTGCAGAAGCTGGCCCTGAAAGACGATGGCGCCGCCGGCCGGCATGATGACAGGCTGCAGGAGTTTCGCCGCGCCACGGGCCATGACGGCGTCCACCTGGGCCTGATCCCAGGCATGGCTGCCAGGAATAACCTCAGAAGCCCCATTGATCGCGGTAAATTCATCGACGGCGACGATGACGCTCAGGCTGGCAGGCCCCCTGGGGCGCGGCAGGCGATAGAAGCTGTCGTCCATGTGGACGCCTTGGGCGGTCTCGCCTGGATAGATACAAATGCCCTGGCTGGCGGTGAGCAGATAACCGGGCAATAGCCAGCGATCCAGCAGGGCCAGAAGCCGGGGGTCCTCGGTAATATCCTCGAATACCTTGCCCCGGGCCACCAGGGTGTAGACCCGCTCGGTCCTGAAGCCCTCGAAATTGTTGCGGCCGGTATGGGCACCCAGATGCCGCTCCAGCCCCGCCCTCGCAGCGGCCAGGGCGTGCGGCGAGAGGAAGTCCTCAATGACGGTATAGCCGTCAGCGGCCAGCCGCGCGGCATGCCCTTCCAGATCGAAATCCGTCATGACCTGTCCTCCCCGAGGCAGCATGTCACCCCAGAGCGGTCATCACCACCCCAATTGCAGTGGCCGCGCCGCCCAGCATCTGACGTAGGGTCAACTTTTCCTTAAACAGGCGGCGACCGGCGGCGGCGGCGATGGGGGCCTCTAGCACCCCCACGGCCCGCACAGGCCCAGCCGGTGCCATGGCCAAAGCCGAGAACCAGAAGGCCGAGGCTAGGGCCCCGCAAAACCCTGCGCCGAGAGAGGGTCGCCAGGATGCCGCCACGGCGCGCAGGGCCGAGGGCCTAAACACGGCCAGCGTCCCGCCCAGCAGGATCGACTGCAGTGTCTGCGCCACCACCACACCCGCCGTCGCCGCGTAGATGGGGTGGGCGTGGTCGAGAGCTAGGCCCGCTTGCCGATAGCCGTTCAGGGCAACGGCAAAACATGCGCCGGAGGCCAGGCCGAAGGCTGAACCGACCAAGGCCCCCTTGGCGTCGTCCACCTTTGGCCAAGACAGGACGGTCAGGCCGAGACTTGTCACGGCAAGGCCCAGCCACTGCAGACCATCCATCCGGTCGCCAAAGGCCAGCCAGCCGACAATGGCCCCGAGCGGTAGGGAAGCCTGCTGCATGAAGGTGGCAACCGCGAAGCCCGACCTGTGCATGGCCACCAGCAGGGCGGCGGTCGCCCCCATCTGCGCCAGAGCACCGGCGGAAATGGCCAGCAAGAACCGGGGCGAGACATGGGGCGCGGCCAGGGGCGTCAGGGCCGCCACCACGCTGAAGATGAGGATGGAAAACGGCAAGCCAAACAGGAACCGCACAAGGGTTGCCCCCCAGGGTCCTGCATCACCAATCAGCCCCCGCTGAAAGACGTTCCGCGCCACCTGGAGGGGCGCGGCCGCCGCCGTCAGCAGGATCCAGAGCAGGGCTAGAAGCCGCTAGCCAGGGCGTCGGGTGCCGTTTTTTCCTTGCGGGCGAAGAGGTTGTTCAGGGCGTTCACATAGGCCTTGGCAGATGCGGTCAGGGTGTCGGTGTCAGCGGCCTGACCCGTAGCGATCCGGCCCTCTTCCTCCAGACGGACCGAGACCTGGGCCTGGGCGTCCGTGCCCTCGGTGACCGCATGCACCTGGAAGAGGCGCAGAATGGCCTCGTGGGGCACGACCTTGTGGATGGCATTGAACACCGCGTCCACCGGGCCGTCACCCGTCGCGGAAGCCGACTTTTCGACCCCGTCCACAGTGACGGTCAGGTCGGCCTGCTGCGGGCCTTCAGTGCCAGCAATGACCTTCAGGTGCTTGACCTGGATCCGGTCAGCGCCGGAGGCCAGGGCGTCGTCCACCAGGGCGATAATGTCGTCGTCAAAGACATGCTTCTTTTTGTCGGCCAAGTCCTTAAAGCGCTGGAAGGCCTCGTTCAATGCGTTCTGGCCCAGCTCATAGCCGAGCTCCTTCAGCTTCTCGCGGAAGCCCGCCCGGCCGGCATGCTTGCCCATGACCAGGTTGGAGGCACCCTGACCCACATCCTCGGGCTTCATGATCTCGTAGGTCTCGGCATTCTTCAGCATGCCATCCTGGTGAATGCCGGCCTCGTGGGCGAAGGCGTTCTTGCCGACAATGGCCTTGTTGAACTGCACCGGGAAACCGGTAATGGCCGAGACATAGCGGCTGGCTCGGGTGATGTGCTGGGTCTCAACCCCGGTGTAGAAGGCCAAGCGGTCGCCGCGAACCCGCAGGGCCATAACCACTTCTTCCAGGGCTGCATTGCCGGCCCGCTCGCCAATGCCGTTGATCGCCACCTCGACCTGACGGGCACCACCCTGAAGGCCTGACAGGCTGTTGGCCACGGCCAAGCCTAGATCATTGTGGCAGTGGGTGGAGAAGATCACACTGTCCGCGCCCGGGACGTTCTCGATCAGGTCGCGGAAGATGTCAGCGTATTCAGATGGATAGGTATAGCCCACCGTGTCGGGGATATTGATGGTCTTGGCGCCGGCGCGGATGGCGGCCTCGACGCAGCGGCGCAGGAAATCACGCTCGGTGCGGGTAGCGTCCTCAGCGGACCATTCAATATCGTCGCACAGGTTGCGGGCGTGAGCGACTGAGCGGGACACCGCCTCCAGCACCGCATCCGGCTCCATCTGCAGCTTCCACTTCATATGCACCGGGCTGGTGGACAGGAAGGTGTGGATCCGGCCGCGCTTGGCGGGCCTGATGGCTTCGGCGCAGCGCTCAATGTCGGCGATGCCGGCCCGGGCTAGGCCGCAGACTGTGCTCTCGCTGACGATCTGAGCGATCTTGTGAACGGCTTCGAAATCGCCGTTGGAGGCGATGGGGAAGCCAGCTTCGATGACGTCGACCCGCATGTCCTCGAGAATCTTGGACAGTTCCAGCTTCTCATCGAGGGACATGGAGGCACCTGGCGACTGCTCGCCATCGCGCATTGTGGTGTCGAAAACGATGACCCGATCTTTGGGGTCACGTGCGGGAGGGACACCTTGGGCGTCATCTACAGATTGGATCATGGGAATTCTCTTGCTTCGCGGGGCTATTTACTGAGGTCGGGCTCTTGGGTCATCCCCTGAAACGCCCGGCCGCGAAGTCACGCAGCCTAAAGAGGCGCCCAGGGGCGGCTAAGCCGGAGCTCAAGGAGCAAGAGGTGCGATGCGATGTGCATGGGGGGTTGAATACAGATTCCGGGGCTCACGCGCAACAGTCTTGCGTGAGATTGCTACGGAGGGCCGAGATGGGGGAGATTATTGCGCCCTTGATGCGAGACGCTCAATTTTCCGATCACGCTAATGGCACTGCGAGGTCACCCAGATTTTCGAGAAGTCTCCGGCTCGAGCATCCTGCTCCCGAACCCAAAAATAAATCATCCCCGTGTCGCCCCACATCATGCCAGCGTCGTGATCAGTATCCAGCTGGAGCAATAGTCTCCAGTCGGGAACATCGCCCCCGACCCACCTTACACAATCCAACTCCATGTCATCGTTCTGGATCGCGGTCGGAAATCCGCCAATCTGATGAGTGGGCGCGGCCGCCGCCATACCTTCCACAGCGCTCTCTAGGGCGAAGGAAGACGCCGGGTTTAAGCCCTTCCAATCAATTTCAATGCGATCCACGCCGGGGAAGGAAACGTCTGACCTAAACGTCACATGATAGGCCGAAAATCTGTAGTCGAGGGCGAGATCTTCAGGCTCCGACGCCGGGCCCGTCGTCTCGTCTTCGTAGATTACGACCGCGCCGCCTGCGTCGGCCGCCTCAATTCCCCAGCCGCCGTGTTCACATTCGTAGAAGAAGTTGAGCCGCCCACGGCGAGGCAACCAATCAGGCCCTCCGGCGGCTTGGACGTCCTCGAGATCAAGCTGGGCGACGCAACTTAGAGGTCTTCCCTGAAATCTTGGCCAAGCCGTAGAGATTTTGGGAACACCGCCCAGCATGGAGCGTCCACTCTCGCCGGGAGCAAACCGAACACACAATTGCTTCCGGCTTTGAAGCTCTTCGACGATTTCGGCGACCCGCGGTGAAATCTGGTCTCCCTTAGCCATCTCAGAAGACCCACCAAACAACCGACGCCAAAACCCCATAATCAGCCCCCTAGCTCTTCCACCGCAATGAATTTTCTGGAACATATTAAGAACATCAATTCCTGACGGTCAAATAGATTTCCGGTTGAGCAATGCTTCCGCCTCAACCACAATCCCAATCAGGGCTGACATGGCACTCAGGGGGCGGAATGGATTTCTTCGGCGGCGTGAAGAGCGGCGTGCTCAACACCTTCAACTTCACCGGCCGAGCGCGGCGCATGGAGTACTGGTCCCACAGAATTTTCATCTATGTGATCATCCTCGCCTTCATCTTGATAATCGGCCAGATTGAGCAGTCCCTGGCCATTCCGTCGGCCTTTGAAGCCTTCACCTATCTCTTCATGACGTTTGGCTCAGTCCTTGTGGGAACCTCGCTGTTCTCAATCAGCGTTCGACGCCTGCACGATCATGACATGTCAGGGTTCCTGCTTTTGCTGAACATCGTCCCATTTGCCGGATTTTATCTGCTCTACAAAAACGTCTCGCGGGGGACCAAGGGTCCCAACCGGTATGGCCCCGATCCCCTGCCGCCGAGCAAGGTTGAGACGTCGGTGTTCTAGGCCTGCAGGTTTCGGGGGACCGCCTTCCGCTATTCAAACCCCCGCTCGAAAGGCCTTTAGATCTCGCGACAGGGCTCGCCAGTCGGTGAGCTCAAGATCCTGGTGCGGATCCACCTCGACCTTCTTTGACTTGGCGATCAGGCGCATCACCCAGCTCTTGAAGAAGTCATATTCCGTGAACCGGAAGGCGCCCGCCACGTGAAGGGTTTCTTTCGGGGTCCAACTCGTCTCCGCATTGAAAGCCTCAGCGCATTTTGCAAGGCCCGCTCGGTCCTCGGCTTCATCGCCAGCCGCCGTCAGGGACACGGAGATAGACAGCGACGGGATCTGATTGAGCCAGACGTGGTGGTCCCGCGCAAAGGTAACGAGGGGAAGCTGATATCGGTGGGCTTGGAGGGAGGCGGCCAAGATCACGACGCCAAACGGCCATACGTCCAAATCCGGCGCAGCGTCAGTCACATCGACCAG